>NZ_CP029551.1:720000-1065000 GCF_003173735.1 Methylobacterium radiodurans | reverse complement strand
GGCCCTCCCGAAGCGCCCGCTTAACCCGGACCGGGCATGCTGCCCGCACCCAAGGGAGCGCCCATGCCGTCCGAGTCCCTCGTCTTCCACGTCGCCGACGCCCTGCTCGCCAGGGGCGAGCGGCCCAGCCTGCGCAAGATGCGCGAGTCCCTCCCCAACGGCGGCTCGCCCCGCGAGGTCTGCAAGCACCTGCGCGCCTGGCGGAAGAAGCGCGGCTACGACCCCAAGCTCGAACCCACCGACATGTCGAAGGCGATGAAGGCCGCCGGCCAGGCGCTCGCCATGGACCTCTGGAAGCAGGCCAAGCGCGAGGCCACCCAGGCCTTCTCCCGCGAGCGGGAGGCCGCCGCGGCCATGGCGACCGATGACAAGCATGACCGCGAGCACCTGCTCGGGTTGATCGAGACGCTCCAGGCCGAGAATGCCGCGCTCGTCGCCCGGGCGGGAGCCGCCGAGACGGAAACGTCCCGCGTCCTCGCCCGTCTCCAGAAGGTCGAGTACCAGCTCGACCGCTTCCGGGCCGAGGAGTTCTGGGACCGCGTCATGCAGGAGATAGCCGAGGTGCTCGTCGAGCGGGGCCCCCTGACGCCTACCGAGATCCTGCCGGAGCTCAGAGCCGTGACGCTCCGCGGCGCCACCTTGCACAAGGAGCCGCTTACCCCCGGGACCCTCAAGAAGAAGATGGACGTGCGGGTGTCGTTCGGGCGCTACTTCGAGCCTCGCGACGAGGGACGCTACGCCCGCCGGGCCGGATGACGCGCGGATGCCCAGCCAGGGTGCAAAGCGCCTCGTGTCGGTCGTCGCCCTGGCCGATGGGTACCGAGTCGTACTGGCAGTAAGTGGCGAAGCATGCGGCGGTGCCGTGATGCTCCTGCAATTCGTCGCGGCAAGCGTTACCGCCCCTCAGGAGTGACCGTCTCGTCCACGGGGTCCGTTCCGCCGTTCCCTGGCGGTGCTCGGAGAACCGGACCCCGTCGACTAATGCAGGCGGTTGGAGGCCAGGGCCGCGCGGTCGGCGATCTCGACCTGACCGCGCCGCAGGATCACGAGACCGGCCTCGGCCCATTGCGCCAGGATGCGGCTGACGACCTCGCGGACGCTGCCCACGTCGGCGGCGAGTTGCTGGTGGGTCTTGTGGACCACGCCGTCGGGGCCGGCCTCCGTCAGGAGCCGGCGCGCGAGCCTTTGCTCCAGCGGCGCGAAAGCCACCTCCTCGATCAGCGTGAACATGCTCGCCATGAGCCTGGAATAGTCATCGAGGACGAAGCTTCGAAACTCCGGGCTCTCCGCCATCAACTGCTGGAACGTCGAGGCCGGGATCGCCGCCAGTTCGGTGCGCTCCTCCGCGATGCTCTCGGCAGGGAAGCCCCCGCCGGCCAACAGGCACTGGGTGGTGAGCACGCATGTCCCGCCCGCGCCGACCTTGTAGATCAGCACCTCGCGCCCGCCCTCCGACATGCGGAACACGCGGGTCCGACCGTCGATGCACATGAGGTAGTTCGCGCAGGCGCCATCGAGCTCGTATGCGACGGCCCCGGCTTCGAGGACGGGGAAGTGCACCGTGCCGCGCGCGATCTGCAGATGGGCGGCGGAGAAGCCCTTGATGAGGGGGAAGCGCTCGATCCAGCGCTCGACCTGATGGTTGTCCGGCATATGTGACATCCGCCTGCCGCCGGCGCGATGCATGACCGCCCGGTCGTTCTTGGAAGTTTCTCCCGCCGTTCCAGGCCGGTGTTACCTGAGGTCACCGGCTCGTTCGGCCTCGACGGCATACCATTTCCCGCGAGGTCCCATAAGCCGATCACCGGGACGCAAATCCAAGCCGTCCCAGGGCACCTCGACGCACGAAGACCTACGCCGTCGGCGTTCGAACCTCGACCGCCCTGTCAGGCGACCTCCCCCCCTGAACCCGCCGCCGCCCCCATTCCTGAGAGAATCGTGAGCGGCTGCCGACTTGCGTGACCCAGGTCACCGACGCCCGGCCGGATAAGGGCTACCGTCTCCTCAATCGGACCTGCGAACGGCAGGCATGACGACAACGGAGGAGCAAACGCCATGGCATCATCGCGCCCGACGACCGCCCTGCTGGCGGGCCTAACCCTGCCCATCCTGATCGCCGCCGGATCGGCGCATGCCGCGGCGGGCGACTCCGACAACCAACGCGCCGAGCGCTGGGGCGAGATCAAGCAGCAGATCTTCGGCGACGCCAAGATCCAGTCCGGGGGCAAGGCGGTGAAGATCGACGCCCCGAAGCGGGCGGACGACGCCTCCCTCGTGCCGATCACCCTGACCGTGCCCGACAAGGACAACGTCGCGGAGCTGTCGCTCATCATCGACGACAACCCGACGCCGTACGCCGCCCACTTCGTCTTCGGCCCGGCGGCCGACCCCAGCGAGCTCAAGCTCCGCGTGCGCGTCAACAACTACACCGACGTCCACGCCGTCGCGAAGATGAAGGACGGCACGTTCCAGGAGGCCACGGAGTACGTGAAGGCGTCCGGCGGCTGCTCGGCACCGATGGGCATGAGCGACGAGGAGGCGATGCAGGGCATGGGCGACATGCGCATGAAGTTCGGCGAGACGCAGCCGGGCAAGCCCGTCCAGGCGACCCTGATGATCCGCCACCCGAACTTCTCGGGCATGCAGATGAACCAAGTGACGCGCGACTACACCCCGGCCCGCTACATCCAGAAGATCACCGTCAGCTACGGCGACAAGAGCGTCTTCACGATGGACGGGGACATCTCGATCTCGGCGAACCCCGTCATCAACTTCGGCTACCTGCCTGACGGCGCCGGCCCGATGAAGGTCACCGCCACGGACAACCAGGGTGGCCACTGGGAGAAAAGCTTTCCGGTTCGTTCGGCAAGCAACTGATGCGACCCGTGCTCCGCCTTCCCATCGTGGCCGCGGCCGCCGTGTTCCTGACCGCCGCAGCGCCCGCCGACTCGCCCGTCGGCGTGCGGGAGCCCGACGGCTACTGGCAGGGGGCGCTGCACGGCTACACGCCGCAGACCCTCGCAGGGGCCACCGTCGTCGATGCCGGTGAGGTCGCCAAGCTGATCGAGGAGCATAAGCCGGTGCTTCTCGACGTCTCGGAGGTCGACCGGAAGCCCGCCGGCCTGCCTCCGGGCGGCCTGTGGTTCCCCATCCACCGCAACATCCCAGGAAGCACGTGGCTGCCGGGCTCGGGTGAAGGGGACCTCGACGCGGCCGCCCAGGACGCCCTCAAGGCACGGGTTGCCGATCTCACCGGGGGCGACCTCGAAAGGCCCATCGTCACCTACTGCCACCCCGACTGCTGGGGCAGTTGGAACCTCGGCAAGCGCCTCGTCGCCCTGGGCTACCGGAAAGTCCACTGGTTCCCGCAGGGCATAGAGGGCTGGCAGGACGGCCATGACACAGCCGTTTCACGCCCCGACGCTCGATGGGCCGCACGCCCGAAGTCGACCGTCGGCCAATGACGACCATCATCCTCCATCCCGAAGGCTCGCCTCGATGATCCGCCGTACCCTCCTCGCCCTCCTTGCGGCGGCACCGCTCGGGATCGTCCCGGCCCAGGCCGCCGACTTCCTACCGTACACGCCGGAAGCCCTGGCCGCCGCGCAGAAGGCCGGCAAGCCGATCCTGGTCGAGATCAGCGCGCCCTGGTGCCCGATCTGCAAGACGCAGAAGCCCATCCTGGCGAAGCTCGGGTCCGACCCGCGGTTCAAGGACCTGCAGGTGTTCGACGTCGACTTCGACAGCCAGAAGCCAGCTCTCAAGGCGCTCAACGCCCGCATGCAAAGCACGTTGATCGCGTTCAAGGGCGAGAAGGAGGTCGGGCGCTCCATCGGCGAGACCCAGCCCGAGTGGATCGAAGGCCTCGTGGAAAAGGCGCTCTGAGGCGAAACCCATGGTCGCCACCCTCGGCCTCGCCTTCCTCGCCGGCATCCTCTCCGTCCTGTCGCCGTGCGTGCTGCCGCTCCTGCCCTTGGTGCTCGGCGCGGCCGCTTCCGAGCACCGCCTGGGCCCCGCGGCGCTGGCCGCCGGTCTCGCGCTGTCCTTCGTCGTGATCGGCCTGTTCGTCGCCACGGTCGGCTTCGCCATCGGGCTCGACACCGACGTCTTCCGCACCGTCGCCGCGATCCTGCTGGTTCTGGTCGGCCTCGTCCTGATGGTACCGGCGGTCCAGACGCGGCTGGCGGTGGCCGCCGGACCGGTGAGCGACTGGACCGAGACCCGGTTCGGCGGCTTCTCGACCGCCGGCCTCCTCGGCCAGTTCGGCGTCGGCCTCCTGCTCGGCGCCGTCTGGAGCCCCTGCGTCGGCCCGACGCTGGGCGCCGCCTCGCTCCTGGCCTCCCAGGGTCGGGATCTCGGCACCGTCGCCTTGACCATGTTCCTTTTCGGGGTCGGCGCGGCGCTTCCGCTCCTGCTCCTCGGCACCCTGTCGCGCGAGGTCCTCATGCGGTGGCGCGACCGTATGATGAGCGCCGGCAAGGGTCTGAAGGCCGCGCTGGGCCTGATCCTGGTGGTGAGCGGGGCCGTGATCCTCTCGGGCTACGACAAGGCCATCGAGACCGCGCTGGTGAACGCTTCGCCGTCCTGGCTCACCGACCTCACCACTCGCCTCTGAGGGCCCGATCACCGATGCGTCTCGTCCGTTCCTGTCTCGCCGCCTGCCTCGTCCTGACGCCTTTCGGTGCCAAGGCCTGGGACATGATGGGTACCAAGCGAATCGAGTTGCGCACCCGTGACGGCGACATCATCCCCGTGGGTTCCGTGACCTTCGAACCGGACGGCCCGGGGTCGAGGTTCAAGCTCGCGCTCGACCTGACCGACTTCCGCGACCATTTCCTGTCCATGCGCGAGTTCAAGTGCGCGGAGGGGCCCGAGCTTCAATGCTACGTGCCTTACCCGTACAAGAACCCCGCCACCGTCACGCGGGCCGATCTCTCCTGGCTGGAGCACAGCCTGATCTTCTTCTTCAAGGCCCCGACCGACTATGGGGCCAAGCTGGCAAACGGCCTGTATTACACGATGCGGGTCACCGATGCCGGCATCGTGGGCACCCCGCAATCGGTCGATCTCAACGAGATCGCCGCCCCGCCCGGCAACCTCGACGTACCGCCCCTGGGTCCCGAAAGCAGATCCGACATCGAGCCTCGGGCGAGGTGGATCGAGGGGCTCTTCATCCGCTGACGCCGTGGGACACACTATGCGGCCGGCAATGGGATCTACTCCATGGCACGGTGCCGCTAGCCCTCTTCGGCGCGGACCGCTAACCGGTAATAGTCGGACGCCTCGCTCGGCCGGGCCTAACCGCACAGACCCTCGCTCCCTCGTTGGGCGCCGTGACGCTTACCTACGGCGGCCCTGACACGACCTACGTTCTCCTTGCGGCTCTCGCTTTTGCAAACATCAGCCTAGCAGCTGCCCTGTGAGGTACGCGGCCGGAAGCTGCCGTCACCCCTGCCGAGCCGCAGGAGTAGTGATTTACCCGGGCCGTATCGTCAAAGGGCCGCCATCGAGATGGCGGCCCTTCGTTACTCTAGGTTGTGGCAGTGCGGAACTCTGGTGTCCGAATGCAGAACACTGGCTCGGCTATCAAAACCGGCCCTTTCCGCCGTACACACCTGCAGCAGCGGGATGATGTTGCTGATCTTGTTGGCTGGGTTCGCAGCGTCGCTATCGTTTAACTTCCGAAAAATCCGGCCGGGTTGCCGCTGAACGCCGGCGTGGCCGCGGCTCCACGTAATCCGTGCAAGGGACAGCGTACGGCCTCGACGCGGTCGAGGTGACCTGGCGAGCAGTAACACTCGCTGCACCACCGTCAGAACACGAACTGACACCTATCCCTTTGCACAGGTGAAATATGCCCTGGGCCTGCTGAAAAATTTCCAGGGTCCCCGCACGCGGGACCCAGCGATGGATCGGGGTCCGAAGAGCTGGACCTGCTTCCGCAGCCTGCGGGACCTCGGTGGGCTGTTTCCGCTTCGGCATAACCTGTGGCTTTGACCTCAATGGTCCGTTGGATTCGACCGACTTCCCGGATGAGCCGTTCGGCCCCTACCCGCCGCCGAAGCCCGCGTCCGCCTCCCTGGACCGCAGCTGTAGACCACAAGAGCCAATCCGGCGGCGCACAGACGCAGCCCACACTCGGGCGGCGGAGTTCTTGCAATTTTTCTAGTTCGAACTAGCATCGACGCCATCATGCCGAGCCGTGCGAGAAACACTCGTAATTTGAGCCGATCTGGCAGCATCGTGGCAGGCACGTGACCCTGGCGCCTGGCTCTCCCGCTGGATGAGAGCTGGACCCAGGGAGGCTCACAGTCCCCTTCGAGACATTACCCGCGATTTGTCGGCGCACGGCCGCCTCACGAGCGCGAACTAGCGAGGCTGCCGAAGGGCGCGCCCCTGGAGATGCGCGGCCTATCTGGAAGGATGCTGGCATTCGCATCGCCGAAGGCATGCCCCCTGGGCACGACGCATCCAGCGAACGCTTGGTCCTGGGCCAACGTCGACAGCGGACGAGTCAAAATGGAGCGGATCCGGCATCCGAGGCGCAGTTCACGACAAGTGAACCGCTTTTCTTGCCAATCCTCGGACACGGATCATACGCCCTCTCCATCGAGCCGAAGCGTATCACGGAGAACCGGACTTGAGTGAGGACGACGATTTACCCTTCGATATCACGAGCGAAGAATGGGAGAAACTGCTCGCCGAGGTCGAGAGACGCAAAAGAACCGAGGTGAAACGCGATCCCCATCCGAGCGGCGATGGGAGCGCCGACGATGCGAGTCGCCCGCCGCGGACCACCGACGGCGACGCGTCCTAGGATTCGGCTCCCGCCCCGGACGCTCGCCACGCGAGTATCCTTCGTAGCGTTCTCGCTTCCACGCCTAGCACCCTGGCCGTCGCCGGCACGTTCGAATTCATGCTGCGAAGGATCTCTTCAGCGTGCCACTGGTCCACATCGCGAAGGGACGGCGCGGGAGCCGCCGCGAGGCGACACTCGACCGCGAGATCGCGCAGAATCGCATCGATCTCACTGACGGTTGCCGGCTTGGCTAGAAAGTCCGCGGCGCCTATCCTGATCGCCGATACGGCGCCGCGAAGGGAGGCGCAGCGCGAAAGTATGACGACGCGCGCCCCTCTCGTCCGTGCGACGATTCGAGATAGGAGATCAAGCCCGGTACCATCCGGCAACTGGTAATCCACGACCGCACGCAGCGGGTTTTCAGCCACGATGAGCGGTAGAGCCTCCTCTAGGGTGGACGCTGACGATACACGGTATCCTCGCGCGGAAAGTTCCGAGGCCATACGCACACGGGCAATCGTGTCGCTTTCCGCGAGAAGGAGCGTATCGGCCACAGCCGCTCCGGAAGCCTCCACCGAATTGCGACAGCGTTGCGACGATGGCGACGACAGGGGCGCGACCGCCCGCTCATGCGCTAGGAACGCCGGCCGCTCTTCGGTGCAGGGCGAGCTCGTGATCTCCTCTGGCAGCCATGTCACGGTGGAAATCCCTCGGTCGCGACATCCAGGCCATACCTCGACAACCAGCAGAAGTAGCTTGCGAATCCTCGCATTTCGCATAAGTTGGCGTACATTATGCCAGCCTCATCCCCGCGCCCTCGCTTTCTCGTCCGCTCGGGCAGTTTCAAAATCGGCATGTGACCCTGGCTCTCGGTAGCCCCAACGGGCGCGAGCCGAAGTCAGGGTTCTCAACCACGCGCAGATCTGGACAGCGCTCAACGGGCGTGAAGGGCGAACCGTATCGCAGTGCGAAGCTCGGCCCGGCAACAACACTTGAGGATGGAAAAATGAACGATGTGTCGGACATCACGGCGAGTCGTATCGACGCGGACTCCGCGACCGAGGACATTCTCAGAAACGACCTGTTAGCCAACCTGCGTCGCTGGGCGCGACGTAGGTCCCCCAACAACGTGGCGCGCGAGCTCGGTATCAGCATGGCCCGCGTGCGCAATCTACGATCCGGCGGCTTTCTCGATCTATCGACACAGGAATTGCTTGAGCTGTCCGCGCGAGCCGCATTGAAAGCCGAATAGGCATTTCGACGTTCAGTCATCGAATCGACATCCCCATTTGGGACCGCGATGCTCATGCGCCTTGTCCCGTCGAGAGCCTCCACGATTGCCGCTTCAATCGACGGACCAGAGCACGTGCGTCTGCGGCCTTGATGTCCAGGCCAGGCCGCGTGCTAGAGCCCACGATCGCGGTAGCTTCGGTCGTGCCAAGATATCGGCGCAGGACGTTGCCGACAGAGACGGCGTCCCGGCTCGCGGGGGCGAGATCGCGTATCGCGATGAACGCGGCGCGGGCCGATTCATGCTTCACTCGAGCATTCGAGACCAAGCGCTCAAGCCCGTAGCGGACATTGACGAGGGGGACCGTGAGTGGCCGCATACACACGGGATCGTACAGGAGGGCGATCTCGTCGGTTCCGGCGATCCGACCACTCCGATAGGCCTGATGAACCCATCCATGACCCCGCATGCCGAAGCGGGCGAGTTCCGCCGCGCGCCACGCGCCGACGCTGGCCGCGCCGCTGACACGCACTCCACGAGCCAACGCGCCTCGGATCTCCCCCATCGATATGAGCGCGTCCCCGTCGAGGACCCCATCGATGATCGCGACTTCAAGCCCCGCCGTGAGTGCATCGAGATCGCCGGATCGTACGGGTGAACGCGCATCGACGTTCGGCAAGTCACGAATTTCGTCGTGACGGAGGCTCAAGCCAGCGAAGATAACGATTTCGGCGCGCTCACTCGCGCGCTGTCGGCGCCCGTTCCGGAGCCGAGCGGCGCGGTCGCCGAACGCCCGCCTCCACTTTCGTGTCGGCGATGCCCCTAGACCACCACCCAATATATGGCCCACCATGCGACGCTCGCGACCAAAATGAAAAAGAGAACTGGCGGACGCGATCTCGCCTAACCTCGCGGCGGCGGCGCCGAGGGTTTTGCCATGGTCAATCTCCTCAATGGTCGGACACGCTGTTCGGTCCGACACAAGGACGCGCGAGCTCGCGCGACACGAAAGCATTTCCGGTCGATTCCAGCTTCGGCGTGTTTCAAAACGGCTCGGAGGCGCTGTTTTCTGAGCACTGACGATCCGCCGCGCTTCGCTGCGGCGGATCGCGGATGGGCGCCCTCTCAGTAGTCCCGCCTTATCAACTCGGCCGTGGCCCGATACGGTTGGAACAGAACACGCAGAACCGTCACGCCGCGCATGCCCCCGGAGGGAGTCCGCCATCGGATGGATTGTCCCTCCGACAGCCCGAGCACCGCCGCCCCGAGCGGAGAGAGAACGGACACGCACCGCTCGTCCCAGTGATCCTCCCCGGGATACACCAGGGTCATGCGCCCAATCTGTTCCGTGACATCGTCACGGTACTCCACACGGGCATGCATGGTGACGACATCGGCCGGCACCACATCCGATGTCACGACGGCCGCGCGATCGAGTTCCGCCGCCAGCCAGGTCGCCGTGGTGGCTTGCGCGCACGTATCGCGCACACCGGACGCGACCAGCCGGAGGGTCCGGAAGTCGGGCATCGGGATGATCAGCGGCGGCAGATGTTCGGAGGCGGCATTGCTCATCATTGCTGAAACCCTCGTTCGTCAAGGCCACAAGCAGGTGTCGTCGCACGCGAGGGACAGAGCTCGCGCGCGTCAGAGCGGGGATGGGGGCGACAGGATTCAGACGGTCGCTGGTTCCCTTACCTCAAGCACGGTCAGGCGTTTGACGCTGCCATTACGCGTTTCCCAATCGATCGACTGACCGACGCTAAGACCGATCAGGGCGGCTCCGATAGGCGTCAGCACAGACACTCTTCCTCGCTCGATGTCGGCTTCCCCAGGGTAGACGAGCGTCACGGTCTGGGACTTACCAGTCGAGTTGTCGCGAAACTCGACTTGGCAGCCCATTTTCGCAAATTCCCCGCCGGATCTACCGCCGCTTATGATTTGCGCCCGATCGATCTCGTCGGATAGAAACGATGCAACTCCGGGCATTCGATCCATGGCGACCGCAGCCAAGCGCGACAGGCGCGCGTGATCCTCCGAGGTCATCTTGATTCTCGGTCTAGCGGCTGGGCGCGGTTTCTTTTGCAACATACCATCCTCCGTCGAGTCGTCTGGTTCAGGCCGCACTCGGCCCCGGGTCGTCGTCGTGCGACGCGCCGACGACGTCCTCCTCCGGAGCCGCAGCCGGCATGTATGAGTAGTTCTTTCGCGGAAACGGGATCACGGCGCGCGTGAACGGCACCACGTTCCGTGAAGCGCGCGCATCGTTTTCTTGAGAAGCGCGTTCGCCGGCATCCCTGGCGGGGTGGGACGCTCGCTCGTTTTCGGTCCTATTCACGGACTACACTCCCTCATCGCACGACCGCCGCATATGCGGGGACGTGGACGCGACGCGGGTTCGCCAGCGAGTGGAAAACCTTCTCCACACGCCGGCGAACACTTCGATAGTCTCGATCGAGATCGGATGTCGCCGAGATTGCCACCAGGCGCCACGGCACACGATGTTCCGCGATCCCCGAGCCGGGCGCGTTCGCGCGCAGTGGCTCGGGGCTACTTGCCCGCGATCAGGCTACCTGCGCGCAGCAGGTCACGATTATGGGGCAGCGGCGAGCACATGACACGCCAAGCATTGGCGAAGTGGAGGCCATTGTCAATTCGCTTCGGCTGTCGTCCCAAAACGAGGTCGAACGAGCGGCCGGGTAGCCCTTGCTTGACTCCCGTACGGCTTAGCCTATCCTCGGTGCGATCATGTCGAACCGCGCTCAAAGCATACGCCTCCTGGGGCGTGCGGGCAGCCTGCAAGCAGGCACTTAAGCCCTGGTGCCCTGCCAGCCCTCCCCGGGCGTGGCCTGCTCCAGGGGTGAAAACTCCAGCACATCTTTTTTCCGTCACGTGGCTTCCGAGGGAAGCGCGCGGAGCCACTTCGCTCGGCCGTGCCGAGCGGAGCGGTCATGCTGTGAGGTGTCAGGATGAGCGCGGTTCGGGATTTACCGCCAATTACCGTGTCCAATCGCGATTTCGATCAGTTGGTGGCGTTCGGCCTTGCGGCCGGGAGTCATGACGATCCGGAGATCGGCTTCCTGTTGTCGGAGCTGCAACGCGCCACTTTGTGCGCGGCGCCAGAACTGCCCGGGCGGGTCGTCTCCCTGAACCGATTGGTTCGCTACAGGCTCGACGAAGAACCAGTATCGCGTGAGGACTTCCTCGTTCATCCCAGAGATTTGGTCGACCCGGATAAGGAACTTTCTGCCGCCAGCTCGCTCGGAGTCGCCCTTCTAGGACTCGGTATCGGCGACAGCATGCCGTTTCACGATCCGTCGATCGGTATCGAACGCCTCGTCCACGTCGATGGCGTCGGTCCGCGCCACTGTCAGGGGTTAACCGAGATCATCCTCGGCCCCTGATCACACCCCAGACTCCCCCCACTTCGCCTGGTTTGCCTGGAGCGGGAGCCGCCGCGCGCCCGTAATCGGCGCTTCGGCGCCTGATCATTCTAAAACTGGAACAGACAGATGACAGAACAGCGCTGGCCCATGCACGGCCGCATCAGCGGTCCCATCGTGATGATCGGCTTCGGCTCGATCGGCCGGGGCACCCTGCCGCTCATCGAGCGCCACTTCGAGTATGACCGCGCCCGCTTCACGGTGATCGACCCGGTCGACACCCACAAGGCTCTGGCCGAGAAGCACGGCCTGCGCTTCGAGACGGTCGCGCTCACCCCCGAGAACTACCGCGATGTGCTGACCCCGCTCCTCACCGAGGGCGGCGGCCAGGGCTTCTGCGTCAACCTCTCGGTCGACACCTCCTCCCGCGCGATCATGGAGCTCTGCCGCGAGCTCGGCGCGCTCTACATCGACACCGTGGCCGAGCCCTGGCCAGGCTTCTACTTCGATGCTCAGGCCAGCCAGGCGGAACGTACGAACTACGCGCTCAGAGGCCGCATCCTCGACGCCCGCGCCCAGAGCCCCGGCGGCACCACGGCGGTGTCCTGCTGCGGCGCCAATCCCGGCATGGTCTCGTGGTTCGTGAAGCAGGCGCTCCTCAACATCGCTGCGGACACCGGCCTGGAGCGGCCGGAGCCGAAGTCGCGCGCCGAGTGGGCCGCGCTGATGCGGGATCTCGGCGTCAAGGGCGTCCACATCGCCGAGCGCGACACCCAGCGCGCCAGGAACCCGAAGCCGCGCGGCGTCTTCGTCAACACCTGGTCGGTCGAGGGCTTCGTCTCCGAGGGCAACCAGCCGGCCGAGCTCGGCTGGGGCACCCACGAGACCTGGAAGCCCGACAACGCCCGCGAGCAGGAGACCGGCTCGCGTTGCGCGATCTACCTGCTCCAGCCCGGCGCCGACACCCGCGTGCGCACCTGGGTGCCGACGGTGGGCGCCCAGTTCGGCTTCCTGGTGACCCACAACGAGGCGATCTCCATCGCCGACTACTACACGGTGCGCGAGGGCGATCGGCCCGTCTTCCGCCCGACCTGCCACTACGCCTACCACCCGGCCGACGACGCCGTGCTCTCGCTCCACGAGATGTTCGGCAACGCGGGCAAGGTGCAGGAGCGCCACCACATCCTCGACGAGAACGAGATCGTGGACGGCATCGACGAACTCGGCGTGCTCGTCTACGGCCACAAGAAGAACGCCTACTGGTACGGCTCGCAGCTCTCCATTGAGGAGACCCGCCGCATCGCCCCCTACCAGAACGCCACCGGCCTTCAGGTGACGAGCGCGGTGCTGGCCGGTATGGTCTGGGCGCTGGAGAATCCGGAGGCTGGCATCGTCGAGGCCGACGAGATGGATTTCCGCCGCTGCCTGGAGGTCCAGACGCCGTATCTCGGGCCCGTGGTCGGCGTCTACACCGACTGGACCCCGCTCGCCGACCGTCCGGGCCTGTTCCCGGAGGACATCGACACCAAGGATCCCTGGCAGTTCCGCAACGTGCTCGTCCGGTAGCGGGAACGAACGCGATGCAAGGCGCCGTTCACATCGTGGGCGCGGGGTTGTCCGGCCTCGCCGCGGCCGCGCGCCTCGTGGAGGCCGGGCGCCCCGTGATCGTCCACGAAGCCTCCGGCCATGCCGGTGGTCGATGCCGATCCTACCGTGATCCGCAGCTCGGTATGACCGTCGACAACGGGAATCATCTCGCGTTGTCGGGTAATGGCGCCGCGCTCGCCTACCTGGACCTCGTCGGCGGCCGGTCGGCCGTCGTCGAGCACGCGAGCGCGGAGTTCCCGTTCATCGACATCGCCGCCGGCACGCGCTGGACGCTGCACATCAACCAGGGACGCTTGCCATGGTGGCTGCTCGTCCCTCGGCGACGCGTCCCAGACAGCCGCATCGTCGACTATCCCGCGATCCTCCGGCTCCTGTCGGCGAGACGGGACGCGAAGGTATCGGACGTCCTACGCTGTGAAGGACCGCTCTACGAGCGCCTCTGGCGACCGATCCTTCTGGCCGCGCTGAACATCGATCCCAAGGAGGCCGACGCGGCCATGGCCGCGCGGGTTCTGCGGGAGACCTTCGGTCTCGGAGGAGGCGCCTGCAAACCGGTCGTGGCCGAGGGCGGCCTCTCGAAGGCCTTCGTCGATCCGGCGCTCAAGTATCTCGGCGAGCGCGGTGGGGTCGTCCGGTTCAACAGGCGTCTGCATCGTCTCGCATATGAGGAGAACCGTGTCGCGGGCTTGGTTTTCGACGGCGACGTGACGCCTTTGGGGCCGAAGGATCAGGTCATCCTCGCGGTTCCACCGAAACCCGCCACGGATCTGGTTCCGGCGCTCGACGCTCCGGTCGAGCACCGAGGCATCGCGAACATCCACTTTCGCGTGGACCGTCCGGTCGGCGGTCCACGCGTCGTCGGCGTTGTGAACGGGCTGGCCGACTGGATCTTCGTCTATCCGGACCGGATCTCCGTAACCGTCAGCGGGACGGATCTGAGCCATATGGGCCGCCGAGATCTCGCGTATCGCATCTGGTCCGAAGTAGAGCAGGTCGTCGGGTTCGATCTGGCGACTTCCCCGAACGAGCCTCCGCCCTGGCAGGTCGTTCGCGAGAGGCGGGCGACGTTCGCCGCGACGCCGGCCGCAGCGCGCCGCCGTTCCCGAACCCGCACGGAGTTCCGAAACCTCCTCGTCGCCGGCGACTGGACCGATACGGGCCTTCCCGCCTGTATCGAGGGCGCGATCCGATCCGGTGACGCGGCATCTAGAGTCGCCATCGAGGCAAGCCGATGAATTTGCGCATTCGCCCCACTCAGGACGTGATGACCGAGCCGATCCGCGATCTTCCCCGCGGCATGGAATTGGCGGCGGCCGACCGTCCCGCCGCCCGTCCGCGCGTGCCGAACTTCTCGTCCGGTCCCTGCGCCAAGCGCCCCGGCTGGAATCTCCAGGCCCTCTCGGACGCCGCGCTCGGCCGCTCGCACCGCTCGAGCCTCGGCAAGGCCAAGCTCAAGCAGGCGATCGATCTGACCCGCACGGTGCTGCGCGTGCCGGCCGATTACCGTATCGGCATCGTGCCCGCCTCCGACACCGGCGCCGTCGAGATGGCGATGTGGACCATGCTGGGCGAGCGCACCGTCGAGGTCGCGGCCTGGGAGGCGTTCGGTCTCGAATGGGTCACCGACGCGCTCTCCGAGCTGAAGATCGAGCCGCGGGTCCACAAGGCGCCCTACGGCACGCTGCCCGACCTCTCGGCGATCGACACGAAGCACAACGACGTCGTCTTCACGTGGAACGGCACCGCCGCGGGCGTGAAGGTTCCGAACGGCGACTGGATCGCGGCC
This sequence comes from Methylobacterium radiodurans, assembly GCF_003173735.1. Classification (NCBI taxonomy): domain Bacteria; kingdom Pseudomonadati; phylum Pseudomonadota; class Alphaproteobacteria; order Hyphomicrobiales; family Methylobacteriaceae; genus Methylobacterium; species Methylobacterium radiodurans. The sequence goes on along the minus strand of NZ_CP029551.1, from coordinate 1,050,196 downwards.
GACCGCGAGGGGATCACGATCTGCGACGCGACCTCGGCGGCCTTCGCGCAGCCGCTCGCCTGGGACAAGATCGACGTGCTCACCTTCTCCTGGCAGAAGGTGATGGGCGGCGAGGCCGCGCACGGCATGCTCGTCCTCTCGCCCCGCGCCGTCGCGCGGCTCGAGAGCCACACGCCCGCCTGGCCGGTGCCGAAGGTGTTCCGCCTCACCAAGGGCGGCAAGCTCATCGAGGGCATCTTCCGGGGCGATACCATCAACACGCCCTCAATGCTCGCGGTCGAGGACTACATCGATACGCTCCGCTGGGCCGAGTCGATCGGCGGCCTCGACGCGCTCCACGCCCGGGCCGACGCCAACGCCGCCGCGGTCCATGCCTGGGTGGCGCGCACGCCCTGGATCGGCCACCTCGCGGTCGATCCCGCGACCTACTCGAACACGGGCGTCTGCCTCGTGATCGCCGATCCGGACGTGCTGGCGAAGGGCGACGCGGCGGTGGCGGCCGTGGCCTCCGGCATCGTCGAGACCCTCGAGCGCGAGGGCGTCGCCCTCGATATCGGCGCCTACCGCGATGCGCCCGCGGGCCTGCGTCTCTGGTGCGGCGCCACCGTCGAGACCGCCGACCTCGAGGCGCTGTTCCCTTGGCTCGACTGGGCCTTCGCGAACATCACGGGCAACTCGCGAAAGCCGGTCTAAGCCACACCGCCGTCGCACCCGCCGAGCCTGCGAAACACAGGAGTACCCCGATATTGCAGGATAAGAAGATGTTCGAGCAGGCGCTCGTTCGCCTGGACGAAGCGGCAAAACATCTCGATCTCGACGCCGATGTTTTGGAAAAGCTGAAATACCCTCGCGAAACGACCAAGGTTCGCCTGATGATCCGCATGGATGACGGATCGCGCAAGTCGTTCATGGCGTGGCGTTGTCGCTATGACGACACCCGGGGTCCGACGAAGGGCGGCATTCGTTTCCATCCGGATGCAACCGCCGAGGAGGTGGAAACGCTCGCGTTCTGGATGACGTTCAAGTGCGCGGTCATGGATCTGCCCTATGGCGGCGGAAAGGGAGCCGTGCGCGTCGATCCCCGGACGCTCTCGAAGTCGGAGCTGGAGCGTCTGTCGCGGGCCTACATTCAGGCGTTCGCAAAAGTCATCGGTCCGGATCGCGACATCCCGGCGCCCGACGTCTACACGAATTCCATGATCATGGGGTGGATGGCCGATGAATACGCCTCGATCGTCGGCGAGCCCGCCCCAGCCGTAATTACCGGCAAACCCATGGCGCTCGGCGGCTCGCTCGGACGTGAGGATGCCACGGCGCGAGGTGGCTATTACCTGACGCGGCATCTCACGAGTCGACTCGGACTACCCGCCTCCGCGCGCGTCGCGGTTCAGGGCTTCGGGAACGCCGGTCAGCACATCGCGCGTCTCCTCGCCGAGGACGGACATAGGATCGTCGCAATCTCAGATTCCCGCAGCGCCATATACTGTTCTTCCGGCATCGATCTTCACCGCGCCATGCGGGCGAAGCAGTCTGGCGATCTCGCGAGCATCGCGGGTCCCGACGGTATCCATTCCTTGCTCCCCGACGAGATCGTCGCGACGGAGTGCGATCTTTTCGTGCCTGCGGCCTTGGAGGACATGATACACGAGGGCAATGCCTCCGAAATCAGAGCGCGCGTGGTCCTCGAGCTCGCGAACGGCCCGCTGACCCCTGAGGCGGACGCCATTCTCAGTCGTCGTGGCGTTACCGTACTTCCCGACATTCTGGCGAACGCCGGCGGTGTGACCGTCTCGTATTTCGAGTGGGTGCAGAACAGACAGGGCTACTACTGGCCTGTCGATGACGTGCACGCCCGCCTGCGGGCGACAATGGAACGCGAGGGCGATGCCATCTGGCATCTCTCCAAAGAGCGTGGGCTGACGCTCCGTAGTGCCGCCTACGTCCACGCGCTCGCCAGGCTCGCGAACGCGATCGAGGCGCACGGAACGCAACAATTCTTCACCAGCTGAGCGGCAAGCCATGTCGGTCTCGATACCCAGCTTCCGGAACCGGATGAGGGGAAAACTCCAAACTCGCTCGGGCCCTCCCCCCGTTTCCCTGTCTCGCGTGCTTTCGAAATTCGGCTTCTGCTCGCGCGGCGCGGCGGAGGGGATGATCCAGGCTGGACGCGTGCAAGTCGACGGACATGTCGTTCGAGACGCTGACCGACGCGTGGATCCCCAGCGTTCCGCGATCCGTGTCGACGGCCGACCGGTCAAGCCGGAGGCAAAGGTCTACCTCATGTTGAACAAGCCGCGCGGCTTGCTCACCACCTGTGACGACCCCTTGAACCGCGGGACGGTCTACGACTGCCTCGCCGGACATGGCTTGCCGTTCCTGGGGCCTGTTGGGAGGTTGGATAGGGCGAGCGAGGGGCTGCTGCTGCTGACGAACGATACGCGCTGGTCTCAACATCTGCTCGACCCAACCTCGAATATTGACAAGGTCTACCATGTGCGCATCGACCGCCTACCCGACGAAGGGATGCTCGCGCGGCTTCAGGATGGGGTGATCGACGAGGGCGAGGAATTGGTCGCGAAATCGGCGAGGCTACTGCGGTCCGGCGAACGCAACGCATGGCTCGAAGTCGTTTTGAGCGAGGGCAAGAACAGACAGATCCGACGTCTGATGGCTCAACAAGGAGCGAACGTGCTTCGGCTCGTGCGCGTCGCGGTGGGCGGCCTTCCACTCGGCGATATTCGAAAAGGCGAATTCCGCCTTCTCACAGAGGCTGAGAGATTGTCGGTCGCTGGCGATTGGCGGGCCGCTGGCAATACCGCAACGGCACATCTTCCGAGAACCTGACGCGAACCTTCCCACGAGGGGCGTCAGTGGTTTGATGCCTCCTTGGAACGATTCACATGGCACACGCGACCCCGCCACCCCGCGAAATCGGCGTCGACGGAAAGTCGTCTCCGCATCGATGAGAGTGACATCTTGGCTCAGTACGTTACGCGCGTCGGCACCGGCTTCGACGTCCACGCCTATGCGGTGGGCAACTTCATCTGGTTGGGCGGCGTGAGGATCCCGGCCGACCGCGGCGTGATCGCGCACTCGGACGGCGACGTAGCCCTGCACGCGCTCACCGACGCGCTGCTCGGCGCCATCGCGGACGGCGATATCGGCACCCATTTCCCGCCCTCCGACGAGCGCTGGCGCGGGGCCGCCTCCGACCAGTTCCTGGCCCACGCGGTCTCGCTGGTGCGGGCGCGGGGCGGGCGCATCGACCACCTCGACATCACGGTGCTGGCCGAGGCGCCGCGCATCGGCCAGCACCGGGAGGCGATCCGGGCGCGCATCGCCGAGATCGCGGGCGTGCCGCTCACCAGCGTCTCGATCAAGGCGACGACCACGGAGAAGCTCGGCTTCGTCGGTCGCGCCGAGGGTCTCGCCGCCCAGGCCACCGCCACCGTGCGTCTACCAGAAACGGACGCCGCCTCGTTCCCACCGCGCGAGCAACAGGCCTAGGCGCTCGGGTCAGGATCAGACGTGACGGTTCGGCGTGAATCGCGGCGATCGCTCGACACCGGGAGAGCGTGAGAGTTGACGAGGGATATGCGGATGTCGGGAAACACGCCGGCCATGGTTGCGGCGAATGGCGGCGCCGAGCGGGCGCGCGAGCGTCTAGGCTGGATCATCGCGAAATCCAACCGTCCCATGGCTGCTGGCAGCGAGGATTGGACCCGGCCGGCGAATACGAACGGGTCATTCCCTCAAGTTCGGATCGCCGACGTCAGCAAAACCTTCGGCGAGCATGTGGCGGTGAACGGGGTTAGTCTCGATCTCGACCCCGCTTCCTTTTTCTGCCTGCTGGGGCCGTCGGGCTGCGGCAAGAGTACGCTGCTGCGCATGCTGGCCGGTTTCGAGACGCCTGACAAGGGTCGGATTCTGATCGACGGTGTCGACGTCACCGACCGGCCGGCGCATCGCCGCCCGGTCAACATGATGTTCCAGTCCTACGCGCTATTTCCTCATATGAGCGTCGCACGGAATATCGCTTATGGACTGCATGGGCTCGGCTTTGGTCGCGCCGAGATCTCCAGGCGTGTCGCGTCGTTGCTGAGCCTGGTGCGCCTGCAGGGGCATGCCGAGCGCCGCCCCCACCAACTCTCCGGTGGGCAGAAGCAGCGCGTGGCGCTCGCGCGAGCCCTGGCGCGCGAGCCGCGGGTCCTTCTCCTAGACGAACCACTCGGAGCCCTCGACCGAGCCTTGCGGGAGGAGACACAGGAAGAGCTGCGCAGCCTGCAGCGGCGGCTATCCACCACCTTCATCGTCGTTACCCATGATCCCGACGAGGCGTTGCGGCTGTCGAATCGCGTTGGTGTGATGGATAGAGGCCGCCTGGTGCAGACGGGCTCCGCGGCGGAGCTCTACGAGAGGCCGGCGAGCCCCTTCGTCGCCGGGCTCCTGGGCGACGTCAATCTTATCGAGGGTCGTCTGGGCACGCCCACTGGTAACGGTCATGTCACGGTCGAGGCGAGCTTCGGCCCGATCCACGCGACGCTCCCGGACGCACCGCTGTCGCCAGGCGACCGGGTCGTCGTGGCGATCCGACCGGAGCGGATCGCGCTCCGTCCGCCGTCCGGCGGACCCGGCGAGTCGGAGGGAAAGATCCTGGAAGCGACCTTCCTGGGTGATCGCATCCAGCGGCAGGTTTGGATGTCGGATGGCTCGCTCCTGCGCGTCAGCACGCCGGTCACGCTCGATCCACGTTTCGACAGCGGGACGGTCGTCGGTATCGGAATCCCGCCGAACGCCGCGACCGTGCTGGCACCGTAAGCCCCTGCGAAAGAGAGTCGATGATCAGCCTCTCGCCCCCCCGGGGCGCTCCAAAACCAGCCTCGCGCACGCTTCACCCTCGCCTAGCGCGTCTCCCCGCGTTGCTCTGGCTCGTAGCCTTCTTCCTCGTACCCTTCCTAATCACACTCAAGATCAGCCTTTCCGAACCCGCGACGGCGATACCACCCTATCGGCCGACGTTCGACTGGAGAAGCGGGGTCCAAGGCCTGCCAGACTTTCTTGGAGCACTCGGTCTCTCCAACTACGAAATGCTGGCGGCCGACCCATACTACTGGAACGCCGCATTAAGCTCGATCTCCCTCGCGTTCGGCGGGACGACACTGCTGGTCTGCCTCGGCATCCCGCTCGCCCACGCGCTGACACGCGCGCCCGCGCGCTGGCGGTCGCTCCTCGTCGCTCTCATGATCGTGCCGTTTTGGACGAGCTTCCTCGTGCGGGTTTACGCCTGGATCGCGATCCTGAAGCCCGAGGGGCTGCTCAACGCGGGGCTGATCCGCCTCGGCCTGATCGGGCAGCCCCTCGAGATCCTGAACACGCCAACCGCCGTGCTGATCGGCCTGGTCTACGCCTACCTACCCTTCATGGTGCTGCCCCTCTACGCGGTGATGAGCCGCCTCGATCCCACGCTCCACGAGGCCGCCGCCGACCTCGGGGCGGGACCCACACGGGTCTTTTGGACGGTATCGCTTCCCTTATCCGCGCCCGGACTATTCGCGGGCGCCCTGCTCTGCTTCATCCCGATGATGGGTGAGTTCGTTATCCCGGACCTCCTCGGCGGATCCGACACGCTGATGCTTGGGCGCGCGTTGTGGAGCGAGTTCTTCTCCAATCGCGATTGGCCGTTCGCCTCGGCCGTGGCCGTCCTGCTCGTCCTGATCCTGGTCGGTCCTGTGGTGCTTCTGCGTCAGGCGGAAAGTCGGCGAGAGGCGGTTTCGCCATGACGCTCCTGAACCGCGCCGCTCTCATCCTCGGTCTTGCCTTCCTCTACGCTCCGATCCTCGTGCTGGTCGTGTACTCCTTCAATGCCTCCTCGCTCGTCACGGTCTGGGGAGGCTTCTCGGCGCGCTGGTACAGTGTCCTGCTGAGCGATCGACCCTTGCTTGAGGCCGCCTGGGTGAGCTTTCGGGTCGCCTTCCTCGCCGGCGTAATCGCCACCGCCCTGGGGACCCTGGCGGCGCTCGCCCTCGGACGTCATGGCCGCTTCAGGGGACGCGCCCTCTTCACCGCTCTCGTCTTCGCGCCGATGGTGATGCCGGAGGTAATCACCGGCCTGTCCCTGCTGCTTCTCTTCGTGGGCATCGGATTGGATAGGGGCATCGTGACGATCGTCATCGCGCATACCACCTTCGGCATCGGTTTCGTCGCCGTGGTCGTCGGCGCCCGCCTGAAGGTCTTGGATGGAACGCTCGAGGAGGCGGCCGCCGATCTCGGAGCGGGACCGGCGCGGGTCTTCCTCACCGTGACCCTGCCTTTGCTCGCGCCGGCAATTATCGCGGGTTTCCTTCTCGCCTTCACACTCTCGCTCGACGACCTCGTGATCGCGAGCTTCGTCTCGGGCCCTGGCGCGACGACCCTGCCGATGCGGATCTACAGTCAGATCCGCCTAGGCGTAAATCCCGAGATCAACGCCGCCTCGACGCTGTTGATCGTATTGGTCGGCATGGTGGCTTTGACTGCTTCGCGCCTCCTGGACAGCCATGGGAAAAGCTAATCCGCGCCCCGCCTCCCGCGCGGCCCGGATATACAAAGTTCCGGGGGCGGCGATGAAAGTTCGATCCGGCGGATCGGCTGCCCCGACGGGTGTGCTTCTGACCCGCCCACTCGAACAGGCGGCGCCGCTGACCGAGGAAGTCTCAGAACGGGGATGGCGCTCGGTTCTCGCGCCACTGCTGGAGATCCACCCCCGCCGCTGGCGCCACGAGGTTCTCGGGGGTGCGCAAGCCATCCTCCTCACGTCACGAAACGCAGCGCGGGAGTTGGCTCGGTCGCCCCTCTCCAATCGTTCGGTCCCCGTACATTGCGTTGGCCGCGCCACGGCGGAACCGCTCCTCGACGCCGGCTTCACGTCGGTTCACTGGTCAAACGGGACAGCTCTGGGCCTAGCCCACACTGTCAGCGTCGCGCTCGCTCCACGCGACGGTCCGCTGGCTTACCTGAGCGGCGAGGTAATTTCACGCGACCTCGGCTCCCTGCTCGCGCCGTTGGGTTTCGAGGTAAGACGCGAGATCGTCTACGAGGCCCGCCAAGCTCGCGTCCTACCAGAGGCGGCGACCAGGGCCATCATGACGGGCGAACTCGCTGCGGCTCTGTTCCTGTCGGTAAGGACAGCGCGCGCCTTCTCCAGCCTGGTCAGAGCCGCTCGTCTCGAGGCAGCCTGCAGACCACTCACGGCTGTCGTACTCAGCCAACCGATCGGTGATGCGCTTCGCCCCCTGGACTTCGGCGCGCTGAGGGTCGCTCGCACGCCGGATAGGCCCGCGTTGCTCACAATCCTGGGACGTCCCGGCGCGGCGACCTGACTTACCGCGTCGGGACCGGGTGCGGGGGCTCCATCACTTCTCAAGCAGATAACGCGCCAATCACGTCAAGCGACCGCTCACACGGCTGAGACAGATCATTCCCTGACGTGATCCACGAAAATCGAACACCATCCCCGTCGCGCCGAGCAGCCCTCAAGAACACCGATCGAACGGCTGAGGTCCTTAGTGCGGATACGAAACTGGAAAGAAGGTATTATGAAAAGACGGATCGAGTTGAAAGCGGACGGAATTTATCCTACGCATCTCTCATCATGAAAAAGTATCGGCTCTACCACGCGGGACAAACCAAAGCAGGCATGTAAGCCCGGCGACGCGCGACGCGTCGAACGGGCTGCTGTCTCGGCTTGACCACGCGTGAGTTGATCCATGATCCAGATGCCGAAGCGCGAGCTGTCGCTGACGCGCCTCATATCGCCAGAGCGGATTCTTTCGAGGCTTCCCGGCAACGCACGGCATCAAGTCACGCGTGCCTTGGTCGGCGCGGCAGCTTGCGATCTCGGCTTGGAAGCCAAAACCATCTTGACCACGCTGGCACATCAGCCAGGGCAGCCGACGTTCGGGCCAGCGCGTGGCGTCGCGATGCTGCACGTCGGCGTGGACGTCCCGCGAAGACCGGCGGCGTTCCTGGCACGCCTCAAAGAGCCTATCGCGTTCGGCGCGGCGGACGGTGAGTTCGTCCAGATCGTGACACTCGTGCTCGCACCCACCGACGAGCCATCCACGCTACTGCGCGCCATGGCCTGTGTCGCCCGTCGGCTTCGGAGCAGATCCGTCCGGGAAGCCATCCGAACGGCTCACGACGCGGTCGCGATTTTTTCGATCCTCGTCGAGGAGCGTTGGCCAGCGGCCGCGAGCGATTTCCACGACAAGGAGGATCGCCGCGCCAAGCTCTGCCGGCTTTCGTGAGCACCCGGAGCAATTGGCTCGGCCGGCATGCTCGACGCAAAGTAGAACTCCCTCGAATGGGAAGCCGAGATTGCGAGTTTTTCCGATGAACGACAGAAACTACAGGATGAACTTTGGCTCTCGACCGGGCCACAACCGATCACGAACAGGTCGGATGGGCGTTCCCGAACGATCCATACGCCTTATGTTCTACCTCGCCATATTCGTGACGGCCCTATTAGCGCTGGTTTCGATTTTTCGTGTTTGATCGTGCTGCCAGGGTCGTACGAACCGCCTCGATTGTGGCGCCGGCCGTCACGTTCGCGGCTTGGACGTCGTTCCTGACGATCCGAGGCGGCCCGAGTCATTCGTATTCTGGGCGAGTTCCCGAAGGTTCAGCCGGCGCCGGGGGTGCGGGATTGCATCAATGTGAAGCTGGGAAGCGGCGGTACGGTCCTCGCCTGGGCGAGAGCGCACTTGCGCCTCGACGGCTGCCCGTCTCACTTTTTTCGGTGACAGCTCCGGCAGGATGCGCGGAGTGGGTGACGCGCCCCGACTTCGACGAGCATCGTCTCAAGGGCGGAGCGCACCACAAGGCCGGCCTCGCGCAGCCTCTGATCGGCGGCGAAATCGTCGCTTCCGACACGCGAACGTCCACCGAACGTCGCTCGACTCACATCGTCAGCGCCGTCCAAGGCGATTTCGCCCGATCGACCAGATAGCGGACGCCATCGGCTCGCTCGATGACGACCTCATCCGCCTCGCACAAGATCCTGGAATGCCCGAACCGATAGTCGTGAACGAACAGCGGATCTCTCTCGCCGCCTCCACCGGATTTCAAATCGAACCGTTCGCGTAAGACGACGCGGAGCAGGAAGAGATGCGCATTCCGTCCGCAGATCAATTCCTTCTGCACGAGGCTCGTCCGCGCGACCGTCTTTCGCAGAAAGTCGCTCGGCGTCACCTCCAGCCAACGCTCGGAGATAGCGATCATCGAAAATCCTTGAATCCGGTTCGTTCCGTGGCGAGCTCCTCGCCCGATGTCAGAAATTAACGTCGATCGCGACACCCTTGGAGACCGCGAGCTCCACCGCTACCGACGCGACGGCCAGATCCTGCAACCCGACGCCGGTCCCGTCGAACAGGGTGACCTCGTCGGCGGTCCTCCGACCCGGATGTGACCCGTTTATGACGGAACCGATCTCGGTGATGTCCGATGCGGACAGAAGGCCGGCCGCGCGAGCGTGCTGTGCCTCACCGATCTCCACCGATTGAGCGATCTCGTCGGTGAAGACCGTCGCGGCCGCGACGAGCTCGGTCTCGACCTCTTGCTTGCCCCTGGTATCCGTTCCCATGCACGCCAGATGCGTGCCAGGGCGGACCTGCGAAGCCTTCAGGATCGGCGCGAACGACGACGTGATCGTGATGATGACGTCCGCCTCGGCTCCCAGCCGATCGAGGTCGACCGCCTCGAACGGGATGCCCCTTTCGGCAGCGACCGCCGCCAGACGGCCTAAGGCGCCGGGATCGATGTTCCATCCGACCACCTTCTCGAACGCGCGCTGGTCCAGAGCGGCCTTGAGCTGGAAGGTCGATTGATGGCCTGCGCCGATCATGCCGAGAATCTTCGCGTCGGACCGAGCCAGATACTTGATCGAGATGGCGGATGCCGCGGCGGTCCGCAACGCGGTCAGGAGGTTGCCGCCGACGACTGCCCGACACCGGCCGGAGTCGGCATCGAAGAGGAAGACCGTCGACTGGTGGTTGGTCAGGCCTCGCTCGCCGTTGCGCGGCCAGAAGCCGCCCGACTTCAAGCCGAGCGCCAGACTCTCGCGATCGAACCCCGACTTGAAACCATATAGGGCATCGGCGTGGCCAATCGCTTCCCTAACGACAGGAAAGTTATAGGCCGACTTGCTCGCCATGGAGGCGAAGACCCGTTCGATCGCGACAAAGCAATCCGCGGCCGACACGAGATCTGCGATCTCCCGCTCCGGAACGATGATCATGATGTTTCCTCTTTCGTCCTACGGGGAACCCTGTTCCGGCCGGCGGATCAGTAGGCTTTGCCGCGAGCCGAAACCGGCCACAGCGTCTCGACCGTTCCGTTCCGCACGCCGACGTACCAATCGTGGACGTTGCAGGTCGGATCGCAGTGGCCGGGGACGAGGCGGAGCTTCTCGTTGATCTTCAGGACGCCGCCGAGATCTTCGACGACGCCGTGCTCGTCCGAGCATTTGATGTACGTGACGTCGTCGCGGCCGAACACGACGGGCAGTCCGCTATCGACCGACTGGGCCTTGAGACCGGCATCGACGATGGCCAGATGCGGCTTGGCGTGGCTCATCACGGATGTCAGGATGAACAGCGCGTTCTCCCACTCGCCCTGATCGATGCGCCTGCCGTCCTTGTCGTGGATGCGCCCGTAATCGGCATCCATGAAGGCGTAGGATCCGCACTGGAGTTCGTTGTAGACCCCTGAGCCGGCCTCGAAATAGTACGATCCGGTACCGCCGCCGGACACCAGCTCGGGAGTGAGGCCGATCGCCTTCAGGGCGTCGACCGCCTCGCCGACCTGCGCGATGGCCGCCTCGAGCTTGACCTTGCGATCCGCGAACCCGGCGATGTGCTGCATCGCGCCCTGATAGGCCTGCAGCCCGGCGAATCTCAGCCCTGGCGCGCCGTCGACAGCCCGCGCGATCTCGATCACGGCCTCGGTCGTCCTGACCCCGCAACGGCCGGCCCCGCAATCGATCTCGACGAAGCACGCGATCGTCGTACCGTGCCGCCGGGCGGCATCCGACAGGTCCGCGACGTTGGCGGGATCGTCGACGCAGACGATCACCCGAGCCCCGTATCGGGGAAGCCGCGCGAGGCGATCGATCTTGGCCGGGTCGCGGACCTGGTTCGACACGAGGATGTCCCTGATGCCGGCCCGCGCGAAGACCTCGGCCTCGGAGATCTTCTGGCAGCAGACGCCGACCGCCCCCCCGAGCTCCATCTGGAGCTTCAGCACGTCGACGGACTTGTGCATCTTGCCGTGCGCGCGGTGGCGCATGCCGTGAGCCCTGGCGTAGTCGCCCATCTTCCTGATGTTGCGCTCCAGGGCGTCCAGATCGAGGATCAGGCACGGGGTCTGGATGTCGTCCACGCGCATTCCCGGCAGGGCGGGAACATCGAAGCCGACTTCGAGATCATCGAGATTGACACTCGCGTTCATCGCGACCTCCTCAATTCCAGGGCAGCTTGTCGAGATCGACGTTTCCGCCGGTGATGATGACGCCGATGCGCCTGCCGGCGAACACGTCCGGGTGTTTCAGGATCGTGGCCAGCGCCACGGCGCTCGACGGCTCCATCACGATCTTGAGGTTCTTCCAGATCAGCCGCATCGCCGAGACGATCTCCTGCTCGGAGGCGGTCTGGATGTCGGTGACGTGTTTGCGGACGAAGTGCCACGTCAGATCCTTCAGCGGCACCTTGAGGCCGTCCGCGACGGTGCTCGGCGCATCGTCGGCGATGATGCGCCCGGCCTTGAAGCTTCTGTAGGCGTCGTCGGCCTGCTCCGGCTCGGCCGCGAAGATCTCGATGTCGGGCGCCAGGTTCGATAGCGTCAGGCAGGTGCCGGAGATCATGCCACCGCCGCCGATGGGCGCGACGACGGCGGAGAGCCCCTCGACCTGCTCGATCATCTCGGCCGAGCAGGTCGCCTGGCCGGCGATCACCCGATGATCGTTGTAGGGATGCACGAACTCGGCCCCGGTCTCGGCCACCACCTCGGCGAAGACGGTCTCCCGGCTCGTGGTGGAGGGCTCGCACTCGACCACCCGCGCCCCGTAGCCCCTGACGGCGTCCTTCTTCGCCTGCGGCGCCGTCCGTGGCATCACCACGGTGCAGGGCACTCCCCTCCGGCTGGCAGCGTACGAAAGGCAGCTGCCGTGATTGCCACTGGAGTGGGTCGCCACGCCCCTTTCGGCCTCAGCGACGGAGAGCCCGAACACGGCGTTGGAAGCGCCTCGGGCCTTGAACGCGCCAGCCTTCTGGAAATTCTCGCATTTGAAGAACAATTCGGCGCCGGCAATCTCGTCAAGGATACGCGAGGTCAAAATAGGAGTTCGATGAATGTAAGGCGCGATACGATCACGCGCGATCGACATGTCGTCCAAGTTCGGGATGTACATGGATCTTCCTCCATTCAAAGAACCGACAGCCGTTTGGCACGGGATCAATACGTGAACGGCTGCTCATCGCCACCGCGTGGATCACGGCGACGACGACTGGAGCGGAGTTCCGCAAGCGTCCCCCCTCTTCGATCGCCGGTAGCGGCGCGTGCCCCTGCCATCTTACGCGACGACGTTTCCCGTGCGATCGGGCCTCCCCGAGGGCTGCGTCGATGAGAGGACCACGATCCCGGCGTCGACGAGCCATCGGCCTCCTCCGTCACCGCCGGAACGAGGCCCGAGACCACGAACGCCGATCGCCGCGCTCGTACCCGGCCGGCGCGCGCTGCGCCTTCGAGTAGCCGATCAATCGCGGCAACGGGTAGGGCTCGCGGTCCGCACGCATTCGCATCCCTTCCCGAGAACGGTTAGCACGCTCGAACCAGAGCGTAAATTTTTTTGAAATCGATTTTCAAATTTTTGCAGGACGACATTTAACGTATACCAAACAGAAGGTTAGATTTTTTCATTGTGCGGAACGGGATTTACATCCATGATTTTGCCCTCGGATGCGGACGACTCGATCGAGATGCAGAAGCAGATCCGCCGGCGTGGCCGGCCCAAGACCGCAGCGGTGCGTCAACCCACCGGCATCCAGGCTCTGAGTCGCGCACTGGACGTACTCGAAGCCCTAGCGGCCCACGACGGTCTGACGTTGACGGAGCTCGCAGGACATCTCGGACAATCGACGGCGACGATGCATCGGGTGTTGTCGACCCTCGACGAGCGGCGCTACGTCGAAATCGACCCCCGGCGTCAGACATGGTTCGTCGGCCCGGAAACGTTCCGGCTCGGCTCTTCGTTCATGCGAAACACCAACATCGTCGAGCGTAGCCGCTCCGTCATGCGCGACCTGATGAGTCGAACAGGCGAAACGTCGAACCTGGGAATAGAACGCGATGGGGAGGTTCTGTTCATCAGTCAGGTCGAAACTCACGAGACGATCCGGGCATTCTTCCCGCCCGGCACGAAATCCCCGCTCCACGCCTCCGGGATCGGGAAGGCGCTCCTGAGTTCCCACGACGATGCCGCGATCGAAGCGTTCATCGCATCCGCGAGCTTCACGGTCTTCACCGACAAGACCCTCTCGAATGCCGGGGCGCTGCGGGATGCGGTCGCTCGAACCCGTCAGTGTGGTTACGCCCTGGACGATGAGGAGAGGACCGCCGGCATGCGTTGCGTGGCCGCCTCCATTCTCAACGTCCATGGCGAGCCGTTGGCCGGCATTTCGGTTTCCGGGCCGACGTCGAGAATGCCCGATCCGAAGATCCGCGAGATCGGCGGCCTCGTGTCGGAAGCCGCGCGGGAGATTTCGATGCGGCTCGGGGCGTCGGACGCTTCTGGGGGTCGGACCTTCGTTGGTTCGTGCCCTGCCATCACCTGAGCCGAGCGGACGGTCCGGGCGTCAGTTTGGAATCGGCTGGCCGTCCCACGCGAACGTTCGCCCGGTGTCCCCGATCGTCAGCCCGTCCACGACACGCAGCAGGTGGGCGGCGCTCTCCTCGGGTGTGAACACGCCGGGCACTTCAGCCTGAGGACGGAAAGGGCGCGACAACGCCGTTTGCACGGTTCCGGGATGCAGCCCGACCACGATCAGCTCCGGATGCGTTCGCGCCGCCTCGACGGAGAGCGTACGGAGGACTTGGTTGAGCGCCGCCTTCGAGGCTCGGTAGGCGTACCACCCGCCGAGGCGATTGTCGCCGATCGACCCGACGCGTGCCGAAAGGGCAGCAAACACGCAACGCTCGCGCCGGGGCATCAACGGAAGGAAGTGCTTGGCGACAAGCGCCGGGCCGATGGTGTTGACCGCGAAAACTGCCGCCATCGCAGCCGGATCCAGGCTACGGACAGCCTTCTCCGGTGAGATGTCGGGCCCGTGGAGTATGCCGCTGGCGACGATGAGCAATCCGACCGGTCCGGAAGCTCCCACCGTCCGAGCCGCCTCCGCTATGGAGGCCTCGTCCCTCACCTCTACGGGAAGCGAGCGTACGGATCGAAGCTGAGAGACGGACGAGCGAGACAGGGCGAACACGGAATCGTGCAGGTCCCCCGCGGCGATCGCCGCGACGAGGGCACGGCCGATCCCGCCCGAGGCGCCGACGATCACGGCAGCGCTCATCGGAAAATCATAGGATTTCGTCCTCTCGATCGGGGGACCGCGTCGGCACGGGTACGACCCACTCGAACAATCGCGTCGAACGACTCGCTCGCGTCGCTCTCCGCTTCCGATTTTGCCGAGAGCGTCACGCGAAAGACGGAAGCACTCAGGAGGGACACCACCACTGGCCGTTACCGAGCGGAATGCACGGCCCCTTGCTGTTGGAGTACGTTCCCGACGGGCTCGGTTGCGGAACGTCCGGAACGAGAACCCGGGCGAGCGAGCCTTCCGCAGCCTGCAGGAATGCGATTTCGATCGGACTCTCGGGAGGCCGCAGATGGAGTTCGACCAAGGGGAGGGAAACACCCTCATGCGGAACATGTCCGAGGTGCCGATAATCGAGTACCGCGGTCTCTGGAATGTCGAGCCACTGCGAACCTGGAACCGGCTTGCAAAATCGGATGACCGGCGCGTCGTCCGCATGTCTCGTCACGACGCCGGTCAGTATGCGCGGCGGACCGCCTTCGATCTCATCGAACATCCGCGCCGCCGAGAACCGCCTTTCCGTGACGCGCGCTGGCCTACCTGTCGGACGCGCCATCAACGACTCCTGCATTTCCGAGGGAGCTGTATCACATCAAATCAGATCCGGATTGATAACTTATCAATGAATCGGCGTCAAAGTGTTCGATATCGCTGAACGAGGAGCCGATCATGCGGCGATGGTTCGGTCTCGCAGCCGTGGCCGCTGCGGCCTCCGTCAACAGCCTGACCGGCTGCATCGCGATCGATCGATTCTCGTCGCGCGCCGTCGGCTTCAATGAGCAGGCCGCGGAGGTGAAAACGGAGTCCGTCCTCCTCAATATCGTCCGCGCGACTTATTCCGAGCCACTGCAGTTCACCGACATTTCCACCGCGCAAGGCACGTCTTCCGTGACCGGCAGCTTGGCCGCCACCGCGAGCGTGCCCACGAGAGGCGGCCTTCTCACCGCGCTTCCGCAACAGTTCCTCGGCCTAAACCCGAACCTGAGCAGCCAAGGCGCCAACCAGTTCAACCTCAACAATCTGAACACGCAGGAATTCTACAACGGGCTGCTCGCACCGATCGGGGTGCCGCAGTTGGCCGCGTTCCTCCGCACGGGTTACGACCCTGTCGTGCTCCTGGCCCTGGCAGTGGACGAGATCGAAATCCAGAGCGGTTCACGGAGGATGCTGCTGAAGAACGACGCCTCGTCGGTCGATCAGCATACGGGATTCATTTTCGCCCTCGATCAGCTCGTGAGTGGCGGCCTCAGCGCGGAGGAATCGGGGCCCGACACCAAGATCGGCCCCGCGCTCCAGCCGGCCGCGGCCCGGGAACTGCTCGGATCGATCGTCACGTCGACGGCGACAGATGCACCGTCGCTCAAGAAAGACGAAAGGACCGGCCTGTTCCAACTGACGAAGCGTGGCGGCGTTTCGCGCCTCTGTTTCGATCTCGCGAGGGCGTCATCGGACATGAGGGTAGGCGGCCCGGTCCGTTACCGTTCGGTTCCCTTGAATCCGTTTCTGAAGCCGATCCCTCTCGCGTACGAACCGTCCGGTCCTGCCGCTCCAAGCGCCGTCCGTGATCTCGTGATCGTGCCCAGACCCGGCGACGTCTGCGGCGCTCGGCGCGAGGTCCAACTCGACCGTACGCTCGACACGAGGGTCAGGTTCCGCACACGCTCCGTTCAAGGCATGTTCCAGTATCTCGGGAAGATCTCACGCCTCGAACTCGGTATGGCGGACGGCACTCCGAGGCGGCTCACCTACTTCGGGTGGCCCAAACCGGACCCTGGCTACGAACTATTCAGACTCGAGCTGGGTACGACGGATGCCGGATACGTGGTGACGCACAGGGGGCAGACCTTCAACGTCGCGGTGGATCCGAGCGGGAACCGCAACGGCTCGAGCCGGGTCCTGCAACTCCTAACCGATCTCATCGCGCTCCAGAGTTCGGTCAAGAATTTCCCGGCGCAGAACCTCGTTACGGTCGTCGGACCGTAGCGTCGTATCCGAGGAGGCCCGGCCGCGGTCCGACCCGAAGGCTGGTCGATCCGGGCGCCTTTACCACCGTCATCGGCTAACAGGTGTCGCCGAATTCCGCTC
Source organism: Methylobacterium radiodurans (assembly GCF_003173735.1). Taxonomy (NCBI): domain Bacteria; kingdom Pseudomonadati; phylum Pseudomonadota; class Alphaproteobacteria; order Hyphomicrobiales; family Methylobacteriaceae; genus Methylobacterium; species Methylobacterium radiodurans. The sequence goes on along the minus strand of NZ_CP029551.1, from coordinate 1,033,487 downwards.
TTCCGCGCGCTTCCGGCGATCGGGATACCTCTCCCGGACTTCGGGTCGCCGATCACCGTACGACTATCGGCATGCTGAGGTGATGGCATTCGAACGCATCGGGGTAGAGGCGCCCGGTGGCGCACGGCGCGGATAGGGCGCGAGATACAACGGTTCCCGTCCGCGAACAGCCCGCGAATCTCCACCTGTGAGTTTCTGGATCGCCCGACCCCGAAACGTCCAGTCGGCCACGCGACCCCACGCTTAGGAAAGCATGAACTCCCGCCATATCAACGCCCCACCGACACGCGGGATGCTATTTGTAGATCTTGGCCTCGTACTTTGCTTCGAAGACGACCTTCCCGCGTTTAACGACCCAGAGACGTGGAGGGAGGTCTAGGAGCGCGTTCGCTACCCTGTCCGTATCGAGGATCACGAGATCGGCCTGCTTTCCGGCCTCAAGACCGTACCGATCGGCGATTCCCATTGCACGGGCGGCGTTGACGGTCGCCATGCGCAGAACATAGGCCTGATCGTCGGGCGATCCGAGTTGCGCGACGTGGGCAAGCAGGTTGCCGATCTGCAACGGATCGACCTTTCCGAACGGCGTGAACGCGTTGCGAATGTTGTTCGATGCGTAGGTTACGTTCACGCCGGCATTCCTGAGCGCCGCCACCGGTGTCAGGCCCCGTCTCGGGCTGCTCGGATCCTTTCGTCCCCCGAGGTAGGTGTCCGTTGCCGGAATGGTGACGATGTTCACCTCGGCACGTCGGAGCAGATCTATTACCGGTCCCGCCTGGTCGGGCGGCAGTGCTCCAAGGCTGGTCATGTGGCCCAGGGTGACACGGCCCTGATAGCCGGTGTCGATCGTCTTCTGCGCGATGTAGGCCGCGGCCGCGAACCGCCGATCCGAGGTGTCGTCGGCGAAGTCCGCGTGAAGGTCGATGGGACGGTCGTACCGCTGTGCCAGCCTAAAACACTCGTCGACGTGACTTTGCGTATCCTCCCAGGTGCGTTCGTTGTACGGGCAGCCTCCGACCACGTGCGCTCCCATGGCGAGCGCCCGTTCCATCATCGCCAGCGTTCCCGGCGCCTTGAGTATCCCCTCCTGGGGAAAGGCGACGATCTGGAGATCCAATGCGTTCCTATATTCGTCGGCCAAGACGAGAGCGGTCTCGACGCCGATCAATCCTTGAATCGGATCCACGTCGGGTTGCGCTCTCAAGGCCACCACGCCATTGCGGATCGCCATGTCGAGGACTTGGCGCGAGCGGTCCAGGACATCCTCGCGCTGCTGCCGCGCCTTCAACGTCCCCGTAATCCGAATCGCTTCGCTCAAGGTGCCGGACCGATTCGGCATTCGCTGTTCGAGCAGAGCCTTGTCGAGATGGATGTGGGGCTCCAAAAATCCGCCCAACGCGGCTCGGCCGCCGGCTTCGATCACACGGGTGGCATCGACCGCGATATCGGGCCGCACGGCCGTGAACCGGCCATTTGCGATCGCCAAGTCCATTGCCGGCTTGTCGTCGGCGACGCGGACGTTCCTGACAAGAAGCTCGACCCCTCCCCCCGGGGCATCGCTCACTTGCGCCACAGGAGCGGATGAGGGCGAGACGCTCACGGCTGCGAGCCCCAGCGCGACCGACGAGGCACCGCGAAGAAAGGAGCGTCGGCTGATGCCCGGACATCCGCAGGTGCAGCGTACCTTGAGCATCTCGTCTCTCCTGTTCCGACGCTTCGGTTTGTCCGGCGGAATGACCAGCAAGCTGACTCGTCGCTACAGACCCAGAGCCAAGCCGTCGCTGCGCGGATCGTGAGCGCCCACGAGGCTGCCATCGTCCTCGATGCGAATCGCACCTGGGTGGCCAGCCAGAGGACTCTGCGCGGGTATCGGACTGATCTCGTGCCCTCGCGCCTTGAGTTCTGCGAACACCTCCTCGCCCGCGTCGAGTTCGAGCTTCAGGCTGTCACGGCTGTCCGAGAAGGTCTTCCCAAGGAGGAACCTCGGACGCGTGAGCGCGGTGAGGGGATCCATCTTGTAATCGATCAACCGCGTGAGCACCGCCGAGAGCGTCTGCGGCTGCCCGTCGGCGCCCTGAGTGCCGTAGAGAAGCCTCGGGCGTCCATCCAAGAAATACATCCCCGGATTGAGGGTGTGAAAGGGACGTTTTCCGGGTCGAAGCACATTGATGTGCTGAGGATCGGTGCTGAAAGACGCGCCCCGATTGTGCCAGAGGATACCTGTGTCGCCAGCCACGACGCCGCTGCCCCAGTCGAAATAGACCGTCTGGAGCATGCTGACGCAATTGCCGTCCTTGTCGACCGCTCCGATGAAGATCGTATCGCCCTGCTTGAACACATGTGGCCACGGCATCGCCCGCCTCATGTCGATGCTCTTGGCATGGGCGTCCAAATTGGCTTTGGAGAGAAGTCGGTTGACAGGAACATCCACGAAATCGGGATCGGCTATGTGCCGATTTCTGTCGATGAACGCTATTTTGACCGCCTCGACAAGGAGATGGTAATAGTCGGCGCTGCCCTCCGGGATCGATGCGACGTCGAATCGATCGAGGGTTCCCATGATCTCCAGGGTGGTCAGGCCCTGCGTCGGAGGTCGCAGGCTCACGAGCTCCCCTCCCCGGTAGGGAACACGAAGCGCCATCTCGTTTCGCGCCCTGCAGCGCGCCAGATCGCTCACGGTCAAGGGCGAGCCGGCCTGCTGCAGGCCGCGCGCGATGCGCAGCGCCAGGTCACCTTCGTAGAACTCGCGGGCCCCGTTCTCGGCGAGGATGGTGAGCGTGCGGGCGAGATCGGGCTGGCGGAACGTTTCGCCCACCTCCGGGATCCGGCCGTCGAACGTGTAGGCGCGGACGACGTCGGGCCAGTTCCCGATCTCCTTCGCCCGGAAATTCGACCAGAAATTCTGCGACGGGGTCAATGGAAATCCGTCCGACGCATACTGGATCGCATGCTTGAACAGATCCTTCCAAGCTTGCCGACCGCCCCACGATCTGCGGCTGAACTCGAAGGCCTGATCCCAGGTGTCCACCGCCGCCGCAGCGGTCAGCGCCGATCCGGGTCCACGGACGGGAATGGCGCCGCCATAGTCCAACGGCTTCGCGGCGGCCTGGCCGATGCCCGACAGCGTTATACCGTTGCCTTTGCGATCGCTGATGATCATGAAGGCGTCGCCGCCCAATCCGCAAAAATGCGGGTAGGTGACGCACAAGGTCGTATTGATCGCGATCGCCGCCTCAATGGCGTTGCCTCCGGCCTGGAGCACCTCCCGTCCGGCTTGGCTGGCGAGTTCGTGTGGACTCGTCACGATTCCGCGTCCGGAGCGTGCGAGTTTGGCCGACGCGGGAACGGCTTCGGCATGTAGCCGGGTCGGCAGCGCGGCACCGCTCAAGGCGGCAGCGGAAGAGAACAAGAGAGTACGCCGGGACAGCGCCCGCGCATGCTGGCGGACTTCTTCTGCATCGAGCATGGCCGAACCGAGTCCCTCTCTGTGATAGACTATTTTACTTTGCGGCGCACAGTCATTGGTGCGCCGCACCGGGACGCAGAGCATTGTCGACTTCCATAATCGGAAGATCAAGCTTATCTATCCGACATGCCCGCACCCCGACTGTCGGAAGTCAAATAATGTCATCAGGGCGGCGCCCTCGGCGTGCGCGTGGACCGAGACGCTCGCGCCGTTTCGGACCGGCGGCTGCCACGCCCGTGTCGAGGGCGCGCGATGACGTCGAAGTCGCTGGCGACGCCGAGGCCCGATCCGTTCGACGACGTGCCGTGTCGAGGATGTGGCGCTTCGGGTTCTCGAGGCTCACGGACAGGAGCGATCGATCGGCCGCTGACGGCGACGCCCGATCGCCCCCGCGCACGGCCGATCTGAAGACTACGACGATCGGGCGCGAGGGACGGCTACGAGAACCATGGAGCACCAGTCGCCCCGCGCCCTTCTTTCGAGCCCCGGCCAGTCCGCGCTCATCCGAAAACGGTCTGCCCACGCTCTAGAAAGCCGCGACTCCGCCGTCGCTGCGTGGGTCGAAACCACCTTCGATGACGCCGGAAGGGTGGCGGGCCAAGCCTCCGGCATGACCGACCTGCTCGTCGAAGCCGTCGAGCAGTTCGATCTCGTGGCCGAGACGACGGAGGGTTTCGATCGTCTCCGGCGCGAAGCGGTTTTCCAGTTTGAGTGTGTCCGAGTCCTGTCCCCAGGTACGTCCGAGCAGCCAGCGTGGCGCTGTGATCGCCTGCTGAATGCCCCGACCGAACACGGCATAGCGCGTGAAGATAGCCGCTTGCGTCTGCGGTTGCCCATCTCCACCCATCGTTCCGTAGACCATGACGCGTCCGTCCCGCAGGCGGGCAAGAGCCGGGTTGAGCGTGTGGAACGGTCGTTTGCCGGGGCGCAGGGCGTTGAGATGCTCGGGATCGAGCGAGAACGAACAACCGCGGTTCTGCCAGACGATACCTGTCTCCGGAAGAACCGTACCGCTGCCGAACTCGTGATAGATGCTTTGGATGAACGAGACGGCGCGCCCCGCCGAGTCGATGACGCCCATCCAGATGGTGTCGCCCGGTCCCTTACCCTTCCCCCAGGGTAGAGCGACGTCGTGACGAACCTTCGCGGCCAGATCGCCCAGGAATCCGTCCGATAGGCAACTCTGTGGATCGATCTTCATGTGATCCGGATCCGTGATGAATTCGTCGCGGACGGCGAACGCCTGCTTCGTCGCCTCCACAACCAGATGGATGTATTCGGCGCTGTCCGGCTCGTAGCGGTGGATGTCCAAACGATCGAGGATGCCCAGGATGATCAACGAGACTAAACCCTGGGTCGGCGGGGTCATGTTGTACAGCTCGCCGGCGCTGTGCTCCAAACGCAGGGGAACGCGTATGCGCGCGCGATACGAAGCGAGATCATCCGCCGTGACGGGGCATTCGAGCGACGCGAGATCGGCCGCGATGCGACAGGCGAGACGTCCGCGGTAGAAGCCGTCGAACCCCTCGGAAGCCAGGAGCCGCAGTGTCGCGGCGAGTTGCGGCTGTCTGAAGCGGCTTCCGGTCACCGGCGCCTTTCCGTCGGTCAGAAAGGTTTCGGCGAAACCGGGGAGATGCGCCAGCTCGTTCAGCTTTTTGACCGTGCTCGTCATCTGGGACGCCGTGACGGCCGTTCCGTCCTCGGCATAGAAGATCGCGTCCTCAAGCAGCCGCTCGAGAGGAAGCCGTCCACCCCAGGAGCGACTGACGGCCAGCGCCTCGGCCCATCCGCCGACCGTGCCGGCCACCGTGTTGGCCGAGTCCGGTCCTCGGACTGGAATGGTCGCGCACCCCCTGACACCGTAGTAGGCGCTCGAAACACCGGCCGCGGCGGGTCCGCACGCCTCGATAGCCGTCACCGGCCGGCCCGGACACGAGATCGTCCAGAAGCCGTCCCCTCCGATACCGTTCATGTGTGGGTAAACGACGGCGATCGTCGCCGCGGCCGCAATCATGGCTTCGATGGCGTCACCGCCGTCGCGCAGAACGGAAACGGCGGCTTGGGACGCGAGCGCGTGCGGTGCCACGGCCATGCCGCGCGTCGACTGAGCGGTCTGGAACATCTTGTCGGACTTTCTGTCGGCGTCGAGGGGAGTGTTCGGTAGGATTTCGCCGGGGCAGCAAGCGCCCCGGCGAAAGGCAACCTCAGGCGGACTGCTTCCGAAGCGACAGGGCATCGACAGCCGGAAAGAGCGCCGCATCCCTGGCTTTGCCATGTGCATCCCGCATCGGCTTCAGGACGAACAACGCGAGGGCGGCCGTGAGGATGTTCATCAGGACGACGACGCCGAACACGATGTTCCAGGAGAGCGTCGCGTCGTGAAGGAGAGCGGCGAGCGGACCGCCCAGCACGGAACCGACCCCTTGAGCCATGTACAGAAAGCCGTAGTTCGTCGTCGCGTGCTTGGTTCCGAACGTATCCGTCAACGTCGAGGGGAACAGCGAGAATATCTCACCCCATCCGAAAAAGACGACACCCGATAGCAGGACGAACATCAGCGGATTATGGGCGTAGAAGAGCCAGACGAGCATCGCCAAGCCCTCAAGGCCGAACGCCACGAACATCGTGTTCTCGCGCCCGATCCGGTCCGAGACCCATCCGAAGAAGGGCCGCGTGAGGCCGTTCGTGAAGCGGTCGATCGACAGAGCCAGCGGCAACGCGGCCAAGCCGAAAACCATCGCGTCCGCGACGCCGAAGTCGTGTGCGAAGGCGCCCATTTGAGAGATGACCATCAATCCGGAGGTCGACATCATCGTCATCATAGCGAACATCAGCCAGAAGATCGGGCTGCGCAGCATCTCGCGAGGACTGTAACTCCGCTTCTCCTCGGGCGCCGACGCTGTAAGGGTAGCCACGACCTCGACCCGCGGCGGTCGCCGCATTCCGAGCGCCGCGAGAACCCCGACGACACCGATGATCAGGCCATAGATCAGCAGGGTGCGAGAAAGCCCGCGCTCCTCGACGGACAGGGAGATCGGGAACGTCGTGAGGATCGCCCCGAAGCCGTATCCGGCCGCGACCAATCCGGAGGCGAGGCCCCGCTTGTCGGGAAACCACTGCACCATCATGCCGACGACGCCGACGTAGATGATTCCGGTGCCGATTCCTCCCAGCACCCCGTACGTGAGGTAGAGCCCCATCAGGCTGCTCGCGTTCGCCGCGAGGATCCAGCTCGCTCCCGTCAGGACGGCCCCTGCAGACAGAAGCAACTTGGGACCGAAGCGATCGATCAGGTAGCCTTGTAGCGGCGACAGGAACGTCTGCAGGACTATGAGTATCGAGAAGGCGACCTGAACTTCCGCCAAGGTAGCATTGAATTCTTTCGTCAACGGGCCCGTGAACAGCGCCCAGACGTATTGCGGGCTTGAGATCGCCATCATGGCAACCATCCCGAGCGTGAGCTGCTTCCATCGTGTGGAAGCCGACGGCAAGCTTGAGGGTTTGGCGTTCAAAGCATCCTCCCAAGAACGGCGTAGGTACGCGCCCCGTGGACCGACATGCCGACCTCTGACGTGTCGCTGACATGTCAGAATTATAGTACACGATTCGCCGGCCGCCGCAATGCCGATCGGGGTCACCCATGCGCTAGAGTGCCGTTCTGAAAAGTTCGGCAACCGCGATCGGATCGCGCGGCAGAACGCAATGGTCGCCAGCGAACATCCTGCGCGCGCCGTGCCAAGCTGTCCGTCAGCGGTGGGAGCTGCTTTGGAGCCTCGCCAAAAGACGGCGCCGCGCGCCGATCAGCGGTTTTTAATTCCGAATCAGATCGGCTGCTCAGGTCCAGCAGCCTTATACTTCAAGCCGTCGAGAATGGCACAAATATTAATTGAAGTACTACATCGACACGACGAGAACCCACCGCAGAGCGTATGGCAATGACATGGCGATGTCGCCGATCATTTGAGCGATTCCAACGTACGCCTGGTATACCACTCGACGTAATCGAGAAGTTCGTCGGAGGCCTGTCTCGCGCCTGCCTCGTCATTGGACGCGATCAACAGGGCGATGCGCGCGTGAAGTTCACAGACCCGGGCCAGGTCTCCGAATTGCTTGAAGTGCAGGTACCAGAAGCGTCGAGTCTGCGCCTCGATAGGGACAATCGCATGTGCCGCGTAACTATTCTGTGCGCTGACCAAAATCAGCGCGTTGAACTCTCTATCTGTTGCGATAAAGATCTTTTCGTCGTTCCGAACGGCTGCCTTCTCGAACTCGGCGGCGAGGTCCCGAAACGCGGCACAGGCCCGCCCGTCGGCCAAACGAGCGGCGCGTCCGGCGAGAATTTTCTCGATCTCGCGTCGCACCTCGATCATCTTCAACTGATCGACCATGTCGATATCGGATACGATGACGCCGGCTCTCGGAACGATCCGAACGGTTCCCTCCAGCGCCAGACGCTGGAGTGCCTCACGGATCGGAGTACGGCCGATGCCCAATTGCCGGTTGAGAGCTTTCTCGGAGATGAGGCTACCAGGTGGGACCCGCAGCGTTACGATCATCTCTTCGATCAGACGATAAGCGATTTGAGACTGTGTTTCGCCGGGCTGGGATATGGCGCCCTCGTTTCTCCGCGCGTCGTTCGAGAGCACAACCAACCGCCTTTCCGTACCTGCCACCGGACGAACCACATACCCGTAGCGAACCGCGCCTCGCCTGCGGACCGTCACGCCTTTGCTACTATCGGCTTTTCGGGAGCATCCCGCCAGACTCCTTCTCCGAACGGAGACCGCGTTCTACGGAACGGGCAAACATCCGGTGACACGATCGGAAATCCGAACTGGGCCGATCAAGAGGCTGCTGCCTGACAGCCGTCGTCGATAGCCGGCAGGCCAAATCCGGGGCTTGACGGACGCAGTCGGCCCGTAGCCTTTGGCCACGGAGCCCTGTGTCATTCGCGACCTGGATACCGGGTCGCGGTCGCACGCCCTTCATGCTCACGCTCACAAGCGTGACGTCCATCGGGACGCCGTGGCTACAAGTTGCGCGCTCATCCTACCTCGGTGAGCGGCGCATCACGCACTATGCCCGTGGGATCGACGACGGCGTGCTTGCCGAAGCTCATGTCTTGGACCGACAGGAAGGCCACGGCCTTCGGCATCGCCTGGATCGGGAGGTCAAGCCGGCGCTCGCGGGCGTCCAGGGCCAGCGGCGAGCCGTCGGCAACGTGGACGCGGATCATCACCGGCGGCCCGTGATGGCCCATCGCGGGCAGACCTGCCGGGTCTATCGGCAGCGCGAACCGCGAGAGCCAAGCGTTGTTCCGGTGTCTCGGGCGTGAGCGCGCCGAGAGCGCGGATAAGAATGCATCCGGACTTCTTCTCGGGCACCATTGAGGGCGAGGGACCCCTCCGTTGCGGAACGTGGAGGGCAAACGGCGTAGGCCTCGCACCGAAGTGTCGACGCAACTACTTCAGGTTGTCGGTTTGAGCATCTTCATCGTTTACGGAGGACGACGTCAATCCTCTCCAATGGGTCGAAGACGCGTTCGGTCTGGCAGGGTTCCCCGGTACCTCCGATACGTCCGCGTGAAATGGGAGACGTCGCAGAAACCCGTCGCCGCGGCGATAACCGTAATCGTCTGATCCGTACTGCGTAGGAGGAGGTCGGCTTCGGCCAATCTCATGGACATGTAGCATTCGCTCGGGGAACGTCCCAGGGATCGTTCGAACCTCCGCTCGAGACTGCGCTTGGCCAGACCGACCCGCCGCGCGATCTCCGCGATGGTCAGAGGCACTTCGATGGACTGGCGCATGTGGAGCAGGGAGCGTCGCACCGCATCGTCGGTCGAAACGAGGTCGAGAGGACTGCCCGGCTGCGGCTTCTCCGCTCGCACGTCGCCATCCATGATCATGATCTGAAGGCTTTTGCGGGCGGGGGCAGTTCCCACATGCTTCTCGACGAGTTGCGCCGCGAGATGCGCCGAGCTCGCGCCGCCGGAACAAGTGAGACGGTCGCGGTCGATGATGAAGACTTGATCGGAGACGGGCGTCAGACCGTCGAACTGCTCCAGAAAATCGGCGTGGTGAAACCAACTCACGCAGCACCTGTATCCGTTCATCAACCCGGCACGATGCAGGATGAACGCGCCGGTGCAGACTCCGACAAGAGGGATTCGAGCTGCGGCGGCTCTCTTCAGAAAGTCCATGAGCTGGGGACTGAGGTTCGGAATCTCATCGATCAGACCACCGACCACCACGACGTAGTCGAAACGCGCCGGGTCGCCGAAGCGCGCGTCCGGCTGGACGACGACGCCGCAGCTCGATGCCACAGGCTCCATCCGATCGGAGAGGATCGACCATTCGCAGAGGATGGGACGGCTCCGGTCGCCCTCGTCGGCCGCGAGCCGAAGCACGTCCACGAAATTCGCGAAGGCGCATAGGGTGAAGCGCCGCGCAAGTATGAAGCCGACCCGCAGGCGGGCGCGAGACGCTGTGCCGGATACTGAGCGTCGGGCAACGAGCACGGCGGCCTTCTTCTAGAGTGTCGCAAACGTCAGCCTAGATTGGCGCGTTCGTTCTGTCTCGTCGATCGCCCCGGGAGTACCGATAGGGCAACCGGCGGAGGACGACGCCATGAGTCATTTCTCTTTCCTCTCCCTTCTTGGCAAGGCCATGTCCGGTAACAAGGGCTGGGAGCCGCAATGGCCGGACGCGGAACCGAAGGCCGAGTACGACGTCGTCGTGGTGGGCGCGGGCGGCCACGGTCTCGGCACCGCCTACTATCTCGCCAACGAGCACGGGATCACCGATGTCGCGGTGATCGACAAGGGCTGGCTCGGTGGCGGCAACACCGGCCGCAACACCACCATCATCCGATCGAACTACCTCTACGACGAGAGCGCGCGCTTCTACGAGCACGCGATGAAGCTCTGGGAGGGACTCAGTCAGGAACTCAACTACAACGTCATGTTCTCGCAGCGCGGCGTGATGATGCTCGCGCACACGGTCCATGACGAGCAGAGCTTCCGCCGCCACATTCACTCGAACCGCCTCAACGGCATCGACAACGAGTGGCTGAGCGCCGAGCAGGCCAAGGAATTCTGTCCCGCCCTGAACATCGCTCCCGACGCGCGCTACCCCGTGGTCGGCGCCGCGCTGCAGCGGCGCGGTGGCGTCGCCCGGCACGACGCGGTGGCTTGGGGCTACGCCCGCGGCGCGGCGGCGCGTGGCGTCGACATCATCCAGAATTGCCCGGTGATCGGCATCCGGCGCGACGCCTCCGGCCGCGTCAGCGGGGTCGAGACGGCGCGCGGCTTCATCAAGGCGAAGAAGGTCGCGGTCTCGGCCGCCGGCAGCACCTCGGTGGTGATGGGCACCGCCGAGGTGCGCCTGCCGCTGGAGAGCTACCCGCTCCAGGCACTGGTCTCCGAGCCGGTCAAGCCGGCCTTCCCCTGCGTGGTGATGTCCAACACGGTCCACGCCTACATGAGCCAGTCCGACAAGGGCGAACTCGTCATCGGCTCGGGCACGGACCAGTACGTCTCCTACAGCCAGCGCGGCGGGCTGCCGCTGATCGAGCACACCCTGGCCGCGATCTGCGAGGTTTTCCCGATCTTCGCGCGCATGCGGATGCTGCGCAAATGGGGCGGTATCGTCGACGTGACGCCCGACCGCTCGCCGATCGTGGCCAAGACTCCCGTGCCGGGCCTCTACGTGAATTGTGGCTGGGGCACCGGCGGCTTCAAGGCGACACCGGGCGCGGCCAACGTCTTCGCCCACACGGTCGCGCGCGACGAGCCGCACCCGATCAACGCCCCCTTCACGATCGAGCGCTTCACGACCGGCCGCCTCATTGACGAGGCCGCGGCCGCGGCGGTCGCGCATTAGCCACCAAGAGCCGCATCGAGAGCCGCATCCTCGGAGGCCCGCCCCATGCTCCTCATCACCTGCCCTTATTGCGCCGCCGCGCGCCCCGAGGTCGAGTTCGCCTACGCGGGCGAGGCCCACATAGCGCGGCCCGCCGACCCCACAGCCCTCGGCGACGAGGCGTGGCGCGACCACCTCTACATCCGCAGCAACACCCGCGGGCTGCACCACGAGCGCTGGCGCCACATCAACGGCTGCGGGCGCTTCTTCAACGCCGCCCGCGACACCGTCACGGACAAGTTCGCCACGACCTACAAGGCCGGGGAAGCGCGCCCCTCCGCCCTTGAGCCCGAAGGTGCCCAGCGATGACCAGCTCCCGCGTGATCGACACCGCCGACACCGCGCGCGCTTCCGCCGCTCCGGATTTCCACCCTTCCTCGAAGAGCCTGCGCGTGCCTGGCCGCGGCCGCAACGCCGTCGGCGCGCCGGTGCGCTTCAGCTTCGACGGCCGCGGCCTGATCGGACGGGCCGGCGACACCTTGGCCGCGGCACTGCTCGCCAACGGCGTCCATCTCGTCGGCCGCTCCTTCAAGTACCACCGCCCGCGCGGCATCCTATCGGCCGGCTGCGAGGAGCCGAACGCCCTCGTCGGCACGGATCGGGGCAACGGGCGCTACGAGCCCAACACCCGGGCTACCACCGCGGAGATCTTCGAGGGCTTCCGCTCCACGAGCCAGAACCGCTGGCCGTCGCTCCGGACCGATGTCGGCGCGGTCAACGACCGGCTCTACATGCTGTTATCGGCCGGCTTCTACTACAAGACATTCATGTGGCCGAAGTCCTTCTGGAACAAGGTCTACGAGCCGGTCATCCGCGGCGCGGCCGGCCTCGGCAAGCCGCCGACGGAGCGCGATCCCGACACCTACGCCGCTCGCTACGCCCACTGCGACCTCCTCGTCGTCGGTGCCGGCGCGGCCGGCCTCGCCGCGGCGCTCGCGGGCGCGCGCGGCGGCGCCAAGGTGATCCTCGTGGACGAGCAGGCGGAGGCCGGGGGCTGGCTCCTGTCGGACCCGGCCGTGGAGATCGATGGCCGCCCCGCCTGGACCTGGCTCGCGGAGACGCTGCAGACCCTGCAGGCGATGCCGAACGTCACCCTGCTCACCCGCACCACCGCCATCGGCTACTACCACCAGAACTTCATCGGCCTGTGCCAGCGCCTGACCGACCACCTCGCCGAGGTGCCGGAGGGGGCTCCGCGGGAGCGGCTGTGGAAGGTCCGGGCGAGCCAGGTGGTGCTGGCGCAGGGCGCGATCGAGAAGCCGCTGGTCTTCGCGGGCAACGACCGGCCGGGCGTGATGCTGGCCGGCGCCGCGCGCAGCTTCCTGAATCGCTACGGCGTGCGCGTCGGCGAGCGTGCCGTGGTCGTGACTTCGCACGACTCCGCCTGGGCGGCCGCCTTCGACCTCGTCCGCGCCGGCAGCACCGTGCCGCTGATCGTCGACCTGCGTCGCAGCGTGTCCCCGGACCTCCTCGCCGAGGCGGGGTCTCTGCGAATCGAGACCCTGTGCGGCGGTACCGTCACGGACACGAAGGGGCGGCTGCGGGTCTCGGCCGTGCGGGTTAACCCGGTCGAGGCGTCGGGCAAGGTCGGGACCGGGCGCTGGGTCGCCTGCGATGCGCTGCTGATGTCGGGCGGTTGGACGCCGAGCCTGCACCTGTTCTCGCATACCGGTGGCAAGCTGAGCTGGGACGAGGAGAACCAGATTTTCCTCCCCGGCCAAGCGACCGAGGCCTGCCGCTGCGCGGGCGCCGGAACCGGCCGCTTTGGCCTCGACGCGGCGCTCGCCGACGGGGCCGCGGCCGGTGCGGCGGCAGCGGGCGACGCGGGCTTCCCGGCCGTGGCCGGGCGCCACGCGGTCAGGGGCGAGGCGGCGATGTCCGGCACCGCCTGTCGCGACCTGCCGACCGACCGCGACGCCGGCTTCGCCAAGGCCTTCGTCGACTTCCAGAACGACGTGCTGGCCAAGGACATCCGCCTCGCCGTCCGCGAGGGATTCCGGTCAGTGGAGCACATCAAGCGCTATACCACCAACGGCATGGCCACCGACCAGGGCAAGACCTCGAACATCAACGGCCTGCAGATCGCCGCGAACGCGCTCCAGCGCTCCGCGCCGAGCGTCGGCCTGACCACCTTCCGGCCGCCCTACACCCCGACCACCTTCGGTGCCTTCGCGGGCTACAACCGCGGCAGCCTGTTCGAGGTCACCCGGCGCACGCCGATCGACGCCTGGGCCGAGGCCAACGGCGCCGTCTGGGAACCGGTGTCGCTGTGGCGGCGTGCCCGCTACTTCCCGCAGGCCGGGGAGGACATGCAGGCGGCGGTCGCTCGCGAGTGCCGCGGGACGCGGGCCAGCGTCGGCATGTTCGACGCCTCGACGCTCGGCAAGATCGAGGTCGTCGGCCCGGACGCCGCGACCTTCATGAACCGGATGTACACCAACGCCTGGACGAAGCTGGAGCCGGGGCGTTGCCGCTACGGCCTTCTGCTCGGCGAGGACGGTTTCATCCGCGACGACGGCGTGATCGGGCGCATGGCCCCCGACCGCTTCCACGTCACCACCTCGACGGGCGGCGCGGCGCGGGTGCTCAACATGATGGAGGACTACCTCCAGACCGAGTGGCCGGACCTCGACGTCTGGCTGACCTCGACGACCGAGCAGTGGTCGGTGATCGCCGTGCAGGGGCCGAACGCCCGGAAGGTGATCGCGCCGCTCGTCGAAGACATCGACCTCGCCCCCGAGCGCTTTCCCCACATGGCGGTGGCGGAGGGCCGGATCTGCGGGGTGCCGACCCGGCTGTTCCGCGTCAGCTTCACGGGCGAGCTCGGCTTCGAGATCAACGTTCCGGCCCGCTACGGCCGGGCGGTCTGGGAAGCGGTTCACGCGGTGGGCCAGGCCTACGGCATCGTGCCCTACGGCACGGAGACGATGCACGTCCTGCGCGCCGAGAAGGGCTACATCGTGATCGGCCAGGATACGGACGGTACCCTGACGCCGGACGACGCAGGTCTCTGCTGGGCAGTCGGCAAGGCCAAGCCCGATTTCGTCGGCAAGCGCTCGCTTACCCGGCCCGACATGCTGAAGCCCGACCGCAAGCACCTCGTCGGCCTGCTGACGGAAGACCCGAAGGTGGTGCTTGAGGAGGGCGCGCAGATCGTGGCCGAGCGCGACGGGCCGATCCCGCGACGGATGATCGGCCACGTCACCTCCGCCTACTGGAGCGAGGCGCTCGGTCGGTCGATCGCCATGGCGGTGGTCGAGGGCGGCAAGTCCCTCCAGGGGCGAACGATCTACGTGCCGATGCCCGACACCGTCCACGCGGCGACGATCGGCGGCACGGTGTTCCTCGACCCCGAAGGCCAGCGGCTGGCGGCATAGGCGCGAACATGATCCAAGAATGGAAGACCCTCCGCGGCAATGCGATCCCCGGTGCGGCCGGCCGCCTCACGGTGACGCTGGCGCCGGACTGCGGCCGTCTCGTCCTGCGGCTGCGGCCCAGAGACCGCGCGGCGGCCGAGACCGTTCTCGGCGTCGCGCTGCCTGAGCGGATCGGCGGGCTGGACGCGGCGAGCGAGAGCTTCGCCGTCTGCCTCGGCCCGGACGAGTGGTACCTCCTGCTGCCCGAGGATGTGGCCCGGACCGCGGGCGAACGCCTGTCGGCGGCGCTTGGCGCCCCGTTCAGCCTCGTGGACGTCGGTCACAGGGAAGTCGGCATCGCGGTGGAGGGACCTGCGGCGACGCTCGCCCTGTCCTCCCTTTGCGCGCTCGACCTGGACGCGATGCCGACGGGCTCGGCCACGCGCACAATCCTCGACAAGGCTCAGGCCGTGCTGATCAAGCACGACGCGGAGCACTACCGCATTGAGGTCTGGCAATCCTTCGCCGACCATGTCTGGACCCTGCTCGCGGCAGTCTCGCGAGAGATCGGACTCGACATCTGACCGCGGCCCCGCCCCGCCTCCGATCGGAGCGGTCGACTGGGTCACTTCCGAACAACCGCACCGCGCCGGACGCTCCCGTGATCAGCTTCGACTTCGACACCCCGTTCGCCGATACCGAGATCGCCAATGCGATCGGCCGGGAATTCGAGCGCCAGACCGAACGCATCGAGCTGATCGCTTCCGAAAACATCGTTTCGGCGGACGTGCTCCGCGCGCAGGGCTCGGTGCTGACCAACAAGTACGCCGAGGGCTATCCGGGCCGGCGCTACTACGGTGGCTGCGAACATGTCGACACCGTCGAGACCCTGGCGATCGAGCGGGCAAAGGCCCTGTTCGGCGCGAGCTTCGTCAACGTCCAGCCGCATTCGGGCGCGCAGGCCAATCAGGCGGTCTTCTTAGCTCTGCTGCAGCCGAGCGAGCGCATCCTCGGCATGTCGCTGGCCCATGGCGGCCATCTCACCCACGGTTCGCCGGTTACCATGTCGGGCAAGTGGTTCGACGTCGCGAGCTATGGCGTGCGCGAGACCGACCACCGGATCGACTACGACGTCCTGCGGCGGCGGGCGCGCGAGACACGACCGAAGCTGATCGTGGCCGGCGCCTCGGCCTATCCGCGCAGCATCGACTTCCGTGCCTTCCGCCAGATCGCCGATGAGGTCGGCGCGCACCTCATGGTGGACATGGCGCATTATGCCGGCCTGATCGCGACCAAGCTCTACCCCGATCCGCTGCCTCACGCTCACGTCGTCACCACCACCACCCACAAGACCCTGCGGGGACCACGCGGCGGCATGATCCTGACGAACGACGCGGCTTTGGCCAAGAAGATCAACTCCGCGGTCTTCCCCGGCAACCAAGGCGGCCCGCTAATGCACGTCATCGCCGCCAAGGCGGTGGCCTTCGGCGAGGCCCTGCGACCGGAATTTCGTGCCTACGCCGCAGCGGTGATCGCCAATGCTCGAAGGCTCGGCCGCGTGCTGACGGCAGGTGGCCTCGATATCGTCTCGGGCGGCACCGACTGTCACATGGTGCTGGTCGATCTCAGACCGTTGGGCGTAACGGGACGAGACGCCGAGCGTGCCCTTGAGCGGGCCGGCTTGACCTGCAACAAGAACGCGATTCCCTTCGACCCGGAGAAGCCTGCCGTGACCTCGGGCATCCGTCTCGGAACCGCGGCCGGAACGACGCGCGGCTTCGGCGAGACCGAATTCGCGGCGGTCGGCGACTTGGTCCTGAAGGTCGTGCGCGCGCTTGCCTCGGCCGGATCGGAGGGCGATCCGGCCGTCGAGGCCGACGTCCTCCAAGAAGTGCGCGGCCTTTGCCGTCGCTTCCCGATCTACCGGCGGAGTTCCGGCCTCTGAGCCGACAGCCCGAGGCTTCACGAACAGGGCCGTGTCCGGCCAGGATCGGATCACGTCGCGGCGGCGAACGGTGTGCGATGTTTCTCAGCGTATTCGATGTCTTCAAACCGGGGATCGGCCCCTCCTCGTCCCACACGATGGGGCCGATGACAGCGGCGGCCGACTTCCTCGATCTCCTGCGCGCTCATGAGGCGGGCCGCCGCGCGGCCGCGATCCGGGTGAGCCTGCACGGCTCGCTCGCCTTCACGGGCCGGGGGCACGCAACCGACCGGGCGGTGGTGCTCGGGCTCCTCGGGTTCCGGCCGGCCGAGATTGAGATGGACGCGGCCGAGCGCGGCCTCGCGGAGCTGGCCAAGCGCCGGACCCTGCGGCCGGCGGAGCTGCCGGAGATCGCCTTCGATCCGGCGGCCGACGTCGTGTTCGATTACGGACCGCCACTTCCAGGGCACGCCAACGGGATGATCGTCACCGCACTCGACGCCGCCGGCGGCTCCGTCCTCTCCGAGACCTACTACTCGATCGGCGGCGGCTTCGTGGTCACGGCGGCGCAGCGCGCGGCCGACGAGCCGCCCTCCTCCGTAGCGGTCGACCCGATCCTCTGGCCGTATCCGTTTGAAAGCTCGGCCGCCATGCTGCGGATGGCACGCGAGAGCGGTCTGTCGATCGCCGCGATGAAACGGGCGAACGAGGCAGTCGGCCGCCTGGAGGCCGAAGTCGATGCCGGCATCGCCCGGATCTGGCGGACCATGAACGGCTGCGTCGAGCGCGGGCTCTCGCGGGACGGGGAACTGCCTGGGGGACTGCGCGTGAAGCGGCGTGCGAAGCGCATACGCGAGCAGCTCGAGCGCGAGCACGGCTCGAACACGGCGCAGCCGCACGTGATGTCCGACTGGCTCAACGTGTATGCCATGGCGGTCAACGAGGAGAACGCGGCCGGCGGCAGGGTCGTCACCGCCCCGACCAACGGGGCCGCAGGCGTGGTGCCGGCAGTCGCCCGGTACTACCTCGACCACTGCGTCGGTGCGGACGCGGCCCGGATCCCCGAGTTCCTGCTCACCGCAGCCGCCATCGGCGGACTGATCAAGCATAACGCCTCCATCTCCGGGGCGGAGGCGGGCTGCCAGGGAGAAGTCGGCTCGGCCAGCGCGATGGCGGCCGCCGGCCTGTGCGCCGTGCTCGGCGGGACACCGGCCCAGGTCGAGAACGCCGCCGAAATCGCCCTGGAGCATCATCTCGGCATGACCTGCGACCCAGTCGCCGGCCTCGTGCAGGTACCTTGCATCGAGCGCAACGGCATCGGTGCCACCAAGGCGGTGGCGGCCGCCTCGCTAGCCCTGCGGGGGGACGGCACGCACTTCATGCCATTGGACAACTGCATCGCCGCGATGCGCCAGACCGGCGAGGAGATGAGCGCGAAGTTCAAGGAAACCAGTTTGGGCGGCCTCGCCGTGAACCTGCCGGAATGCTGAGAACGAGGGACGGACGGGTCGAAATCCGATGGAAACACGGGTCTTCGAGGTCCGTCGATACGAACGCCAGGAGAATGTTCCATGCCGATGGATCCGAATGAGCTCATCGCCCGGTTGAACGAGTGCGGCATCGCATACGAACTCTTCGAGCACCCGGCCGTTCTGACCGTGGACGAGATGATGGCCACCTGCGGCGACATCGGAGGAACGCATACCAAGAACCTGTTCCTGCGAGATGGCAAGAAGGCCCATTATCTCGTTACGCTCCGTCACGACGCACGGATCGACCTCAAGGCGCTCCGTTCCGTCCTCGGGGCGCGCGGCGGACTGTCCTTCGCCAGTACGGAGGCATTGCGGGAGCACCTTGGCGTGGAGAGCGGCGCCGTCTCGCCGTTCGCCGCCATGAACTCCGCACCGGGCGCCGTAAAGATCTTCGTTCAGGACAGACTACTTCTGGAAGAACATATCGACGTCCATCCTCTCTCCAATAATCTGACACTTAAGATTAAACCTGAAGATATGATGGCAGCCCTGCGCGCGGACGGTCGCTCTTCGGAAATTTTCGCCTTACCAGATTCGGATGAGGTTTGACGAAGGCGCTTGTACACCAACTTAAATGTCATCCGATCATGTGGCTAGGTGGATTCGCATCCTTTCGATCACAGGCCGACGCGGAGGTCATATCCTAGCGCCGGGGCATTGTCCTCGCGTCCCGCGTCGGTCGTCTACCCAAGGCACCGCAGCTGTAAGCTGACCCGATGCCTTCGAGATCGTCTACCACAGTGATCACGCACTTCGGGGCAACTCCAGAGGGCGGCCATGTCGCCTGGGAACCTGACTGCAGGTCCGGCGAAATTCGATCCTGATCTCCGACCGCTAAGGATGCACGGATCTGATCTCCGCATCGTGCGGTTCCGGCATTGATTCGGACCGGGCGCCAGTCGTCCTATCACCCTCGGTCTGAGGACCGCCTGTGCGCATGCTGGTCCGGGCTCGGCTGCTTCGTCGCGACTTCGATGAAACGCTGCGTCGGGCCCGACCGGTTGATACGCTTCCAGACGAGAACGGTTTCGCTGTGAAAATCGGGATGCTCGATCGGGCGAACCTCGACGTTCGACCCGAGCAGGCCGATCAGGCTTTCGGGATAGATCGTCACGCCAAGACCTGCGGCCACGAGGCCGATGAGCGCAAGTGTGTTCGATGCCTCCAAGTGGATCTGCGGCACGACACCCTCACCTTGGAACAGATCCGCCAAGCGCCAACGGTATTCGCCCCATTCGGACATGTCACCGAGGATCAGGCGCGCCTCCTTGAGATCGGCCGGACGAAGACTTTCGCCACGCAAGAGATCATGATTTCGGGGAGCGACGAGATAAAGAGGATCACGAGCGAGGCGGGCGGAATGGTACTCCGAATGATCGAAGGGACCGATCATGTAGCCGACGTCGATCTCGTCCGCCGCCAGAGCGAGCTTTTGCCCCTGTGTCCGGATGTACTGCAGTCTTATCTCGATCTGGGGGTGCAATTGCCTGAAGCGCGCGACGGCGCACGGCATCAGTTCGGTCGCGGCGAAGGCCATGTAGGCCACGCGTACCATCCCTGTCCGCCCCTCGGCAATGCCACGAGCAGTCTCGACAGACTCCGTATAACGCCGCAGCAGCGGGAGGTTGTCGTCATAGAAGCGCCTGCCCGCGGCGGTCAGCAGAACCTCACGGGTCGTCCGCTCGAGCAGCCGGAAACCAACGGTCTGCTCGAGTTTCTGTATGCGTCGAGTCAGGGCGGACTGGTCGAGGTTGAGCCGTTGGGCGCTGCGACGGAAGTTCAGCTCGTCGGCGACCACGAGGAACGAATGGAGAAGATCGAGGCCTGCCGGGTTCTTCATCGCGTCATGTCTAGCCGATGCGTAAGACGCAATAATAGATGCGCGATCGGCAATTCAAGTCGGGATAGCTCCAACCGACGATGGCATCAGGGAAACGGGGCGTGCGGTTCCGCAGCGTCTCCGATCCTTCAACCCGCGATGCGGCCGGCGCGTGGTCGTCGGCAAGGGAGCAGCTCATGTCCGATGCGACCAACAAGGAACTCGATTCGCTTCTGAATCAAGCGTTCGCCGAGGCGACCAAGCTCTACCAAGAGCGCGGCTTCCAGCGCCGCGTCGGCTTCGGCAAGCGTCCGGCGCTGGTCAGCGTCGACCTCGCCAACGCCTGGACGCGTCCCGGCAATCCCTTCACCTGCGACCAGGAGAAGATGGACAACGAGATCATTCCGGGCATGCAGAAACTCCTGGCCGCCTGCCGGGCGAACGGGCACCCGGTGGTTCACGTCACCACCGCCTACGAGATCACCGATCGCAACGCGGCCTTCACCGACATGGGCCTCTGGCACAACAAGATCCCGGTCGACGTCGTCAATCTCGCCGACAAGGATCTGTGGGCGATCGACAGTCGCATCGCACCGGTCGAGGGTGAGTACACGCTTCTGAAGAAGCGCGCTTCCTCGTTCCACGGTACGGAACTCGCCGGCATCCTGCGGGCGAACAACGTCGACACCATCCTCGTCACCGGGGTTACCGCCTGCGCCTGCGTGCGGCAGACGATCTGCGACGGACTGGCCGACGGCTTCCGCACCATCGCGGTCAAGGAGGCGATCGGCGACCGCGTGCCGGGCGCGGTGGCGTGGAACCTGTTCGACATCGACGCGAAGTTCGGCGACGTCCATACGGTCGACGAGTGCGTCGCCTACCTGAATTCGGTCTCGAAGGCGGCCGGAATGGCCCAGGCGGCCGAGTAGGCCCGAGCGATCTCCGCGGAGCGGCGCACCGCTCCGCGTCTCCCAGAGCGCTCCGACAAGAGAGGCGCCGGGTCACTTAGGAAGAGGAGCGCCCCAATGTCAGAGCACACGACGGATGCATCCGCGGTAGAACCCGCGACCCTACGCAAGATCACGATGGCCGCGGTCGCGGGAACGGTGATCGAATGGTTCGATTTCGCGATCTACGGTTTCATGGCGCCAGTCATCGCCGTTACGTTCTTTCCCGAGGGCGACCGCGTCGCGGGCTTGCTCCAGACCTTCGCGATCTTCGCGGTCGCCTTCGCGCTTCGTCCCTTCGGGGGCGCCTATTTCGGCGTGATGGGCGATCGTCTGGGGCGCAAAAAGGTGCTGGCGCTCACCGTACTCCTGATGTCGATCGCGACTGCAGCGATCGGGCTCCTGCCCAACTACCATGCCATCGGCATCTGGGCACCGATCCTACTCACCCTCGCCCGCTGTCTTCAGGGCTTCTCGGCTGGCGGTGAGTACGCGGGCGCGGTCACGTACGTCATCGAGCACGCGCCTGACGATCAGCGCTCGCGTTACTCGAGCTGGATGCCGGCGGCTACGTTCGCTTCCTTCGCCCTCGCCGGACTCGTCTCCTACCTGCTGACCGTCGGTTTGTCGAACGAGGAGATGAACGCCTGGGGCTGGCGCGTGCCCTTTCTGCTCGCGGCTCCGCTCGGCCTCGTCGCGGTCTACATCCGCCGCCGTCTGGACGAGAGCCCGCTGTTCCAGAAGGTACTCGACGGTCCGGCGACCGCCCACGCTCCTCTGCGCCAGACCATGCGCGAGCAGTGCGTCCCCATGCTGCGTTTGGGCGCCTACATCAGCCTAACGGCATTGTCCTTCTACATCTTCTCCACTTATATGACCACGTTCCTAAGAACCGTCGTGGGAATGCAGCCTGCGCAAGTCCTACTCTCGAACGTCCTGGCACTGACATTCGCAGCCGCGCTGGCCCCATTCCTCGGCCGAATCTGCGACCGGGTCGGACGCCGGCCGACGATGGTCGCCTCCGCGCTACTGCTCGGCGGCCTCTCGGTTCCCGCGTACATCCTCGCTTCGAACGGCACACTCGGATCCGCGCTCTCCGCCCAGATCCTGCTATCCGTCGGCGCCGTCGCCGCAAACGTCGTGACGGCCGTGCTGCTCTGCGAGGCATTCCCGACCAGAGTGCGCTACACGGCTTCGGCAATCACCTACAACATCGCCTACGCCGTCTTCGGCGGAACGGCTCCGTTCGTCGCGACTCTGCTGATCGCGGCGAGCGGAGACCGCTTGGCGCCGGCGATTTACATCACCGCAGTGGCAGGCCTAGCCTTGATCGTAGCACTCCTGACGCCCGAAACCGCCGGCCGTCTCTTTCACGCGGATGCCGATCCTGTGCCCGAGAGCCGCCGATCCGACCTGTCGACCGACGGCGCAATACAGGAGGCTTGAGAAGGCTAGATCCATCGGGCGGAGGAAATTTCGGATATGGCTAAAATTCGCGATGACATCGACGCCACAAGTACCGAACTGACGCTCGAATTCTGCAAGAGCGTCTTCCATCGCAAGACTTGGACGACGTTGAGAAATCAGTCGGTTGGCGTCGTAGAGGGCATGCAGGCCCTCTGGGCCAAGGTGGAAATTGTGACGATCGGCACCGGCGGCGGCTCGGTCACCCACATCGACGCGGAGGGAGGTATCCACGTCGGTCCTCGCTCGGCCGGCTCGTCGCTGGAACCGGCTTGCTACGGCCGCGGAGGCGAGAAGCCAACAGTGCCGGACCTGCAGGTGGTGCTGGGCCGGCTCGACCGGAGTTGGCGCTCGGCGGCGACCTGAGGCTCGACCCCGATCTCGCCCATAAGGCGATTGAGGAGAAGGTCGCGAAACCGCGCGGCCTCAGCGTCACGGACGCCGCTCTCGGGATCCTCAAGATCGTCAACAACAGCGTCACGACGCCGTCTGCTGAAGCAGGCGGCGTCGTGACGTTGTCGGTCAGGATCGTCGCGAACCGATGCCAAGCCGCCTTGAGGATTACCGGCCGATGCCGCCGACTCCGCCGAGTTCGCCCGCTCAGCCCGTCGCCGCTCCGCGTATGGATTCGTGCAGCAGGCCCCTCGAAGCCTCGCCCCAATCGTCGCGGGCCATGCGGCCGGCGAGGTCGTGACCGAGCTCGGCGACGTCGTCCTCGGTCATCGCGGCGATCTGCCAGTAGTGGTAGATGCCGGCGTCGTTGAGCCTCCGCGCGATCTGCGGACCGATGCCGTCGATCTTGGTCAGATCGTCGGGCGCGCCGCGTGGGGCGGCGAGCAGCTCGAAGCGCGCGGTCGACTGGGCAGGCAGCATTTTGCCGGCTCGGTCGAACGAGAAGGTGACTGGGAACTCCTCGCTGGCCGGCAGCTCCTCGGCCATCGGCTCCTCGGAGGCGCCAGGGTCGCTCCCCAACCAGCCCTGGGCGCGCCAGATGCCGTCGATCGCAGCGCGGGCGATGAGATCGCAGTAGAGCGCGATGGCGCGTCCAGCGTTCGCGCTGGCCGGGACGATGTGGGTGATGCCGTCCGGGTTGCAGTTGGTGTCGACGATAGCGGCCACCGGAATGTTGAGGCGGTTCGCCTCCCTGATCGCCACTCGCTCCTTGTTGGTGTCGATCACGAACAGCAGGTCCGGCACGCCGCCCATGTCCTTGATGCCGCCGAGCGCCTTCTCAAGCTTGTCCTTCTCACGGGACAGCATCAGGCGCTCCTCCCCGGTGAGGCCGGAGCCGCCGGTCTCGAGCGTCTCGGAGACCTCGCGCAGGCGCGCGATCGAGCCCGAGATGGTCTTCCAGTTAGTCAGCATGCCGCCGAGCCAGCGGGAGTTGACGTAGTACTGGGCCGAGCGCTTGGCGGCGTCGGCGATCGTGTCGGCGGCTTGGCGCTTCGTGCCGACGAACAGCACGCGACCGCCGCGGGCCACGGTGTCGCTGACGGCCTGGAGAGCCCGATGCATCGCAGGCGCCGTCTGGGCCAGGTCGATGATGTGGATGTCGTTGCGGGTGCCGAAGATGTAAGGCTGCATCTTCGGATTCCAGCTGTGAGCTCGTTTTCCGAAGTGCGCGCCGGCCTCCAGCAATTGCCGCATCGACACCGCCCAAGTGCCGGCTCCAGCCTCCAGGCCGCGTCGAAGTTCGGTTTCGCTTGTCGCGTCGGCCTCGGAAACGTCGATCCGCCGATGGCCACGAAGGGCGACATCCAGCACATCAATGTTCCTGAACCATCGGTCGGAGGTCACGTCAATACTAGCGATGTCTGAGTTTTCCTGCCGAAACTGGTCAAGCACACGACGCGACGCCGCTCGCCCCTCTTCGACGAGCTTGCGGAAGATGCCCTTCTCGACCGCGCGTCGGAGAGTTGCGTTCTCCATATCCGGAGGCGCATCGACAACCGCCGCATCGAACGCCGATCTATGAATGCGAATCCTATCTTGCGACCGAAACACCGCGTCGATGATGAGAGAGGCGGCTCGCAAATCCCGGACGGCGCTTCGAACGCGTTCATGCTCTGCATCGCTCGGCAGAACCTGGGAATACAGACGGTTCTTGACGAACACGGAGACTTCCGGGCTTTGGACGAGTTCCTCGAATCTCCGGGCGGCCCGATCCATGATTCGGGTGTCCTCGTCCTTATCGAGGATCAGCAGGACCATGCGGAGCGCGCGCTTCTTGGCATGTTCGCACGCCAGAACCCTCAGACTGTCGGACAAATCGCCGATCGGCGCCTCAATCACGTCGTCGGCGGACCGGAAGATCCTCAGCGCCTCCCGCGTCGAGACATCGGGAACCTTGGATCCGTCGACCTTGTAGAGAGCCACGCCGTCGCCCTCGGGCGCAGCCAACAAGCCGAGATGCCCGGATATGAGATTACGCTCAAGCATTGGCGACATCCCTAACCAGTATGCCGGCCGCATCCAGCCGGCGCTTCAGGCTCGACCATTCCAGCGCGTCATCCTCGTCCATGCGCGAGGTGTCCACGCTGACCTGCGCAATCGCCGACTGACCGACAGCTCCATAGATGTGCACCTCGATGAAGTCGGTATCGCCCCGGCTGGGATCATGCTCCAGCACGATGCCTGGAAACTCGGCCTCCGCAGTGCTCGAACCGATTTTCGGGTGCAACTTCGCGACAGCCAAATCGGATCGGCGCTCCCACGAGGCTCGGTAACCAGGCGGAACCAACGCGTCGGGAGGTACGTGCGTGTTCTTCAGGAACACGAACGGATTCTCCCAGAACACGCTGGCTCGCGTCGATATCCGATCGCCGACCAGCTTCGCATGGCATCCGCCATACCAGCCGGCCCCGAAATCTCCGAGCGACAACGCCGCATAGTTGATGTGATCGGAGTACTGCGGATTTACCTTCTGATCGTTGCTTCCCCGCGAAAAGTCCCACTTGTTCCATTCGGACTGACGACTTCCCGCTCCGTTGACTTGCTTGTAGAAGCTCACCCACAATCGATTTTCACTCAGGAGCATCCGCATATCCGTGATGCTCATGACGGTCACGGCGCAGGTCGTCTTCGCGACCTCCCGAAATCTCGCGAGCCGGTCGGCGCTGCCGCCCCTATCGGCTTCCTCGAACGCTTCCCGAACACGCGTGTCGAGCGCGGCCACTTCCGCGGGATCGTTCGCGTACCGTACGTTCGGATAGCCCACGGCCTGATGCCCGCACTCGACGCATGTCGTCGCGGCGAAGGAAAGGGACTTCCCGCATTCGGGATTCGGACAGGGGATTGGCCTGAGATGCATCATCCTGTTCGCCGTGACGACCGACCCGAAAGGTGCCGGTTACCAACCATACAGTCCGCGGGACGCGTTGCGACAGGATCCCGCGGCATCGACAGCTCTATGCATACCCGTCCGGGATCAAGGCGGATGCTTCCGGTAGGGCGCCCGCGACTCGGTGGGTCGCCAGGAGGGCGGCCATTCTCGGAACATCGGCGACTTCCGCGGCGTGGCGGCGGCACCAGAACCGTCGCAGGATCGCCTCCGGCACGTAGGCATCGAGCTTCGCCGAGCGCGGATCCCGCACTTGCGCGGCGAGACGCTCCAGATCGGCCGTTTCGAACCGCGCGATCCTTGCCAGCCCCGAGCGGACCGACATCGAATCGGCTTTCAGCAGCGTCACGCCGACATCGTTCGGCTCGGCTTGGAAGCCGAGCGACGTGAAGGCCGCCGCGAGGACACCACATGCGATATCTCCACGCCATGCCATCAGGTGGACGTCCTGGCCGGTGTCGAGAAGGGGCATCCGATTCAAACCGAGGCGCTTGTAGGCGTCCCGGCCCTCCGTGACGAACGCGGCCGCGTGCGGATCGAGATAGGGTGGCGGTGCGGCATCGGTCTTGAGGACGCGGCGCATTTCGGCCACCAACCGGTCGTGGGCCGGCTCCACGCTGGCGCCTTCGAATTTCGGGAGCGTGCCACCGCTATGGGGAGCCACCTGCAAGACACGGGCACGCTCGTCGACCGCCTCGACGGACCACCGGCGCCCGGCGAAAACGACGAGGCCGCCGACGGTGATGACGTTGCCGAGCGGTATCGTCCCCAGCGGCCGCCCTCCGTGGAGCAGGCGCCACTCCGCCTCGCTCTCGAAGAGCGCGTAGAACTCGCGCGATTGCACCAGGTGCTCGCCGCGCTCTCCCAACAGCAGCGTTCCATCGGGGGCCTGCTCGATGAGGCCGACTCGCTCGTGAGCGGCGCCACGAAGCAGCTCGACGAAGTCCGCCGACGTGACAGAGGCGTACGGTCCAGAGCCTCCGAGTAGTCCGAAGATCGTATCGGCGCGCGCGCCGCCGCGCTCCGCGATGATCGAGAGCGTCTGATGGAGCAGCGCCGTCGCCAACGCGGGATCGCTCGCGGGCGGTGGCTCCACGAAGCGTTCGCCGAGGAGGCGGATCGCCGCGACCGATCGCACGGTGTCGAGGCGCAACACGTCTCGGAGGCTGTTAGCCTTCTCCACGGGGGCTTCCCGGACATACACGCGAAGAATGGCCGGCACGCCACGCCGCCTGCCGCTGCGTCCCAACCTCTGACGTAGGGACGCCAGAGAGCGCGGCGCCCCGATCAGCGCGACGGATCGCACGGACCCGATGTCGATACCGAGCTCCAAGGTCGACGTGCAGACGGCCGTGGTCGGAAGGCTTCCGTCCTTCAGGCGCACTTCCAGTTCCTCGCGCAGCTCCTTCGAGAGATTGCCGTGGTGAGGGAAGAACTCGTTCGGCGCGCAAGCCCGCTCGGCCTTCAGCCGCAGCTGATCCGCCACTGTCTCGACCGTTTGCCGAGAGCCACCGAACACGAGGTTGTTCTCGCCACGCAGGGTCTCGAACAGATGGTCGGTGATCCCCGCGAGCGCGGGTGCGAGTTCGCCATCCGTGGCGCTCGATCTCCGATCCGAGGCGGCTGGACGCGAGGGCTCCAGATAACCCCGGATCTGCAGACGCAAGTCCATTCCGGTCGCGTCCGAGGAAAGCCTGAGAACCTGGGCGGGCTCGCGCGGGCACAGCCACGCCGCGGCCATCTCGGGATCGCCGATCGTCGCCGATAGTCCGATCCGGCGCGCGCGACGTCCGGCGATGGCATCGATGCGCTTCAGCAGCGAAGCGAGATGCAAACCTCGCGCGCCGGCCAGGAACGCGTGCAACTCGTCGATCAAGATGGCGTCGAGACGACCGAGGAGCCGTCGGGCCTCGGCGGGTTTGCGGATGAAGAGCGCCTCGATCGACTCCGGCGTGATCAGTGCGATCCCGGAGGGTCGCTTCAGCATCCGCGCCTTGGCGGACGCAGGAGCGTCGCCGTGCCAGCGCACGAGGGGGATCTCCATGCGCTCGCAGAGCTGGTCCAAACGCCGGTGCTGATCGTTGATCAGCGCCTTGAGCGGACTGACGTAGAGGACGGACAGACCAGGCTCGGCACGTCCGGCGACCTTGGTGAGGACGGGCAGAAAGGCCGCCTCGGTCTTGCCGGCGGCCGTCGCTGCGGCGATCAGGACGTCCCGATCCTCGTCCAATATGGCGAAGGTCGCCTGTGTCTGGATGTCCCGGAGCCCGTCCCACCCCTGCTCTCGGATCCAGGAGCGAACGGCCGGGGCCAAGCGATCGAACGCGTCCCGCGGCCGCGTATCAGAGACGGAGGTCGACGAGATCATCGTCACGGCCTGTCGTCGAATCGGGGGCGGCGTCCCCCCCATCGGCATCGCCGGGTCCGTCCGCGCCGACCTCGACCTCACCCAGCAGGTTTCGCCAATCGGCTGTCGGGTTCTGCTCCAGCACCGCGAGCAGTTGCACGAAGGCACGGATCGTGTTGCGCGGGGTGCGGAAGTAGGCCTCGCCGATGCGGCGGTTGCAATGCTCCATGAAGCTGGCGAGCGCCTCGTCGGGGACGAGATGCTTCGCGGTGTCACCCGAAGCGAACACCGTCCGGATATTCGTCAGCAGGATCAGCATGTCCTCCGGCGTGAGATTCTGCAGCCGGATCACCGGCCCCGAGAGGTCGACCAGCCCGCCTCTGGCGAAGCTGTTCTCGGCGAGGCGACTCTGGAGGGCCTGATAGCTGTAGAGGCCACGCCGGGTGTCGAGCAGAAACTCGGGTGTGCCTCCGAGGGCGAAACCGAGCCCGCGAACGTTGCCCTGGAGCACGTCGTTCAGGATGCGCAGGATCTGCTCGAAATTCTGATTGCGCGCCTGCGCGCTCTGAAGCTTGTACAGGTTGACGAGCTCGTCGAAGACGACGAACAGACCGCCGTAGCCGGCCAATCGAACGAACGCCGCGAGCAACTTGAGCGCGTCGTAGACGGTGTCGTCGTCGATGATCGTGCGAACGCCGAGCGCTTGTCGCGCCTCCGTGCGGGTCGAATACTCCCCGCGAAGCCAGCGCAATGCGGCGGCCTTCAAGGCCTCGTTGCCGTCCTCGCTCCCTCGCCAATAGGCCTTGAGAACGACGGCGTAGTCGTAGCCTCCGACCTCTTCCTGCAGAGGCGCGAGCCGGCGGTCGATAGCGTGCTCGACGGCTTCGCGCGCTTGCTGCGCTTCCTTTACGGCGTCGGTCACGAAGCGCTCGACCACGCTGCCGAGCGCGCCACCATCCGGCTTGGTCCGCGTCGCCATGTTACGCAGGGCCTCGGCGTAGAGGCCGCGCGCTTGTCCGCTCGTCGCGTGGATGCGTCGATCGGGAGCGAGATCCGCATGGACCGTCACGAGCTTGCGTTCGAGGGCGATGAGGCGGACCAGGTTGAGGAAGAAGGTCTTCCCGGCGCCGTACTCGCCGATCACGAACCGGATCGCTGCGCCGGCGTCGCCGATGCGATCGATATCACGCACCAGGGCTCCGATTTCGGCCGCGCGTCCGACCTGGATATGACGCAGACCCGAGCGCGGGACGACGCCGGCGGACAGGGCCTGGAGGATGGTGTCGCGGTCGCGAGGTCGGATCACGGGGGTCGGTGGCATGGATCAGGCGGCGGCTTCGAGTTCGATGAGTTGATCGCGTAAGTGGGCGGCCACGCAGAGGTCTTCCTCGCCCTCGAGAAGAGCGTCGCCGAAGCGGTCGAAGGACCACTCGTTGATGGTCTCCATAGCACCGTCCGGCAAAAGCCGGCGGAGGCGCGCCTCTCGCTCGAAGACCTCGCGGCCGATGGGCTCCGCCAGGACCAGGAGGTTGGCGAGAAGCTCCGCATGGGCGGGATCGAGGCCCTGGAACGTCCCGGGAGCCGAGAGATGGTCTTCCGGGTCAGGCACGACAGGCGTCGAAGCGTCCGTCGGCGCGAGAGCGGGTACGACGGATGAGGTGTCGTCGATGAAGATGTCCGAGAGGAGACTCGATACGGCCTGCGTCTCGCGTCGGATCCGCTCCAGACGCGCGATGTCGATCGTGACGGCGCCGGACGGCGCCTGCGAGACGTTCGGGAAAGCTCGGGGTCGCGCGGTCGCGCCGTTATCCGTATC
This sequence comes from Methylobacterium radiodurans, assembly GCF_003173735.1. NCBI lineage: Bacteria > Pseudomonadati > Pseudomonadota > Alphaproteobacteria > Hyphomicrobiales > Methylobacteriaceae > Methylobacterium > Methylobacterium radiodurans. The sequence goes on along the minus strand of NZ_CP029551.1, from coordinate 1,003,554 downwards.
GGCAGTCGGCCCGCCGCCTCGATGGATGCCGGCGTAGATCGCGTCCGTCGGTAGGTCGAGCGCCTTGTGCAGCCGCTCCAGGAACTTCACCTCCGCAGGTGTCGCATGGCCGTCGGCCATGACCGCGGCCAGGGCCGCGTCGGCGAAGCCCTGGCGCTCGGCCTCGGAGCGAGCGGCGGCTCGCTTCAGCACGGCCTGCCACTTCGGCGGATCCTGGGCGATCGACAGCGCGTACGCCGCCAAGCGAGCCTGCTCCATCGGCAGCAGAGCCGTCGAGGCGCGCAAGGTCGCGAGCACGGTTTCGGTTTCCGCCGGCTCGACGGCTCCGTCCGCTGCCGCGGCGAGACAGGCGATGTCGATCAGATCGCGATACGTCCGGTATTCCGGTCGCTCGCTGTCGACTGGCGCGCCCTTGGCGCCGCGGAAGAGGCAGACGATCGACGAGGCGTCCGGGAGCGGACCACCGAAGCGGCGATCGGGTTCGAACGCGACGTCGATGCGATCGAGAACCTGCGCGAGTTGCAGCATCGGCGCTTGCGGCACACGTCCGACCGACAGGAGCGACAATCCCGCGATCGTGAAGAGCTCGGAAAGCCGGACGGAAGCGATTTCCCGGTCCGCCATCAGGGTGTCGACGCGCGCCCGCACGAGCTCCCAAGCCGTACCCGCCACGGCGAGATCGTCCGGCAGGAGGAGAGCCGCCTCGATTCCGGATCGCGCGTCGGGACGCCTGCCGATGAAGCGACTGTATCCGTCGAGCTCCGCCGTGCAGGCCTCGACGAGGTCACGGAGCTTCCTGACCGGGCCGGTCAGGGATCCGATATCGGGCAGATCCGGGTGCGCGCTCCGCAGCGGCACCTCGAAGGTGCCGCTCGCGGCGCGATACGTCGCCTTGAGGCGGCTTTTGGGTGGATTGACCTTGAGCCCGGCCGGATACCGCTCGGCGAACCGAAGGCGCCAGAGGGAGCGAAAGATTTCCGGGCAGCGCGTGACGGGTGTCCGGAAGCCGCGATCGGGCAGCGTGGCCAGCCACAGCAGCGCGTCGTCGGCATCCAGGGTTTCGCCGGCGGCGAGCTTGCGACCGAGCCAGACCCGGACGTCGAGAGGCAACTCGAAGTTCCGGATAGGCTGATCGAGTACGATGTCCGGGCGCGTCTCGGACACGCCCGGAAGGACGAGGCGGGCCGCCTCCAGAAAGCGGTTCGCATAGCCCTGGAAGGACGAGTTCTCTCCGTGTCGCGCGCGCAGACGCTCCACCTCGGCGACGATCAGGGGCCCGTCGGACAGGACGGCTTCCTTGAACAGCCGATATTCGAGGCCATAGAAGAAGAGGAAGACCAGTCCGATCTGGACGTCCGCAGCGGTACGGTCCGCAGCGAGCCAATCGAGATAGGCGCGCCGGATCGCGGGTGTTACGGCGTCGTAGCGTGCCCAATACGGCATGCCGTCCGTCGAACCCTTTCCGGCGCGAGCGACTGGAAGGCTCGGATCGATCAGGCAGTTCTCCGACCGCCAGGGATCGTCGCCGAGCTTGGCCCCGACGTAGATGAGGCCGGACGAGATCGTCAGATCGTGGATCGTCACGGGCTCGCCCGTTGGGATCCAGCGAGCCGTTCCGTAAGAGGGGCCAGGTTTGCGCCGCTCCGTTCGAGGCGGAGCGACGGAGGCCTGTTCGACGATGGCCGTGATGTGAAATTCCGGCTCCTGCGCGAGCGGCACCGTCGGCGCAGCGCTCGCCGCCGCGCCCGGCATGGCACTTTTCAACACACCGAAGTCAGGCTCACGCTCGACCGTCGCGGGTTGTGATGGCTTGGAGACGAAACTCGCGGAACGGCGCATCGTCTCCAGATCGATTGGCGCCAGGGGGCTCTGAAGCGGCAACACCGCCGCCGAGGCAGCCTCGGCCTTCCGTCGCGCGAGCCCCCAGACGCATCCGACACCGCCCAGTCCCATCAGCACATATGGCCAAGCGTCACCGACGGCATGAGCACCGACGCCGAGCGCCGGGATCGTCAACCCCGCGAGGACGATCCAAGCGCCCGTGCCGCCCTTCGCTTTCCGCCGCGCCATGAGGCACCCCGCAGCTCGTCGATCGCGTCCGGTTGCCCCGGAGGGGGAAGCACCCCTGACCGCAACCAGACGTTAACAGACAGCTGGCGGCAACCGTCAAGCTGAAGTGAGTACCGGTCCCCGGCCTCCGGTATCCGTCCGCGTATCACGCTCGCTGTGCACAAGCCTCGAGGCGCAACGTTTCATTAACCGTAGATTGCATCTGATCCGTGCCCTCACCTGGCGTGCCCTATTTGAGGTCGCCCCCCTGGGAATGGAGCGCGCATGCACCTCGTCTTCGCGACGACCGCCGACGGTCGTGCCTATCCCGAGCATCCCGGCGGCTCGACGGGTTGTATCGACGGGGCCGTCGTCGGACCGGCCGGGCTTCTCGACATTCTGGCGACGCGCCTCGGTCTCGGCGGTCCGCAGATCCCCCCGGTCGTCCGCATCGCGACCTGGCAAAGGAAGTTGGAAGCCGCGGCTCGCGACACACCACGGTTCTGGACGGCTTCTCTCGCGGCGGACGGCTGGGCGACGGCCCGACAGCTTCTGTCCTGGCGGGACGCGCTGATCGAGGCCGGTTGGACTCCCGACCGCCTCTTCGATCCTCCCGCGCGCCTCGCCGACCTCGCCGCCGCCGAGCGCGCCGGACCCGAGCTCCCCGGCGGGCGGGCCGATCTCCTGCGCGAGGTGATCACGGCGATCGAGACGGGCGGCCCCGTCGACGTCGATCTTCTCGAATGCGTCGAGGATATCGAGGCGCTCGCGCCCGGCTGGCGCAGGCTCGTCCGAACCCTCGAGGGCGCCGGGACGATCGCGCGACCCGCGGCGACGCCCGCGCCGGCCGACGTCGACTCCGATATCGGTCGACTGCACCTGTTCCTGCTCACGGGACAACGGACGCCGCTGGCCGGAGACGGAACGGTCTGTGACGTCTCGGCGGCGTCCGCCACCTCCGCCGCCGAATGCGTCGCCGAGTGGCTGGCCTCCGAGATCGAGGCGGACGCGCCGGGCGACACGGTGGTGATCGTGCCCGATGGCGACAGCGCGCTTCTCGATCAGGCGCTCGTCCGGCGCGGCCTGCCTCGGCTGGGGCTCTCGCCATCGTCCTCCTACCGGGGAGCTCTCCAGGTCCTGTCGCTCAGCTTCGCAGTGGCTTGGACACCGATGGATCCGGCCAAGCTGTCCGAACTCCTGCTTCTGCCTCGACCGCCCATCCCCCGTTGGGCGGCCCGAATACTGGCGCGCGCGCTCGCCGAGGAACCTGGCATCGGCGGGTCCGCTTGGCGACGCGCCTGGGAACGCATCGAGGCGCGGCTGCGTGACGAAGTCTCGCGGGACGCCGACGACACGCCAGGGCGCGCGGCGGCGCGGGTCGATCGAACACTCGCACGCTGGCGAGCCTGGACGAGCCTCGGCCAGTACGATCGGACGACGGGCATGGCCGCGCCGGACGCGATCGCGCTCTGCCGACGCGTTCTCGACTGGGCGGTGGAACTCGACGCCGGACGACGCGATCCCCTGCTGCTGTGCGTCGTCGGCGCGGCCCGCGCGCTGATCACCGCGTTGGACGCTCTCGGACACTCACCGGTCACCGCGCTACAGATCGACCGGATGATCGACCAAGCCGTCGCGGACGGCCTGCCGGACCCGAGCTGCCACGCGCAGGAGGGACGGGTACGCGCCATCGCCAACCCGGGCGCTCTCTGGGGCACCGCGCACCGGGTGGTCTGGTGGGGGTTCGACGGCACCGGGTCCTCCGCGCAGCGCTTTCCCTGGAGCGAGCGAGAGCGCGGCGCGCTCACTGCGGCCGACTGCTGTCCGGAGCGCCCCCAAGCGGCGAGCCGGCGGGAGGCGGCGCATTGGCGGGCTGCGGCGTCGAACGCGCGCTCCCTCGTGCTCGTCCGCTCAGCTTCGGATCGTGGGACGGCGCCACCGCCGCATCCCTTCAGCCAACAACTGCACCCCCTGTTCGATCAGCCGTCGAACGCGGCATCGGTTCGGTTCGTCGCCGAGCGTCTCTTCGTCGAGGAGCGCGTCCCCATGGCCGCACGGGAGGTGGTGCGCGCGTCGAACGTCACCATCGACCTTCCCCGGGCGCGATCCGCCTGGGATCTGCCACCCAGCCTCGCGACGCGCGCCCGCGATGTCGAGCGGCGCGAGAGCGCGACGTCTCTCGAGGATCTTCTCACCTGCCAGTTGCGCTGGGTCCTGCGTCACGTCGCGGGCCTGAAGGCCGCGGGCGGGCGCGAGATCCCGAAGCCCGAGCGCCTCTTCGGCAATCTCGCGCACGCCGTCGCGCAGGCCGCCTTCCGGCCCGGCGAGATCCCGGACGCCGAAGTCGTGAGAACCCGCGCGGTGACGGCGCTGGACGATCTCCTGCCACGGATCGCGGCGCCACTGCTTCTTCCGGGGTACGCCCGTGAGTTGGCCTTCGCGCGCCAACGGGTGCCGGACGCGTTGGCGAGCCTCTCGGCCATCCTGGCGCGGGGACGCTTCGCGGTCGATGGATTGGAAGTCGAGCACGAGCACGACTTCGGTGTCGTGAAAGTCGCCAGCCGGATCGATCTCGTGGTGCGTGGTCCGGACGGCGAGCGAGCCATCGTCGATCTGAAATGGACGGAGAACGGAGCGAACGCGCATCACGCCAAACTCGCGGACGGGCGGGCGATCCAACTCGCCACGTACAGCCGTCTCGTCGAACCTGCGGGGACCGGGGCGGCGGCCGGGTACTTCCTGCTGCGCCAGCGGCGCCTGCTCGCCGAGGCAGGCTCACCGCTCGCCCACGAGGAAGTCGCCGTCTCGCGGGGCTTGGCGGATACGTGGGACGCCATCGCGCGGGACGGCGACCGGCTCACGCGGCTGGCCGGATCCGGACGTGGGATCGCGGCGGGCGTCTCCGGCGCGGACGAACATCTCCCCGAGGATCTCGCCTTCGCGCCCAATCCCAGGGTCTGCGCGTACTGCGACATGACCCGCCTCTGCCGTTCCGTGACCGTAGGATAAGGCCCCCATGAGCGCGCTTCCCCTCAATCGCGTCGATACCACTCTGGCCTCGGCCGGCACCGGCAAGACCACGACCCTGGTCGGCCAGCTCACGCGGTTCCTCGACGCCGGCATCGTGCCGGACCGCATCCTCGCCACGACGTTCACGAAGAAGGCCGCCGAGGAACTCGTCGAGCGCGCGCGCGCGCACCTGATCGATCAGGGTCGGAGCGAGGATGCCATCGCGCTGCTCGGCGCGCGCATGGGCACGGTCAACGCGGTCTGCGGACGCCTGGTCGAGGACTTCGCGTTCGACCTGGGTCGCCCACCCGGAGGCGAAGTCGTTCCCGACGACAGCGCTGCCCTGCTCTTCGCGACCGCCGCCGACGACACGCTGACCCGTTTCGCGCCGGCGCTGAACGCGCTCGCAGAGCGCCTGGGCCTGTCCGATCAGGACACGGACTGGCGCGTCCTCGTTCGACGCGTCATCGAACTGGCTCGCGCCAACGGGATCGACCCGACGGACCTGAACCGCTCGGCGGATCGGTCGTGCGACAGTCTGCTCGCCCTTCTTCCGGAGGCGGATCCGGATCTGTCGGACGCGGTCCTGGACGCGGCTCTCCGCGAGGCCGTTCGCGAGGCGCGAGAGGCCTTGGACGGCCGGTCTCTCAAAGGCGAGGGAGCCAAGGCCGCGAGCGCGGTAAAGGTCGCCGCCGGCCTGTTCGACCGGGGCGAACTCCCGCCATGGTCGCTCTGGGCCAAGCTGAGCAAGCCGAACACGTCCAAGGCAGACGCGCCCTTCTTCATCGACGTCGCGCGCGCGGCGGCGGCGCATCCGCGTCATCCGCGCCTGCGGGGCGACCTCGACCAGTTCATCCGTCTCGTCTTCGACTGCGCCGCCCGAGCCACCGCCGCCTTCCAAGCCTACAAGGCCGAGCGCGGGCTTCTCGACTTCACCGATCAGGAAGCGCTCGCTCTGGAAATCCTGCGGCGCCCTGAAACCCAGGAACGGCTTCGCGAGAACATCGCCGTCGTGCTGATCGACGAGGTGCAGGACGCGAGCCCGCTGCAGGTCGCCATCTTCTCGGAACTCGCGCGCATCGCCACGCACAGCGTCTGGGTCGGCGATCCGAAGCAGGCGATCTACGGATTCCGTAACACCGACGCGAACCTCACGCTCGCGGCCGCGCGCGGCATCGCGGCCGGCACCGGCGGCTCCTCGACCGTTCTGTCGAAGTCGTGGCGGAGCCGGCCGGGCATCTGTGCCTTCGTCAACGACGCCTTCCTCCCCGCGTTCGAACGCATGGGCCTTCCAGAGGAGGCCTCGCGGTTCACGGACTGCGTGGGTGACGCCGCCGACCTGTCGCGCCCGCCCCTGACCGTCTGGCACGCGAACGGAAAGACAAAGGCGGATCGGAGCGCGAGCCTCGCCGGCGGCATCGCAGCGGCCTTGGCCGACCCGTCGCGCTGGCCGGTTCGCTCGGGTTCGGACCGTGTCGCGCGCGACCTGCGAGCCTCCGACATCGCCGTCCTCTGCCGCGGCAACGCCGACGTGGAGGATCTCGCCTCCGCCCTCACCGAGCGCGGGGTCCGGGTCGCGGTCGAGCGCGGCGATCTGTTCGCGACCCCGGAGGTCGAACTCGCGATGGCGGCGTTGCGCTGGACGGCCGACCCGGGCGATCGCCTCTCCCTCGCCGAACTCGTTCGCCTCGTGGGTGGGGAGGACGAGCCGCGTGGCTGGCTCGAGGCGTTGGGCGCCGACGATCCGGACGCGGCGCTGCGAGCCGCGCTCCCCTTCGCGTCGACGCTCGCGGATCTGCGCGAGCGTCAGCTCGGCATGACCCCATGCGAGATCGTCGATGCCGTGATCCTGTCGACGGGCGTGGTGGATCTCGCCTGCCGCTGGGGACACGCGGCGGCCCGGCTGAAGGCTCTCGAGGCGTTTCGTGGCGTCGCCTGCTCCTACGAGGGAGAGTGCGCGCGACTGCGCCTACCGGCCACCCTCGGCGGCCTCGTGGCGTGGCTTCGAGACCGGAAGGTCCCGTGCCCGCGCAGCGACGAGGACGCCGTCCAGGTGATGACCTACCACAAGGCGAAAGGTCTCGAGTGGCCGGTCGTCGTTCTCGCTCAACTCGAGAACGGCCCGCGGTCCCGCCTGTTCGCCCCCGTGGTCGAGGTGGAGGGAACGCTCGACTGGCGAACCCCCTTGGCGGGTCGCTGGATCCGCTTCTGGCCCTGGCCATACGGAGCTCAGGCGGCGGGCGTCCACCTCGACGCGGCGGCGGCGGCGAGCGCGATCGGACGGCACGCCCACCGCGAGGCTCGCGACGAGGCCGTCCGCCTGTTGTATGTCGGCGCGACGCGCGCGCGCGACCACTTGGTTCTCGCGCGAAACGCGAAGACCGCCGCTTGGCTCGGTGTCTTGGACACGTCGGAGGATCCCCGGATCATCCTGCCCATGCACGAAGGCCGTCCCGTCGTGGCCGGTGGCGTCGAGCATCCCGCCCGCTTCGAGCTCCTCGCCATTCCGACAGAACCGATCGCCGGGAAGCCAGGCGACGCGACGTTCCTAGGGATCGCTCGCCCGCGAACGGAGCGTGGTCCGCTTCGGCTTCGCCCGAGTGGATCCGTCGACCCGACCATCAACACCGCGATCGCGAGCATCTCGCTCGGGGCGCGTCTACCGCTCTCGGGCGAGCCGGAAATGGACCTTCTGGGACAGGCCGTCCACGCCTTCCTGGCCGTCGATCGGGCGGAAGTTTCGCCGGAACATCGCCGCTCCCAGGCGGCGCGCGTGCTGGAGCGATGGCGCGTCGCCGGCCATCTCGATCCGAGGGATCTGCTGGAAGCCGCCGATCGACTCTGGTCCTTCCTGGCGCTCCGCTTTCCCGGCGCCCGCCTGCGCCGAGAGGTGCCGGTCCACGCCGCCGCCGGCTCACAGGCGATCGTCGGACGCATCGATCTGCTCGTGGATTGGGGCGACGGCTTCGCGATCATCGATCACAAGAGCTTTCCCGGCCGCGCGGACCTGTGGGAGCGAAGGGCCATCGGAGCGGCGCCTCAGCTCGCGACCTACGCGCGGGCGGTAGCGACCGTGACGGAGGCCGCCTGCGCCGGCCTCTTCGTGCACATGCCCCTGGTCGGCTCGATCGTCGAGGTCGGCGCTCGCGATACCCCGATCGCCCCCCCCAACCTCGTGGTCGGCATCGACGGCTCGTCGAAATCGGATACCGCCACGGAGGCCGCGATCTGACGGGTCCAGAGCGTCGTCGGAACGCGTGAGGCGCTCCATCGACGTGCGCGCTCCGGGGCCGCGCGGCGCGCCCCGTGACCGAGGAACGATCGCGTCACGATACGTCGCGGTCGGCCGCGCGCGGGCGGGACCGACGGCAATCCCGGGCGATGGATCGCGAGGTGGGCTTCGGACCCGCCTGGTCCGGACCTGAGCGCGGTTCCGAATGGCGAAGAGCCGCCAGCCTGAGACGCGGAGAGCCCCGCGTCCCAGGTAGTGAGATCTCAAAGCATCCGCTCGAGAACGTCGTCTCGCCGGATGAGACCATGATAAAGCGCCGCACCGGCATGCAATAGGATCAGTGTCCACAATACGCGTGTCAGGACACCGTGAGCCTCTCGGAGGGCACCGTAAACGACGATATTCTGTGAGAGGATCTGCGGTAGCGCGTAGCCGCCGGGCAGAACGATCGGAGTTCCGGCGGCGCCTTGCATCGCCCATCCGGTGAGCGGCACGATCACCAGCAACACGTACAGAAGCGTATGCGTCACGATGGCGGCTGCGTGCTGGACGGATCTGGGGCGGGGCGGCGTCAAGGCCCGGGATCGGGTCGCGAGCAAACCGAGCCGAAACGCGGTCAGAACGAAGACCGTGAGCCCTCCGGCCTTGTGTATGACGAGGCCGGTCGATCGCCAGGACGCCAAGCTGTCGATCATGGTCAAGCCAAGGCCGAGCAAGGACAGCACGAGCGCGGCCGTCGTCCAATGCACCAGCCTGTGAGCGCGCGAATAGCGGATAACGGTCACCGAAGGGCATCCAAGGCGGCTTCCAGCCCGCGCCGCCGTTGCGAAATCGCATAGGCCGCCGAGCGGGCGCGAAGGATGGGATCGCCCGATGCCTCCATCCCAGTCGGCAGAATCAGGGGATCGAAGTTGATGCCGTCACAGGATCCACCGGTCTGAGGAGACGCCGACCGGATTTCGACGATCCCAGCGTCGTAGCGTTCCCTGTCGTCCGACCACGGACGACTGGGATCCTCGACGGCATCCCCCTCTCGCGCGAAATCGAACTCCAGGCGAAACCCCACGGGTCCTTCGGTCAGCCTCCGCGCGAGTTCGCGCTGCAAAGCATCGGCATCGTCGAAGGTGTTATCGCGCACGACTTCCATTGGAACGAGGCGCCATCGGACGGCCCGTTCGCGACCATCTCGATCGACGAGAAGGAAGGCGTTGATGGCGTGATAGGTTTCCGTCGCGAAGCTGGGAGTGGGCTTGTAGCTCTTCTGCCAATCGCGGAAAGCCACGCTTTCGGGATGGGCCTCGTAGAACGCGGCCAAACGATTCGCGGACGGCTTTCCCGTCTCCGGAACCGGCGTCATCGCCGCCAATTGATCGTAGAAGCTCTCGACGTCACGGACCGGCAGCACGGGGTTCGTGTTCATCGCGGTTCTCCAACGCTCTCCGTTGGACAGCCTGAAATCGAGTGCGACGCTTCTCACCCCGGCGCGAAGGTCGGGCGCGGTCGGATTGTTGCCACCGATGGAGAAGCGACCGACGAAGGGCGTCTCGTCGTCACGGAAGACAGCCGCCGTCGACCGGCTCGCCAACGTTCCGTTGTTCACGAACACGCCCTCGACGCAAACGCCCTTGGCGTGTGCACGGCGAAAGCCATTGAACAAACCGAGCTTCTCCTGACGATCGACGATCTTCGCCGGCGTCACTCCGGCGTATGGAGTACCGATCAGGATCGCCCCGACGACGCCGATGCATCCGAGATTGAATGCGATGACCGCGTGGCCGAGAACGCTCCTGAGCCGTCGCGGCGGCTCGGGTCGCGACGATCGATTTCCGAGTCGCATCTGTTGGACACTTTCCATCGTCGATCGATCCGACGTCGGTCGAGCTGCGAGGTGACAGGCATCTCGTTGCGCTACCGCGAACGGCTTCGAGCGTCTCGAATCATGGGACGTACCGCACCCTCGTACGAGGTCGCAGCCGGCCGCATCCCGTCTCGGCAGAATGGACGACCGGAACCGCCGTTCCCTCGGACCGATCGCGCGACCGTCATACTCCAAAGCTTCGGATACGATCTTTCTATTCGCCGTTAGGTCCTTCCTGATTTTTCGTCGAGTGACAGCGTAAATATCTCATCCTTGGACGCGCATATCGATCAGATCGGCACAATCGTTACTGAGGAGGGTTACGGAACGCCCCGCGAGCGCATATCGAGCGTCCTCGAACGGCGGTCCTGCACGACCCTTCCGGAGGGTACGAGACCCTCTCCATCGTGAAGCATGCGCCGGTCATATGACGAATTTACAGATGTATGCCCCGCCGATGCCGCCGGGACGTCAGAGCGTTTGCGGAAGACGACGCTCGCCGGGGCTGCCGTTAGGAGAACGGTCATGGAACGAGTGAATGTGGGCGGTCTCGCGGTGGCGCGGGTACTGCACGACTTCGTCGTGGCGGAGGCACTGCCGGGGACGGGAATCTCGCCGGAGGCGTTCTGGGGCGGCCTCGGCGCCGTGGTGCGCGACCTGACGCCGAAGAACCGCGCCCTGCTGGCCAAGCGCGACGCGCTCCAGGCACGCATCGACGACTGGCACCGCGCGCGGGCCGGCAAGCCGGCGGACCCGGCCGCCTACGAGGCCTTCCTGCGCGAGATCGGCTACCTGCTGCCCGATCCCGGCCCCGTCGAGGTCTCGACCCGCAACGTCGATGCCGAGATCGCCGAGATCGCCGGGCCGCAGCTCGTCGTTCCGGTCTCGAACGCCCGCTACGCGCTCAACGCCGCGAACGCCCGCTGGGGCTCGCTCTACGACGCGCTCTACGGCACCGATGCGGTCTCCGAGGAGGGCGGGGCAGTCCGGGGCGGCGGCTACAACCGCACCCGCGGCGCGCGCGTCGTCACCCGCGCCCGCGCCTATCTCGACCGCACCGTGCCGCTGGCGGGCGGCCGCCACGCCGACGTCGTCACCTACGCGGTGGAGGACGGACGGCTCGTGGGCAACCTCAATACCGGCGAGACCGTGCCGCTCGCCCGCCCCGAGACCTTCGCGGGCTATCGCGGCCGGGCCAGCATGCCCTCGGCCCTGCTGCTGCGCCACAACAACCTGCACATCGAGGTCGTCCTCGACCGCACCCACCGGATCGGCCGGTTCGACGCCTCGGGGGTCGCCGACATCCTGCTCGAATCCGCGGTCTCGACGATCATGGATCTCGAGGACTCGGTCGCCACCGTCGATGCCGACGACAAGGTCGTGGTCTACCGCAACTGGCTCGGACTGATGAAGGGCACGCTCGCGGCGGCCTTCGAGAAGGACGGCCGCACCCACGAGCGGCGCCTCAACCCCGACCGGCACTACATCGCGCCCGGCGGCGGCGAGGTGGTGGTGCCCGGCCGCTCGCTGATGCTGGTGCGCAACGTCGGCCATCACATGGACACCGACGCGGTGCTCGACGCCGACGGCAACGAGATCCCCGAGGGCATGCTGGATGCCGCCGTCACCGCGATGATCGCGATCCACGATCTCCGGGGCGAATCTGGCCTGCGCAACAGCCGGACCGGCTCGGTCTACATCGTCAAGCCGAAGATGCACGGGCCCGAGGAGGTCGCCTTCGCGGTCGAGCTGTTTTCCCGGGTCGAGGCGATGCTAGGCCTGGAGGCCGACACGCTGAAGATGGGCATCATGGACGAGGAGCGCCGCACCACGGTCAACCTCGCCGCCTGCATCAAGGCGGCGGCCTCGCGCGTGGTCTTCATCAACACGGGCTTCCTCGACCGCACCGGCGACGAGATCCACACGGCGATGGAGGCAGGCCCCGTCATCCGCAAGAACGACATGAAGGCCACCGCCTGGATCAAGGGCTACGAGGAGAACAACGTCGATGTCGGCCTCGCCTGCGGCCTGCTCGGCCGGGCGCAGATCGGCAAGGGCATGTGGGCGGCCCCCGACGCCATGGCCGAGATGCTGATGCAGAAGGGCGTCCATCCGAAGGCCGGCGCCTCGACGGCCTGGGTCCCCTCCCCCACCGCCGCGACGCTGCACGCGCTCCACTACCACGAGACCGACGTGCGGGCGCGCCAGCTCGAACTCGCGCGGCGGCCGCGCTCGGCGCTCGCCGAGATCCTGGAACTGCCGCTCGCCCGCTCGAACTTCGCGCCCGACGACGTGCAGCAGGAACTCGACAACAACGCGCAGGGCATCCTCGGCTACGTGGTGCGCTGGATCGACCAGGGGGTCGGCTGCTCCAAGGTGCCCGACATCCACGATGTCGGGCTGATGGAGGACCGGGCGACGCTCCGCATCTCCTCCCAGCACATCGCCAACTGGCTGCACCACGGCGTGGTCGACGAGGCGCAGGTGATGGAGACGCTCAAGCGCATGGCCAAGGTGGTCGATCGCCAGAACGCGGGCGACCCGCTCTACCGGCCGATGGCGCCGGCCTTCGACGGCCCGGCCTTCCGAGCGGCCTGCGATCTCGTCCTGAAGGGCCGCGCGCAGCCCAACGGCTACACCGAGTGGGTGCTGACCGCCCGCCGCCGCGAGGCGAAGAGTGGAACGTCGGTCGCTTTAGCTGCTTGAGACCAACGGTTCGGGCGCTTCCGATCTCCGCATCGGACGCAGATTGCGACATCGAACTTCGACCTATGGGTCGGAGTTTTCGGTGGATCGAACGATCGCCCCTCCCGAAACGACCGGATCGCGACATGAAACCTTGAGTGCGCCCGGCGAGCCTCTGCGGGAACCGCTAGGAGTATGACGGAGCGGGCGCTGTGATCGACGATCGTGCAGTGGACCGCCTCCGCCGGCTTCGAAAACCCCTGTTCGCCGGGCAGACCGTCGTTCGCGATGACAAGAACGCCGCCGACGGCGCTCGCTCGGGCGACCGACGCGCTTACGTCTCCCCTCTTCCGAGCCACTTCGTCAAATTCGGCGGATCGTAGGCACGCAACGCTCGAAGCAGTTCCTCGGGCTCACGGGCGACGATCAACATGTCTCGGTGGGGCTGACGCAGGAATCCGCCTGCGGCGACACCGTCCAGAAAACGCAGCATGTCGTCGTAGAAGCCGGCGACGTTGAGGATTGAGACAGGCTTCCTGTGATACCCAAGTTGCCCCCAAGTCCAAACCTCGAACAACTCCTCGAACGTGCCCAGACCACCCGGGAGACCGACGTATCCTCCATCGGCGAGATCCGACATCAGCGCTTTGCGCTCATGCATCGATCCGACCACACGAAGGTCGGTCAGGCCTCGATGCGCGACCTCCTTTTCCACGAGAGCAGCCGGCATGACGCCAGTCACCTCGCCTCCGTGAGCTAGCGCCGCATCCGCCACAGTTCCCATGAGACCGGATCGGCCGCCGCCATAGACCAAGCCGATGCCTTCCAAAGCGAGCGTCCGTCCCAATCGCGAGGCGGCCTCGCGATAGATGGGTTCGAAGCCGTCGTTCGACCCGCAAAAGACGCACAACCGCATTCGACTCTCCCATGGATGATTCAGCGGGGGACCGTCACCTTCAGGCGACGGTCAAGCGCTCCCATCGTCGCCATCCGGAACAGAGCATGTCCGATTCGCGCCTGGCGCTACGTTCCTACGAACACCCCGGCTCAGGCCCGACCGTACATGAGACGCAACCCTCGGCGCCATGCCGCGGGAATTTCGAGACTTGTACAACGTTGGCCTTCGGCAACATATCGAGGTCTTCTGCAATCGCGGCGTCAGCCTCGCCTGACCGGTCGAGTACCTTCGCCGTGGGGACGCCCCAACGAAAGCTCGCTCGGCTATTCTTGGATCCCCAACGAAGCACTTACCCGGTCTCGAGAAAGCCTGCTCGACAATCGCGCGATGCGATCAAGCTTGCGCGAAGTATTTGGTCCCTATGACACCGGCGATGGTCAAGACCATGAACACCCCTTGCATCCCATTGACTTTCTCGCCCAGGAAGACTGCACCGCAGATGACGACACCGACGGCACCAAGGCCGGTCCAGACGGCATAGGCGGTACCCGCGGGCAAACCCCGCATGGCCAGCGCCAACAATCCCATGTTCAGGAAGCTTAGGGAGATCGGAACCGTAGAGGCGATCCAGCTTCCGCGCATGGCCGCCCATTTGAGGCTGAGTGCCCATACGATTTCGGTCACGACAGCTATGCCCAGGACGAGCCACGCCATGGTATGTTCCTGATGCGGGCTCGGCGAGAGAAGCCGCGGCCGGAAACCCGAAAGAGGCCGCTTCGAGCGAACGAGTCATGTATCGTAACGCCCGGCGCTCCTAACCCGGGACTGAACGGGTGTCCACCGTGTCCGATGTACCAGTCGGCACTGTTCCGACAGTCGTCGCCCGTTCGATGGGAAGCCTGAAATATTTGGCCTGAGGATCCTGGAGGATAGTCTGAGGAGCCGAACACGACCACGACTATAACCCCGCGTGAAATATCCATCGCCCCGGAGGCGCCACACGGCGTCCGCCCGCTCGTGCAAGACCCGCCCGTCTGGCGGAGGGGCATCCCGAGTACAATCGCCACTCTCGCAAGCGCCAACCGTGCCCCAGCTCCAGCATTCCCCCGGGACGGAAAACGACCGCATGCGCTCTTTCGTACGACCCGAAGAAAAAAGGCCACCCTATGGGGGCGGCCCGAAGTCTTGGGAGGAAACGCCCCGTTAAGGGCGGCTGGATTGCGACTAGCTCGCCTTCCCGCCCCTCTGGTATGCCAACTCGAACCACAGCGTACAATTGCGGCTTGCGCGTCTGGGCCCTGCGTTTCGCTCATGGCGCAGCTCGATATTTCGCACGGAGGCATTGAACCGCCGATCGGTCGTGACCTGCTCGGTATCCATGGCCCGCTCGGGGAACGTCGTTCGGCCATCAACTTCGGTAAGCGGTGACGTAATGATCTGGTGGTTTAAAGCGAGGCTGTCGTGTACGAGTAGGTGCACGGCGTTGGAGCCGACGCCCGCGTCGAAGCAGCCCTCTTCAGAATGTGGTGTCGAACCGCTCCGGAGGAGATCGTTGCCTCTGGCTGTCACCATGCGAATTGTCGAGCCGGGCGCCCGCGATGCGGTCGGGGCTTCGGGATCGTCCACCTCGCAGGGCGGGGGTGGCGGCATCGAGTTTCCGAACGGCGTTCCTGGCATATGCGACGGCCGGTAGGAAGTTTCACAACTCAGCCATAGCGGCCAGGGATCCTGCGGGTCGGTGGCAAGAGGACGATCATGGACGAAGGCGCTGATTTCGCTCACTTGGACAAGCAGCTTTGCTTCGCGATCTATGCGGCCTCGCACGCGTTCAATGCGGCCTATCGACCACTCCTCGAGCCCCATGGGCTTACTTACCCACAATTCATCATCCTGCTCGTGTTGTGGGAAAAAGGTCGCCTCAGCCTGAAGGCCCTCGGCGACGCGCTCCAGCTCGACTCCGGCACACTGACACCGCTGACGAAGCGCATGGAGGCCGCCGGCCTTTTGCGTCGCGTGAGGAGTAAGGTGGACGAGCGCAGCGTTCACATCGAGCTGACCGAAGATGGTGACAAGCTCCGCCCTCTCGCCGGACAGATCCGAAAGGCGATGATCTGCTCCCTGGGCGGCAAGGTCGAGCCGGTCCTAGAGCTCCGGTCTCGGATCATGCAAATCACCGAGCAGCTAAGGACCGCCCCTCATCCGAGGAACGGCTGACGACATGCGTCATCGCGTCTCGAACGGCACACGGTCGGTATGCCATCGATGCGTCGGAAGAAGGAAGCCACACGGGTGCGGGGCAGCAAAACCTCGCTCGGCGTCCCAGCGGCCTCGCGGCCGGCCTCGATGTCGCGACGATCGTTCGGTGCGTGGTCTCCGCGCATCGTCTCGTCGCCAGAAAAGACGGGCGTGAGCTGATCGCGGATCGCGATGATGGTCAGGGTCTCGCCGGAGTGTCGTGGGTCGGCGCCGACACGTGGCGCGTCCTCGCCACGTACTCCTCGTCGTCCATGTCATGGTCGTCGCGACAGATCCGTTCGAACCTCGCGCATCTCGCTCGCCCACGTCAGGATAGCTGGTATCCGGGACGCATTCCGTACCACGGGATGAGGCGTTTCTCCGAGCCGTGCTCAAGCGTGGCCGCGACGACGTCTTGGCCTCCGGACACCAAGCGATGTCGGTCTCCGTCACGTGGCCAGGAACGCATATCGGGAACGAGAGTGGTCTCGTCGTCGCGTCGCCCCGATCCGTGTATCGGGAGCGGTATGATCGCTGCCGGAGCTCCCCTGCGGACCGAGCCGACTTGATCCCGCTCCACAGGGGTATCTCCTCGCCGCGAGATTCGATTACCAGGGCGATGACCGTCCAAGCGGGTGACATCGCCACCGATCGGACATCGCCACGGAATGGCATGACACACGAGAGCGAGCACGAGGCAGAGGGCGCCGAGAACACCGAAGAACGCGCCGCCGACATAGATCACCAGCGAGATGGTCCGCCAACCGTTGTCATTCGCCGCTCGGGGCAACTCGCTAGGCCAGCGGAGCCATTTTCGACAACGCGACGGCGCCCCATCGGACTGCCGTCCATGTGCGGGGTTGTATCTGTGGCGGCAAGACATGGGTCGCGCTCACGCTCCACTCCTGTCCCACCGGGACCTGGCGAAGCGTCGGTTTCCTACAGGATCGGGCACGACCAAGCCACCTGAGAACCGGGTACTTCGCCTCCACGGTCCATTGCGGCGGCCACGTGATGGCGCTCGATCGGGCTGCGTTCGTACGATTTGGCCGCCCCACCGCCTCGGCGAAAGTCCACGGCAATCGCGGCGCAGGTCGATGCGCTCAGGCAAAAGCCGAGGGAGCGGTCGAGACTTCATCCCCTGGGAACAGAGGTGTGATGCCCCCGAGGGCTTCGGTCAGTTCGTGTGCGGCGTCCCTGACGAGGCGTCCCAACCGTTCGAGTCGGTCGTCCGTCATCCTCGATGTCAGACCCGAGATCGAGATGGCCGCCAGGGCCTCTCCCTGCGCGTCGTAGATCGGCGCCGACACGCAACGCAATCCCATCATGTACTCCTCGTCGTCGATACCATAGCCGTCGCGGCGAATGCGCCTGAGAACCTCGCGCAACTCGCTCGCCCGGGTCAGCGATTTCGGTGTCATGCGACGCATGCCGTAGCGCTGTACGATGGCTGCCACGTCCTCGTCGGAGTAGGTCGCCATGATGACTTTGCCGACCCCGGAGGTAACCATCGGGACGCTGCCGCCCGAACGGGTGATGGCCCGCATGATCTCTCGGCTCTCCACCTGCGTCAGGAAGACGACCTCGCCCTCGTCGATGATCGCCAGATTGGCGGTCTCGCGCGTCTGGTCGCGCAGGCGCCTGAGGATCGGCAGCGCCGGCGCGACGAAATTGCGGCGTCGCACGAAGGCCGATCCCACGGCGAAAGTCCGCCGCCCGACGTGCCACATGCCGTCGGACTGGTCGAACTGCACGAAGCGTCTCTGCTCGAGCGCGGTGAGCAGGCGATGGATCGTCGATGGGGAGAGGCCCGTCCGCGTCGCGAGATCCGTGAGGCGGTAGCCTTCCTCGTCCTCTCCCAGAACTTCCAGCACGCTGAGAGCGCGATCGACCGATTGGACCGAACTCGTGCGCTCGCTCTTGTCGTCGGGTTCGGGGCGGACGGGAGTCTTGGGACGGGAGCGTCGATCGATCGGTTTGCGCATGGTGACCTGGCCTCCTCCGACGTCCGAGCGGGCGGAGTGACGTTCGCAACGAACGTTCTACCGCTCACGATCGCGGCCGACACCGGGACATCGTTCGAGAATCCCGGACGCCGACGATTTCCGTCCGCGGGACGCTGGGCGGGACGGTACTTTCGAACGACTATACGCGTATCCGCACGTGGATGAGCGGGTCGATTATGCCAACGGATTCGAAAGACCTCCGGAATTTTTGGAACATTAAATAAGTTGAGTCCTCAAAGTATTCCCGGCAGGATACGACGCACTCCAGGCGGAAGAGATAAACAAACACGTCGGATCTCTCTTGGCCACGCTCCGGAAACGAAGGCGGCACCAACCCTATCTGGGATGAGGGCGCAAAACGGCGGCGTACATGATCGGCGATCCGCATCGCCGCGTCAGGTCAGGCGACAAAGCTTGCCGTCGACCGGATGCGGTGACGCGAACTCGTATGCCCGGCCGCGTGGCTCGACGCGGGCGTGGCGCCCAGACGCGATAACGCGCGGGCTCGGACGGAACGTGTTGGGGGAAACCATGGGCGCTCGTTTCACACTCGGCCTCCTGTTGGCCATGGCCACGTCGACCGGTTGCCTCGCGGCGGATCCGGCGAAGACGGCGGCCGACATGCCCAAAGAGACGCTTGAGCCCAAGTTCTTCATCTTCTCTGACACTCAGGTGAGCTACCGATACGTCTTCCCGGCCGCCGAACCGGGGGTATCCGTGCGGAACGCGAACGGCCAACTGGAGGGACGCGGCATTCCGAAAAACGTCCTGAACGTGTTCCACACGAACACATGGGCGTACGGAACGAATCTGGTCTCTGTCGACATCCTGAAGTCCGGATCGCAGGATCCGGCAGGGAGTAAATTCCAATCCTTCCCCGATCAGGGTGCGACCGAGGTATACGGACTTTATCGCGGCACGCTGAGCTTCAACAAAATCTTCGACACGAAGACGTTCGCGGTCTCCGGTCTCGTGAAGGACGTCGCGCTGTCCTATGGTGCCGACCTCAACACGAAAGACACCCGTTTCGGCCCGGAGAAACGGCTCGCCGTGGCCGGTCTGAGCTTCGCGATCGACGTGCCCGTCGGCTTCCTGAACGTCCGCGTGCATGCTTCGAAAGAGTGGAACCGTAACGGGTTCGGCCTGGGAGATTTCCGCAGCGTCGAATACAAGTGGGCTCCCGAATTCGAGATGGCGTTCAGTTTCCCGCTCGCGTTCACCGGGCTTCCGATATCGATCGCGGGCTTCAACAACGTCATATTGCCGAAGGGGTCATACGGCACTCTGAACCAGTTCCAGACCAAGACGGAGTGGCTGTCGCGGACGAACCTCGTGCTCGACGTCGGAAAATTGGTGTACGGCCAACCCAACAAGATCGACGCCTTCGTAGGTTTCCAATACTGGCTGAACAAGTTCGGCAACAACCCGAGGAATACGATCAATACAGAGGAGAAGGCTTTCCTGGCCGGTTTCGCGTTTCACGCACCCTGACGTTTTCTGCCCCACCAAGCCGACCAACAACGCGCCCGAGTCAGGCGTTCGCCGCGGGCGACGTCCTATCGCAACCACAAACCGACCTCGGCCGCCTCCGATCGCGAGAGGCGTATCGACGGCGGATCCGCGGATTGCCGACTTTCGAGAGGATCACAGTGGGAGAAGCCGCGAGACGTACGACTCCCCGCCGTGCGGACCTGACAGCTAGGATCGTGACGGCATACGTCAGCCGAAACGCGCTCCTCGTCTCGGAGTTGGAAGCCCTGATCGTTTCGATCCATACGGCGCTGACGGCTGTCCGCGAACCGCAGCGACCGACCGCAAAATCGCGCTCCCCGATCGACAGGCCGACGGCCGCCCAGATCCGCAGATCGTTGGCCGGCGACGGTATCGTGTCGTTCATCGACGGACAGACCTACAAGGTCCTGAAACGCCATCTCTCGAAACACGGATTGACCCCCTACGACTATCGCAAGCGTTACGGCTTGCCGTTCGACTACCCGATCGTCGCACCGGAGTATTCGGCTCGGCGCAGCATCATGGCGCGATCTTCCGGACTCGGGAGAGTGGCCAAAAGAAGCGGCGGTGACCCGAACCCGATCGAACGCCGTGCGGAGTCCGCCATCGATGAGGCGGGCACGCCGAAACAAGCCGATCGATGACGTTGCGGTCCGGTCACAATCGAAACCACGCGGGTCGCTCGCGCGGGACGTATCGTCGGCTCGCCACGGAACCGGCGACACGTCGGCGGAACGCAACGGTCAATCGACGTGATTCGACAGTCGGCTGGCGAAACGAAACTGACGACATTTCGTGGCTTTACGCACTTCGTGAGCGATAGACGTCCGGCAATTCGTGATGACCGAAATCCTACGCTCACGAGGACGTCCGCCAGATCTGGATCGGAGCATGACGATACTGGGCGAACTGACGTCTGCCGCCCGAGTTTCCCGACCTGGAACCCGAATCTCATGCATCGCGGCATCGATACCGACCGCATTCGGACAGGTGTTTCTGCAAGGCGAATCGTCTTGCGGATTCGTGGTCATGATCGGTCTGTTTTGCGTCGCCCCAACTTACGGCCTCTGCGCCATACTCGGCGCTGCGACCGCGTCGACCATCGCGAAACTCTTCGGATCGCCATCCGGAGATTTGCGAAGCGGGCTGTACGGTTTCAACGGGGTCCTCATCGCCATCGCTTTAGGCGGTCGCCTGGAGCATGACGCCACGCTTGCCGCATGGATCGTCGCGACGGTCGCGTTCTGCACGTCCGGGATCGTGTGTCTCAAACGCCGCTCGGTAGCCTGGAGCGGCATACTCACATCACCTTTCGTGGTCGCGACATGGTTCGTATCGGCGCTGTCCGAACACCTCGATCGAACGCTTCATATCCGACTTGACGACCGGATATCTGTAGCGGCCAGTAGCTCGATCGGTCTGTCGCCGACGGACGTATGGATGGGCGTACTCGACGGACTGTCGCAGATTCTCCTTGTGCGAAACGCCTGGATGGGAATGGTCATCCTGATCGCCTTGAGGATGACATCCGGGCCCGCGTGCGGTTGGGCGTTGATCGGGAGTGTCATCGGCCTGACGACGGCATGGTCGTTCGGCGCCGATCCGGCCGCCGTACGGGACGGCCTCTACGGGTACAACGCCGCACTGACCGCGATCGCCCTGGGCGGCTCGACACGGTTGACGGACTTCGCGCGGGTATCGCTCGTGGTCGTCGCTTCGATCGCTACGACCGGCCTGTACGCCGGTGCAGCCAACACGTTCGCCGGTTTTGGCTTGCCGATCCTGACACTGCCGTTCGTCCTGACCGTTTGGGCATGTCGATCGGTCGAGCGACTTTCGGCATCCTGTAGGCCGTTTGCCCATCGACCGAAAGGCTGAAGGGCCGAGGAACGCGAAGTCAGGACGTAAGCAGGCGGGGTTGCGGCATGGCTGTCCTGAGAAGCCGCCCGCTTCAGCGGGCGCAGTCGTCACACGATATTGCCGACGCAATGCCTGAGCCCCCCGCCGGCGGGGTACGGTCGTCCAAACCGAGCGAGTTCGCGAGGAGGTGCCGCGAACGACTGACACGAGTTTTCACGGTCCCCGCTTGGCAGCCGAGCCGTTCCGCAGCTCCCTCGTAAGTCAGTCCCGGTCGCCCTTGGCCAGCACGCCGCCTACTCGGCGGCGTCGACGTAGAGCTTGCCGCCCTCGGCCAGGAACTCCTTGGACTTCGCCTTCATGCCGGCCTCGCGCTGGGCCTCGGACATGACGGGCGCCGCGTGGATCACCGCCCCGGCCTCCTCCATCGCCAGCACCTCGGCGCGCAGGTCCTGCGTGATCTTCATCGAGCAGAATTTCGGCCCGCACATCGAGCAGAAATGGGCGACCTTGTGGGCGTCCTTCGGCAGGGTCTCGTCGTGGTAGGCGCGCGCCGTGTCGGGATCGAGCGAGAGGTTGAACTGGTCCTCCCAGCGGAAGTCGAACCGCGCCCGCGACAGGGCGTCGTCGCGCAGCTGGGCGGCCGGATGGCCCTTGGCCAGATCCGCGGCGTGCGCGGCGATCTTGTAGGTGATGACGCCCGTCTTCACGTCGTCGCGGTTCGGGAGCCCGAGGTGCTCCTTCGGCGTGACGTAGCAGAGCATCGCCGTGCCGAACCAGCCGATCATCGCGGCGCCGATGCCGGAGGTGATGTGGTCGTAGCCCGGCGCGATGTCGGTGGTCAGCGGGCCGAGGGTGTAGAAGGGCGCCTCGCCGCACTCGCGCAGCTGCTTCTCCATGTTCACCTTGATCTTGTGCATCGGCACGTGGCCGGGGCCCTCGATCATCACCTGGCAGCCCTTGTCCCAGGCGATCTTGGTGAGCTCGCCCAAGGTCTCGAGCTCGGCGAACTGCGCGGCGTCGTTGGCGTCCGCGATCGAGCCGGGGCGCAGCCCGTCGCCCAGCGAGAACGAGACGTCGTAGGCCCGCATGATGTCGCAGATCTCGTCGAAGCGCTCGTAGAGGAACGATTCGCGGTGGCCCGCGAGGCACCAGCGCGCCATGATCGAGCCGCCGCGCGAGACGATGCCGGTGACGCGGCGCGCGGTGAGCGGCACGTGGGCGAGCCGCACGCCCGCGTGGATCGTGAAGTAGTCGACGCCCTGCTCGGCCTGCTCGATCAGCGTGTCCTTGAAGACCTCCCAGTCGAGCTTGAGCGGGTCGCCGCCGACCTTCTCCAGCGCCTGGTAGATCGGCACGGTGCCGATCGGCACGGGGGAATTGCGCACGATCCACGAGCGGATGTTGTGGATGTTGCGGCCCGTCGAGAGGTCCATCACCGTGTCGGCGCCCCAGCGGATCGACCAGACCAGCTTCTCGACCTCCTCGGCCGCCGACGAGGTCACAGCCGAGTTGCCGATATTGGCGTTGATCTTCACCAGGAAGTTCCGGCCGATCGCCATCGGCTCCAATTCGGTGTGGTTGATGTTGGCCGGGATGATCGCCCGGCCGCGGGCGATCTCGTCGCGCACGAATTCCGGGGTGATGAAGGCCGGCACCGCCGCGCCGAAATTCTCGCCGTCCGCGAGCGCGGCCTCGGCCCGCTCCAGCATCTCTTCGCGGCAGAGGTTCTCACGATGGGCGACGTAGATCATCTCCTCGGTGATGATCCCGGCGCGGGCGAACTCGTACTGCGTCACCATCTGGCCGGGCGCGGCCTTGCGCAGCGTGCGCTCGGCGGGGCAGGGGGCGACGAGCTTGTCGGCGGCGGCGAAGCCGTTGTCCTCGGGCTTGACCGCGCGGGGCTCGGCCGTGGCGTAGCCGCGGGCCGCGATCCAGGGCTCGCGCACCTGGGGCAGGCCGGCGGCGAGGTCGATCGCCGCGTCCGTCTCGGTGTAGGGGCCCGACGGGTCGTAGACGCGGACCGGCGCCTCGTTCGGATCGGTCAGGGCGATCTCGCGGAACGGCACCCGGATGTCGTCGCGGCCCGCGACCGGAGCGTAGACCTTGCGCGAGCCGTGGACCGGGCCGGTGGTGACGCTCTCAGGCGAGCCCTTCACGACTTTGGGCAGGACGGGTGCGTTCATCGTGGATCTCTTCCTGGTTCCTCGGAGCGATCCGGCCCCCGAACGACGCGTGCCGGCGAAATCGGCTCCACAATGTGGCCCTTCGACTTTCGCACTTACAACATCAGGATCGGGATCGGGCCATGAGGAACGGGCGACCGATGTCGTCGCCATCCTTCCGAGTACGCCCCTCTCGTACGTCGAACCTCGACTGTTCGCTGGTGTCTGTCAACGAGAAGCACGCTCGAAAAGCAGGCCCCATTACCGACGTGCCGCGCCTATCCATTCGACAGCATCGACCGCGAGATACAGCAGAATCAACACTTATACTTTCAAAAATTCAATCCGCGCCGCTCATTATGGATTTTTCCCAAGCACGTTATGCACCAAAGTCTTATGGACTTCGTACGATTGGTGTTCTTTCGGATATCTGGAGACTGCATCGGAAATTATCGATAGATCCGCTCATTGACGAGGGCTTGCGATGCCCCGGCGTCTCGCCAAGCAGAGCGTTGATCTCGCTGCACATCGAACACGCGCTCGTCCGTACCGCTCCCCTCGAGGATCCTGGACGTTTCGCCAAATCGTAGCCGCGGTGACCTTCACGGTCGGCGGTCGGAACGATGGACGCCCCGTGCGCGGCCCAGGGATCTACGACGTCCGATCCGAAAACGCCGCTCCTGGCCTCAGGCCGGCACCAGATCCTGCGCGGGTGACGAGGCAAGCCCGCCAGAGCCAGCCTCGTCACCGACGATCCTGCCGTTGGCATGGAACAATCGGCGCGCCAAATCCAGCGAACTACCGCGCGCGGCGCATAGAACGGTAGCGCTTTCCCCTCGGTACGGCGATGGCATTCCCGCTACGGATCGCCTCCAGACGGTTGCGGGCACCTGCCTGACCTACAGTGCCTCCGGGGGCGGTGGCCGCCATCGAGCCGGCGGGTGCGGCCGTCGTCTGGGCAACGGCGTCCACGGCACCGCACGACACAGCGGCCATCCCTATCGCGAAACCCAAGGCCATCATCCGCATGACGTACACCTTCCGAAAGATCTCTTCCGGATCGCTATTGCCGCGAACCCGGACGGGATCCAGGAGATAGGGCCGCATCGCCCGGAGTGGAGAGCATCCTCCGGGCACCGATCGGAATCGACGTCACCGGTTCGTCCCCGCCCACGCTTCCGCACACTCAGGGAGCACGCGCGCCGATCCGGGGGCGGCGCCTTCCGTATCGGTGGGGAGGAATTCGCGATGCTCGCCCCCTGTGCCGAGGAGAGAGCGCTGTTTCCGGGGGAATCGGTGAGAGGGGACGTCGCGACCGAAGCCATCCCGCATGCCGACCACCCTCGCGGAGTGCTCACTTTCGGCGTCGGACTGGCAGGCGGTGACCATCGGACGACGGAGGTCGCCCACGAGTGGCTGGATCGCGCCGACAGGGCTCTCTACGCCGCGAAACGAAAAGGGCGCGATCGCGTCTGCAGAACAACCCGACCCGCGGCCTGATCGTCTCTCGATGAGGCAGACGCGAGCGGCGCGCGCATGGACTCCCCTGTCGCCAACCCGAGCGATCGCGAGACACGCGGCCTCCGCAGTACCAGCCGCCACCGACCACGAACGAGAACGACGCGTCAGTGCTCGCAGCAAGCGCCGCCCGAGGCGGGATGCTTTCTAGCGACCGCGCGACCGACGACCGGCGCATCGCGGACCGCCGCACCAGGGATCGCGATTTTCCAGGCCGTATCCCAAGCTATGTCACTGCCAACTCGACGCTTTTCCGATCGTTTCCACACAACGGAAATGCGTCGGAAGCTTCTTGAGAGTCAGGGGGCGTTGCTCGAAACATGGGCCGCAACAACTGATTTCAAGGGAGGTGTTGGCATGGCCAAGATGAGAGCCGCCGAGGCTGCCGTTCGCGTCATGGAAAAGGAAGGCGTGACCTGCGCCTTCGGTGTGCCCGGGGCGGCGATCAATCCATTCTATGCCGCCCTTCGGAGCCGCAATACGGTACGTCACATTCTGGCGCGCCACGTCGAGGGCGCCTCGCACATGGCCGACGGCTACACCCGGGCCAAGGCGGGCAACATCGGCGTGTGCATCGGGACCTCGGGCCCGGCCGGCACCGACATGATAACCGGCCTCTACGCCGCCATCGCGGACTCGGTTCCGATCCTCTGCATCACCGGCCAGGCGCCGCGGGCGAAGCTCCACAAGGAGGATTTCCAGGCCGTCGACATCGAGACGATCGCCAAGCCCGTCACCAAATGGGCGGTCACCGTGCGCGAGCCCGCGCTGGTGCCGCAGGTGTTCCAGCAGGCCTTCCACGTGATGCGCTCGGGCCGGCCGGGTCCGGTGCTGATCGATCTGCCGATCGACGTGCAGATGGCCGAGATCGAGTTCGACGACGAACTCTACGAGCCGCTGCCGGTCTACAAGCCCGAAGCATCCCGCGCGCAGATCCAACGAGCGCTGGAAATGATGAACGCGGCCGAACGCCCGCTGATCGTGGCGGGCGGCGGCATCGTCAATGCCGACGCGAGCGACCTGCTGGTGCGCTTTGCGGAAGCCGCAGGCGTGCCGGTCATCCCGACCCTGATGGGCTGGGGCGTGATCCCGGACGACCACCCGCTCATGGCCGGGATGGTCGGGCTCCAGACGAGCCACCGCTACGGCAACCGCAACTTCCTCGACTCCGACTTCGTGATCGGAATCGGCAACCGTTGGGCGAACCGCCACACGGGATCCGTCGAAACCTACACGAAGGGTCGGAAGTTCGTCCACATCGACGTGGAGCCGACACAGATCGGACGCGTCTTCGGGCCCGACCTCGGGATCGCTTCCGACGCGAAGGCGGCGCTCACCCTCCTCGTCGAGGAAGCCGAGAAGCGCCGGGACGCGGGACAACTGAAGGACCGCACCGCCTGGGCCGGAACGTGCCTGCATCGCAAGAACAACATGCTGCGCAAGTCGCACTTCGATCAGGTTCCGCTCAAGCCCCAGCGCGTCTATCAGGAGATGAACGAGATCCTGAGCCGCGACACCTGCTACGTGACCACTATCGGCCTGTCGCAGATCGCGGGAGCGCAATTCCTCCACGTGTACAAGCCCCGCAATTGGATCAACTGCGGTCAGGCCGGGCCGCTCGGCTGGACTCTGCCGGCAGCTCTCGGCGTGCGGGCGGCGGATCCCGACCGTGAGGTGGTCGCGCTCTCCGGCGACTACGACTTCCAATTCATGATCGAGGAACTCGCCGTCGGGGCACAGCACAAGCTGCCGTACCTGCATGTGGTCGTGAACAACTCCTACCTCGGCCTGATTCGGCAATCGCAGCGCGGTTTCTCGATGGACTACGAGGTCAGCCTCGCCTTCGAGAACATCAACAACACCGAGATCGACGGGTACGGCGTGGACCACGTCGCCGTTGCGGAAGGTCTCGGCTGCAAGGCCATTCGCGTGAAGAGCCCGAACGAGTTCAAGGACGCTTTCTCGCGGGCCAAGGAACTGATGCGCGAACACCAGGTGCCGGTGGTGTTGGAATTCATCCTCGAACGAGTGACCAACATCGCGATGGGAACCGAGGTCGACAGCGTCAACGAATTCGAGGAAGTCCTCTGCCTCGATCCGAACCTGTCGATCGCGAACAACGTGGAAATGGCCGTCGACCCCTGATCGTCGGGGGCCACGAAGCCCATCGCCCGGGGAGGGCCGACCTCGGTCACCTCCGGGTTTCGAGAACATTCGCCGCCGTAGACGGGAGGGCCTCCCATGCCCAAATTTGCCGCCAACCTGACGATGCTCTTCAACGAAGTGCCCTTCCTCGAGCGGTTCTCCGCCGCTCGGAAGGCGGGGTTCTCGGGGGTCGAGTATCTCTTTCCCTACGATTTCCCCGCCTCCGAGCTCGCCAAGCGTCTCGCGGACGACGGACTGACTCAGGTTCTGCACAACCTGCCCGCCGGCGATTGGGCATCGGGCGAGCGCGGCATCGCGATCCTGCCCGAGCGCAAGAAGGAGTTCCGGGAAGGCGTCGATCGTGCCGTGGCCTACGCCCGGGAACTCGGCTGCCTGCAGGTGAACTGCCTCGTGGGGATCACGCCGAAGGGGGTGGACGACGGTCTCCTGCGAGACACGCTCGTCGACAATCTCTCCTTCGCGGCCGACGCGTTGGAGCGCGAAGGCATCAAGTTGTTGATCGAGCCGGTCAACACACGCGACATTCCCGGCTTCTATCTGAACCGGACCGAGCAGGCCCTCGGGCTGATCGCCGACATCGGCTCCAACAACGTCTATCTGCAATACGACATCTACCACATGCAGATCATGGAGGGTGATCTGGCAAAGACGATCGATCGAAACCTCGATCGGATCGCTCACGTGCAGCTGGCGGACAATCCGGGGCGCAACGAGCCTGGAACCGGCGAGATCAACTATCCCTTCCTGTTCGATCATCTCGACGCCATCGGCTACGAAGGCTGGGTCGGGTGCGAATACAAGCCCAAGAGCGACACGGTGACGGGCCTCGGTTGGCTGCCGAAATCCGCCTGAGACGACCCGGACGACCCGCTAGCGGGACTCGCGGCGAAACCGGCCTGATCACGAACTTTCCGACGGAACGCGGCCCGCCAGGTCCACGACGCGACCTGCCGAGGAACCCGCACAGGAGGCACTCACATGGCTAAACTCGGCTTTATCGGACTCGGCATCATGGGAAGCCCCATGGCGGCCCATCTTCAGACGGCCGGCCACACGCTTTTCCTCCACAGCGTCGCGGAGATCCCGAGCGATCTGCTGAAGGCGGGCGGCACGGCCTGCGCGAACGGCCGCGAGGTCGCCGAAAAGTCCGACATCGTCTTCGTCATGGTCCCGGACACGCCTCACGTCGAGAGCGTCCTGTTCGACGCCGGCGGTGTCGCCGAGGGGCTTTCGCCCGGCAAGATCGTCGTCGACATGAGCTCGATCTCTCCGATCGCGACCAAGGATTTCGCCAAGCGGATCAACGAGCACGGCGTCGACTACTTGGATGCGCCGGTCTCCGGTGGCGAGGTCGGAGCGAAGGCGGCTTCGCTCACGATCATGGTCGGTGGGCCGGACAAGGCCTTCGAGACGGTTCGGCCCTTGTTCGAACTGATGGGCAAGAACATCACACTCGTCGGCGGGAACGGCGACGGCCAGACCACGAAGGTCGCCAACCAGATCATCGTCGCCCTCAACATCGAAGCCGTCGCCGAGGCGCTGCTCTTCGCCTCGAAGGCCGGTGCGGATCCGGCGCGTGTCCGGCAGGCGCTCATGGGCGGTTTCGCATCCTCGAAGATCCTCGAGGTCCACGGCGAGCGGATGGTCAAGCGGACCTTCGATCCGGGCTTCCGGATTGAGCTCCATCAGAAGGATCTGAACCTCGCGCTGCAGGGGGCCCGCACACTCGGCGTGGCGCTGCCGAACACCGCGACGGCGCAGGAACTGTTCAACACCTGCTCGGCACACGGCGGCCGCGCCTGGGACCATTCCGCGATGGTCCGCGCCCTGGAGATCATGTCCGGCCACGAGGTCGCATCGAAAGGCTGAATCCCAGGGCGGGCCGAAGGGAGGGAATCACGATGACCATCGATGCGGCAGGTCTACTCAGCCGGATGTTCGCCGCGGCGGTCGACGCCGCCGCGCCGGCGATCCGCATCCCTCCCAACCTGCCGCCCGCCCCTCTCGGGCGGACGGTGGTGATCGGTGCCGGCAAGGCATCCGCCGCGATGGCGGCTGCGGTGGACGCGAACTGGCAAGGACCGCTCGACGGTCTGGTCGTCACCCGGTACGGTCACGCCGTTCCGGCCGGACGGATCTCGATCGTCGAGGCGGCGCATCCGGTTCCCGACGAAGCCGGCCTCCGCGCGGCGGAAGCCATCCTCGACAAGGTCCAGGGGCTCGGCCCCGACGATCTCGTCCTCTGCCTGATCTCGGGCGGCGGTTCGTCCCTTCTCTCGCTGCCGGCGCCGGGTATCAGCTTGGCCGACAAGCAGGCGGTGAACCGGGCGCTGCTCAGTTGTGGCGCGCCCATCTCGGAAATGAACGTGGTGCGCAAGCACCTGTCGGCCTTGAAGGGCGGTCGCCTGGCGGCGGCGGCGGCTCCCGCACGCGTGGTGACCCTGGTCATTTCGGACGTGCCCGGCGACGACGTCTCTCTCGTGGCCTCCGGTCCGACCGTCCCTGATCCCTCGACGCGCCACCAGGCTCGCGCGATCCTCGACAGGTACCGTATCGATGCGCCCCGGAGCGTGCTCGAACATCTGGCACGTCCGGAATCCGAAACTCCCAAGCCGGGAGATCCCTGCTTCGCGGGCTCGCTGGCGAAGCTCGTCGCCACACCACAGAGGTCGTTGGAGGCAGCTGCACGGGTCGCACGCGATGCCGGGATCACGCCGCTGATCCTGGGAAGCGCGATCGAGGGCGAGGCGCGCGAGGTCGGCATCGTGCACGCGGGCATCGCGCTCCAATGTGCGGGATACGGAGAACCGCTGGAACTTCCGTGCGTGCTCATCTCGGGCGGGGAGACCACGGTGACCGTCAGGGAGCGCGGACGCGGGGGGCGCAACGCCGAATTCCTTCTCGGTCTCGGCCTCGCGCTGGACGGCCATCCCGGAATCGCGGCCATCGCCGCCGATACGGACGGAATCGACGGGACCGAGTCGAATGCGGGTGCCGTCCTCAAGCCCGATACGCTCGCTCGGGCGGCGGCGCTCGGGATCGACGCCGAGGCGAGCCTTCGCGCGAACGACGCCTACGGCGTCTTCGACGCGGTGGGCGATCTCGTCGTCACGGGACCGACGTTGACCAACGTAAACGACTTTCGCGCGGTATTCGTCTTCGGGAGAAGCTGAGCATGCGACGTTCGAGAAACGCCAAAGTTGTCGCTACCCTCGGGCCTGCGAGCGACTCGGCCGGTGCGATCGAGGACCTGTTCCTCGCTGGAGCGGACGTTTTCCGTCTGAACTTCAGCCACGGCACCGAGGCCGATCACGCCGAGCGTGTGCGGACGATCCGCACTTTGGAAAGCAAGGTCGGCAGACCGATCGGGATCCTCATGGATCTCCAAGGACCGAAACTACGCGTCGGTACGTTCGCGGACGGCGCGGTCCGGCTGGAAGCGGGCGCCGCCTTCCGCCTCGACCTCGATGCCGCCCTCGGCGACGGGCGGCGCGTCTCGCTGCCCCACCCGGAAATCTTCGCCGCGCTGTCGCCCGGGACGGACATCCTGCTGGACGACGGCAAGCTGCGACTGGAAGTGCTATCCTGCGGGCCGGATCACGCGGAGACGGTGGTTCGTGTGGGAGGTCCCCTCTCGGCCCGCAAGGGCGTCAACGTGCCCGGCGTCGTCCTGCCGATGTCCCCTCTGACCGCGCGGGACCGCCGACATCTCGCGTTCGGCCTCGACCTCGGCGTCGATTGGGTCGCCCTGTCCTTCGTCCAGCGTCCCGAGGACATCCTGGAGGCTCGCGAGCTGATAGGAGATCGGGCGCTCGTCATGGCCAAGATCGAGAAGCCGGCCGCCGTCGATCGACTGGACGAGATCGTGTCGCTTTGCGACGGCATCATGGTGGCGCGCGGCGACCTCGGCGTGGAGATGCCGACGGAAGAAGTGCCGATCGTCCAGCGCACCATCATTCGGTCCTGTCGGCGAGAGGGCAAACCGGTGATCGTCGCGACCCAGATGCTGGAGTCGATGACGGCGTCCCCGGTCCCGACCCGAGCCGAGGCGTCCGACGTGGCGACGGCCGTCTACGAGGGCGCCGACGCCGTCATGCTGTCCGCGGAGTCGGCTTCGGGTGCCTACCCGCGAGAAGCCGTGGCGATGATGGACTCGATCCTGCGACGCGTCGAACGCGATCCTCAGTACCGCGTTCTCCTCGACGGGCAGCACGGGGCACCGAGGGCGACGTTGGCCGATGCGATCTGCTGCGCCCTGCGCCGCACCGCGCACGTGATCAACGCGCGGGCGACGGTCAGCTACACGCGGTCCGGTTCCACCAGTCTCCGAGCCGCGCGCGAGCGACCCGTCGCGCCGATCCTGAGCCTGACTCCGTCGATCGACACGGCCCGTCGGCTGACGGTCGCTTGGGGCATCCACTCGGTCGTCGTGGAGAACGAAGCGTCGGACGAAGCGTCGATGACGGAACTCGCCTGCGAGGCCGTCGTCGAGGAGGGCTTCGCCGAAGCCGGCGACAACATCGTCATCACGGCCGGCGTTCCGTTCGGAGTCTCGGGGACGACGAACCTGCTCCGCTTGGCGACGCTGTCCCGGAAGGCCGCCTGACCGGCGCCGCGCGATCGGTTCGCTGACGCGGCCGTCGCGCGGAGCATGCACGATCCCTGTCGGCCATCGGCGCCGGTACGATCGGAAGCGAAACGACACCGTCGATCGTGCCGAACAGCTCGCACGTGGCGGCCCTCTCTGAGACGGATCGCGCGAGATCGCGATCGTCGTATCGGGCGGAACCGATGCGTTCCGCCTCGTCGACACCGGTCTACGCGACCGTCCGCCTCCGGCCGCTACCGTTTCGCCGCCCTGGCCGAGCGACTCCACTTCCAATGACCTTTCGAGGAACCGCGATGCGCGACCTGCCCGATATCGACCCCTTGGAAACACGCGAATGGGTCGACGCCCTCCATTCCGTGGCGCAGTTCGCTGGCCCGGACCGGGTTCGATTTCTGCTCGACAGGATCGTCGACGAGGCCAAGCAGACAGGACTTCCGGTTCCGTACTCGACCAACACGCCCTACCTCAACACGATCGCTCCCGAGAAGCAGGATCCCCATCCGGGTGATCGCCAGATCGAGCACCGCATCCGCTCGGCAATTCGCTGGAACGCGATCGCCATCATCCTACGCGCCAACAAGGAATCCTCGGAGCTCGGGGGACATATCGCGAGCTTTCAATCCGCCGCGACACTCTACGACACCGGCTTCATGCACTTCTGGAAGGGGGACCAGGACGGGCGTGGTGGCGACCTGATCTACGTGCAGGGACACTCGTCGCCGGGCATCTACGCTCGCGCTTACCTGGAAGGCCGGCTCACTGAGGAGCAGATGCTGGCTTTCCGCGCCGAGGTCGACGGGAACGGGTTGTCCTCGTATCCGCATCCTTGGCTGATGCCGGATTTCTGGCAGTTCCCCACCGTCTCCATGGGTCTCGGTCCGCTCATGGCGATCTATCAGGCGCGCTACCTCCGCTACCTGCACCACCGGGGCCACGTCGATACGGACGGTCGCAAGGTCTGGGCCTTCATGGGCGACGGCGAGATGGACGAACCCGAGAGTCTGGGCGCCATCTCCATGGCGGGCCGGGAGAAACTCGACAACCTGATCTTCGTGATCAACTGCAACCTCCAGAGGTTGGATGGACCCGTTCGCGGGAACGGCAAGATCGTCCAGGAGCTCGAGGCGAACTTTCTCGGCAACGGCTGGAACGTCATCAAGTGCCTTTGGGGTACCGGTTGGGACGCGCTGCTGGCGAACGACTCTACGGGAACGCTCGCTCGCCTCATGGAGGAATGCGTCGACGGCGAATACCAAGATTTCAAATCGAAGAACGGCGCCTACATCCGGGAGTTTTTCTTCGGGAGATACCCCGAGACCGCAGCTCTGGTGCGTGACTGGTCGGACGAAGACATCTTCCGTCTGACCCGCGGCGGTCACGACCCGGCGAAGGTCTTCGCGGCCTACTCGGCGGCTGTGAAGCACAAGGGCCAGCCCACCGTCATTCTCGCCAAGACCGTGAAAGGTTACGGCATGGGCGAGGCCGGCGAAGCCCAGAACATCACTCATCAGCAGAAGAAGATGGGCGAGGCGGTGCTGCGGCAGTTTCGCGACCGCTTCGGCATCGAACTGACGGACGAGCAGGTCACGGAAATCCCCTTCATCCGCTTCCCGGAAGGCAGCCCGGAGCACCGCTACCTGATGGCGCGGCGTCAGGCCCTGGGCGGCCCTCTTCCGGCACGCCGCCGCCTGTCGCAGCCGCTGGAGATCCCATCCCTTACGGCGTTCGGCGCGCAGCTCAAGGAGACGGCCGGGCGCGAGATCTCCACGACCATGGCGTTCGTGCGCATCCTCAACACGCTTCTGCGCGACAAGAACGTCGGACCGCGCATCGTCCCGATCGTGCCCGACGAGAGCCGCACGTTCGGCATGGAGGGCATGTTCCGCCAGTTCGGCATCTTCTCCCAGGTCGGTCAGCTCTACCGGCCGGAGGATGCGAACCAGCTCATGTACTACAAGGAGGACGAGAAGGGTCAGATGCTCCAGGAAGGCATCAACGAGCCCGGGGCGATGTCTTCCTGGATCGCGGCGGCCACCTCCTACTCGCATTCGAACGCGCCGACGATCCCGTTCTACATCTACTATTCCATGTTCGGCTTCCAACGCACGGGCGATCTCGCTTGGGCGGCGGGTGACCTGCGCGCCCGCGGCTTCCTGATCGGCGGAACGGCCGGACGCACGACACTCAACGGCGAGGGTCTGCAGCACGAGGACGGTCACAGCCACATCCAGTCGGCCACGATCCCGAACTGCGTCTCCTACGACCCGACGTTCTCCTATGAAGTCGCGGTCATCGTCCAGGACGGCCTGCGTCGGATGTACGCCGAGCAGGAAGACGTGTTCTACTACATCACCGTGATGAACGAGAACTACGAGCACCCAGGCATGCCCGAGGGCGCCGAGGCCGGCATCATCAAGGGGATGTATCTGTTCCGCGAGGGCAGGGGAAAGACCGGCGCGCCGCGGGTGCGGTTGCTCGGCAGCGGTACCATCCTCAGGGAGGTGATCGCCGCCGCCGAGATGCTGGAGGCGGAGCACGGGATCGCGGCGGACGTCTGGAGCTGCCCGAGCTTCACGGAACTACGACGCGACGCGATGGCCTGCGAGCGTTGGAACCTGCTCCATCCGGGGGAGGCCAAGCGCAAGTCGCACGTCGAGACCTGTCTGGAAGCGGGAACCGGCCCGGTGATCGCGGCGACCGACTACATGCGGCTGTTCGCCGATCAGATACGGGCCTGGGTTCCCGGCCGATATCGCGTGCTCGGGACCGATGGCTTCGGGCGCTCGGACTACCGTCGCAAACTGCGCGATTTCTTCGAGGTCGATCGACGCTGGGTCACGATCGCGGCGCTGAGCGGTCTCGTCGAGGAAGGCGCGCTGCCCGCGAGCGCGGTCGCGAGCGCGATCGCCAAGTACGGAATCGATCCCGGCAAGGCCGCCCCCTGGACGGTCTGACCTGAGACACGATCGACGCGCCGGCGCCAACGGCAAAGGCGAGAACGCGTCGGTCTCCAATCGAGCGCGGTCGGCACGGTAGGGTCCGAAGACGGACCCGCGAGGAACGCAGGAAAGACAGCATGGGCATCGAGGTCAAGGTCCCCGACATCGGCGATTTCACGGATATTCCGATCATCGAGGTGTTCGTGAAGGAGGGGGACACGATCGGGCCGGACGATCCCATCGTCTCGCTCGAATCCGACAAGGCGACGATGGACGTACCTTCCCCGAGCGCGGGCATGGTCGAGAAGCTGTTGGTCAAGGCTGGCGATAGGGTGAGCAAGGGCTCGCCCCTCCTGGTACTGAGAGCCGAAGCGGGAGCCGGCGACCTGCCCGCTCCGGCCGATGCCGTCGCGGTTGCGGCCAAACAGGAGCCGCTTCCCGAGGCCACCCCGTCTGCCTCTTCCCCGGCGCCTGCAGCCGCCGTTCCTCCTGCCGCGGCGCCAGCCTCCGGCATACCCGATTTCTCGAACGTCCATGCCAGCCCGACGGTGCGTCGGATCGCCCGCGAACTCGGTATCGATCTGACCGCCGTCAAGGGTACCGGCGACAAGGGACGCATCACGAAGGACGACGTGAAGGGTCACCTCGTCGGCTCCGGCACCCCGGCCCCGACGGGTGGGGCGGTGATGGCATCCGGCGGCATGGGCATTCCGGACATACCGGCCGTCGACTTCTCGAAATTCGGCCCGATCGAGATCAAGCCGCTCGCGCGGATCAAGAAGATTTCCGGTCCGCACCTGCACCGTTCGTGGCTCAACGTGCCGCTCGTCACGCATACGGACGAGGCCGATATCACCGAGACGGATACCTATCGCAAAGAGCTCGATACGGCCGGCAAGGAGAAGGGCTATCGGGTCACGCTCCTTGCCTTCTTGATCAAGGCTTCGATCTCGGCGCTCCGCGCACATCCCGAGTTCAACGCGTCGCTCTCGCCCGAGAAGGACGCCCTGATACTCAAGCGTTACTACAACATCGGCGTTGCGGTCGATACGCCGGACGGGCTCGTGGTGCCCGTCGTCAAGGATGCGGATCGCAAGGGCATCGTCGAGATCAGCCAGGAGCTCGGCACCCTTTCCAAGAAGGCGCGCGAGGGCAAACTCGGCGCCGGCGACATGCAGGGCGCGACCTTCTCGATCTCGAGTCTCGGCGGCATCGGCGGAACCTCGTTCACTCCGCTCGTCAACGCGCCCGAAGTCGGAATCCTGGGTGTGCCGCGCGCGAAGATGGCCCCGGTCTGGAACGGCACCGAATTCGCGCCGCGCCTGATGTTGCCGCTGGCGGTCTCCTACGACCATCGCGTCATCGACGGGGCGCTCGGAGCCCGCTTCACCCGCCACCTCGCCCATGTCCTGGAGGACGTACGGCGCCTCGTCATCTGACGAGGCCGCGTCGAACCGTTCCACCGAGCAGACACACGAGAGAGCGAAACGATGGGCAACGAGGTCAGGTTACCGGATATCGGCGACTTCAAGGACGTCCCGATCATCGAGGTGAACGTGAGCGCCGGCGATCGGATCGCCGTCGACGACGTCCTCCTCGTTCTCGAGTCCGACAAGGCGACGATGGACATTCCGTCGCCTGTCGCCGGCACCGTCGCCGAGGTCCGGGTGAAACCCGGGGAAACGATCAGCCGGGGGGACCTGCTTCTCGTCATGTCCGATACCGTCGAGACCGGAGCTCCCAAGCCGGCGACGACCGACAAGGCGAGTAAGACGGTCCAGGCGACGCCCGGACTCTCGAACGGACCGCACAAGCCCGGGGAGGGCCAAGCCGGCTACGGCTCGTCCGCCGCCGGCGCGACCCTTGACGGTTCCGCGACCAAGGCCGCTCCACAAGCCGCCGCGCCGGTTCAGGGCGAGGATCTGCGGGCCGACGTGCTGGTGCTCGGGGCCGGACCCGGGGGTTATACCGCCGCGTTTCGCGCCGCCGATCTCGGCCGAAAGGTCGTGCTGGTGGAACGCTGGCCGCAACTCGGCGGCGTCTGCCTCAACGTCGGCTGCATCCCGTCGAAGGCGCTCCTGCACGCCGCGAAGGTCATCGACGAAACCCACGCGATGGCGGCCCACGGCATCAGCTTCGCGCCACCGCAGGTCGACATCGACAAGCTTCGTGATTGGAAGGACGGGATCGTCAAGCGCCTCACCGGCGGTCTCGGCGGTCTCGCCAGGCAGCGCAAGGTCACGGTCGTGACCGGGCTGGGACGCTTCGTCAGCCCCAACCAGATCGCGGTCGAGCATGAGGGGAAGAGCACGATCGTCGGCTTCGATCAGGCCATCATCGCGGCCGGCTCCGAGCCGATCACCATGCCGTTCATTCCGCACGGCGATCCGCGTGTCATCGACTCGACCGGCGCGCTCGAACTCGCAGACGTTCCGAAGCGCCTTCTCGTGATCGGCGGCGGAATCATCGGCCTGGAAATGGCGACCGTCTATCACGCGCTGGGCACGAAGGTGACCATCGTCGAACTGATGGACCAGATCATCCCCGGTGCCGACAAGGATCTCGTGACGCCGCTCGCGAAGCGCATCGGCAAGCAGTACGAGGCGGTTCACCTGAAGACGAAGGTGACGAACGTCGAGGCGACGCCCGACGGTCTGCGCGTGACCTTCAAGGGCGGGTCGGCACCCGCAACGGACACGTTCGACAAGATCCTCGTGTCCGTCGGACGCCGCCCGAACGGCAAACTGATCGACGCGGCGAAAGCCGGCGTCATCGTCGACGAACGCGGCTTCGTGCCCGTCGACCGCCAGATGCGCACCAACGTGCCGCACATCTTCGCCATCGGCGACGTCGTCGGACAGCCGATGCTCGCGCACAAGGCCGTCCACGAAGGCAAGGTGGCGGCCGAGAACGCCTCCGGCAAGAACAGCTTCTTCGACGCGAAGGTGATTCCATCGGTGGCCTACACCGATCCGGAAGTGGCTTGGGTCGGGCTGACGGAGAACGAGGCGAAGGGCAAGGGCATCAAGGTCGGCAAGGGGGTCTTCCCGTGGGCGGCCTCGGGCCGCTCGCTCTCGCTCGGACGTGACGAAGGCATGACGAAGGTCCTGTTCGACGAAGCGACCGACCGCATCGTCGGCTGCGGCATCGTCGGCCCCTCCGCCGGCGACCTCATCGCCGAGGCCGCGCTCGCGATCGAGATGGGCGCGGACGCCGAGGACATCGGGCGCACGATCCATCCGCATCCGACCCTGTCCGAGACGGTGGGAATGGCGGCGGAGGTCTTCGAGGGGACGATTACCGACATCTACGCGCCGCGGAAGCCTCGTCATCCGTAGGCGCGAAGCGAGGCGCGACATCCACCGACATCCATAACGAGGAAAGGCGACGCCGGGGCAAACTCAAGCGCGGGGCGTCGGAATCGTAACATGACCGCGATCAGCAACATCGCCGCCCGCGAGATCCTGGACAGCCGGGGCAATCCGACCGTCGAGGTCGACGTGCTCCTGGAAGACGGCTCGTTCGGCCGCGCCGCGGTTCCGTCG
Source organism: Methylobacterium radiodurans (assembly GCF_003173735.1). Classification (NCBI taxonomy): domain Bacteria; kingdom Pseudomonadati; phylum Pseudomonadota; class Alphaproteobacteria; order Hyphomicrobiales; family Methylobacteriaceae; genus Methylobacterium; species Methylobacterium radiodurans. Next base: position 965,271 of record NZ_CP029551.1, on the reverse strand, counting down.
GGCGCCTCGACCGGCGCCCACGAGGCGGTCGAGCTGCGCGACGGCGACAAGGGCCGCTACGGCGGCAAGGGGGTGCTGAAGGCGATCGAGGCGGTCGACCTCGAGATCCACAACACCGTCGTCGGCATGGATGCCGAGGATCAGGTCGCGATCGACGAGGCGATGATCCATCTCGACGGCACGCCCAACAAGGCGCGGCTCGGCGCCAACGCGATCCTGGGCGTCTCGCTCGCCGTCGCCAAGGCCGCGGCCGAGACCTCGGGCCTGCCGCTCTACCGCTACGTCGGCGGCGTGCAGGGCCGGGTGCTGCCGGTGCCGATGATGAACATCGTCAACGGCGGCGCGCACGCCGACAACCCGATCGACTTCCAGGAATTCATGATCATGCCGGTCGGCGCCGACTCGCTGGCCGAGGCGGTGCGCATGGGCGCGGAGGTGTTCCACACCCTCAAGAGCGCGCTCAAGAAGGCCGGCCACAACACCAATGTCGGCGACGAGGGCGGCTTCGCCCCGAACCTGCCCTCGGCCGAGGCCGCCCTCGACTTCGTGATGGAATCGATCCAGGCCGCCGGCCTGAAGCCCGGCCAGGACATGGTGCTGGCCCTCGACTGCGCGGCGACCGAGTTCTTCCGGGACGGCGCCTACCGTTACGAGGGCGAGGGCTGCACCCGCGCCATCGAGGAGCAGGTCGACTACCTCGCGGATCTCGTCGCGCAGTACCCGATCCTGTCGATCGAGGACGGCATGTCCGAGGACGACTGGCAGGGCTGGAAGCTCCTGACCGACAAGATCGGCAGCCGCTGCCAGCTCGTTGGCGACGACCTGTTCGTCACGAATGTCGAGCGGCTGTCGCAGGGCATCGAGAGCGGGACGGCCAACTCGATCCTGATCAAGGTCAACCAGATCGGCTCGCTCACCGAGACGCTGGCCGCCGTCGATATGGCCCAGCGCGCCGGCTACACGGCGGTGATGTCGCACCGCTCGGGCGAGACCGAGGACTCGACCATCGCCGACCTCGCGGTCGCCACGAACTGCGGGCAGATCAAGACCGGCTCGCTCGCCCGCTCGGACAGACTGGCCAAGTACAACCAGCTCATCCGCATCGAGGAGGGCCTGGGCCCGCAGGGCCGCTACGCTGGTCGATCGTTCGCCAGGACGAAGATTTCGCCGTAGCGCGGCAAGCCGTCGCCCACCAATCTTGATCGACGTAGCATCCGATGGGCCGGACCCGCCGCCTGAAGAGCGGCGGGTCCGAGCGAGTTCGGGCTACTTGAACTGCAGCTTCCTGACCACCGCCGCGTAGAACTCAGGATCGCGTACGGGCTGGATCCCGGTAGGCTTGGAACGCGCGCCCCAGTGGACGATCACGAGACGCTCCCTGGGATTGACGTATACGCTCTGACCGAAGATGCCCCGCGCCTGGAACGCGTCCTGGTTCGGAGACCCGGCCGGAGCTGCCAAAGGCCACCACATGTAGCCGTAGTTCACGGTCTTGTCCGCCAGATCCTGAGGCCGGCCGGCTTGGTCGAACCACCCCTCGGGTACGACTTGTGTGTCGCCGACCTTTCCTCCATTCAGGACGAAGAGGCCGAAACGGGCGTAATCGCGCAACGTCGCGCTGAAGCCACTCCCGCCGACTTCCAGACCGTTCGGCGCCTCGAGCCACCACGTCGCGTCGTCCTGTGCCCCGATCTTGGACCAGATCTTGTCCGAGAGATATTCGGCGACGGGTCGCCCTACGGCCGCCCGCACGAGAGCGCCGGCGATGTGGGTCTCACCCGTGCTGTAGTTCCAGACCGTGCCAGGAGGCGCTGCACGGGGGAGGCTCGCCATGAACTTGACGATCTCGCCCGGCTTGCCGGCCTGTTGCAGTTCCAACATGCGACGGCGGTCGGACCGGGGGTTGGTGTAGGTCTCGTCCCACTTAACCCCCGATGCCATCCGTAGCAGGTTCTTGACGCTGACACCGTCGTACGCGCTACCCTTCAACTCCGGTAGGTAGACCGTGAGATCGTCATCGATGCTCTTGATGTGACCGTCCTTGATCGCCGCGCCGATCAGCGTGGACGTGATGGATTTCGCCACGGACATCGACATCCAACGTGACGTCGGCGTGTTTCCCAGCTCGTAGTCCTCAAAGACGATCTTGTCGTCCTTGAGCACCAGAAGCCCACCAATCCGATTCAACGATATGTAATCGTAGATATCGTAAGCCTTCCCGTCCGATTCGATCTTCAGATCGTCGAAATTTCGGAGGTCCTCGGCCAGAGGCTTGCCCCGCATATCGCGGTTCACGGTCCGGGTCGGGAAGAGACGATCGATGTTCCGGAACGTACGCGCTTGGATGTCAGGCAATACCCGGCCATCGTAAACGCTTTGCACGGATGCGATATCGGGCGAATTCGCGGATACCTCGTCTTGCGGCCTGGCCAAAGCGACGGCCGAGAGGTTGCAAAGCAAACTCATACAGCCCATAGTGAGAATACGGTAACGCTTCATATCGCGATTCCTTTACAGTACGACTTACTCGAGCCAGGCGATATCATCGAACGCTGGCCTCACAACATCCAATTTATGGATGCGCATTCCCGCCAGATCCTTAGAACGTGCCCTGGGGATCGACGGAACGCTTCGGGACAGCCGGAAGCCGTTGGCAGATCGGCCTCCAGCGAGACACTACGCGCGTCAGGGATGAAGCGCGAGTGGCATACCGAAACCTTTCGCGCACCTGCGGACAGTACAGGTCGCGATCACGCTCCGTTCAGGGGCCTATCCTGCCACATACGCCAAATTCATGTTGCATGTGCGTTCCAACATCCGGCAGGCAAAACCATAGCGCTGTCGGATCGCAAGCTTCGAGGCTGCAATGGATGACCCCGGTAAACTCGACGATCGCACCGCAGATCTCGTCACGGCTATCGAATTCGCCTTGAAGCTGAAGCACGCATCGGACAGCTTGGCGGATCCGCCACTTCAGAAGCTCGTCGACCTCGTGCTGTTCGACCTCGGGATGAAACTCGCTGCCCAAATGAGTGAGAACCCGGAGACGGCGCGAGCTCAGTGACGTGCAGGGGCGCGTGCGAGCCTCGATCGCGACGCCCGATACGCGAGAAGGCCAAGGGCTACGGTTGGTGCGTACGACGGACGCAGGCGGCGAGACTGCCAAAGCGCCTTGTTCACGCGCACTCTCCGATCCCATACGATTGTGGGGTTGCTCGCAACCGGCCTATAGAGCACTTCCTCGGGTGGCCCGCAGGTTCGGCCGTCCGAAGGCGAGTACCCCGCGGATGATCCCGCGCTTGAGCGATGCAAGCTCAGGCGCGTCGGCCGGAAGCTGGATCCGGACAGGTCGAGCGTCGCACCCTGTCCGGAACGACGGGATGTTCCGTCGTTCGGAACACCCCCGAGTATGCGCTTCCGTGCGACGACCGGAAGAACCGAGTGCCGCGGACAGTCGGTGGGCGCCCTAGATCGTCACGATCCAGGGTTCGTCGAAGACATGCTCTTCCAGATTTACGCCTGGGCCATTTCGATCGATCACGATGAAATCCTGGGGAGCACCGAACGGAGTCAGAACACCGTGCCAGACGTTCATGCCATAGCACACGCCCTGGCCGGCGGTCGTCACGAAGGCTTGCGGTCGACCGGGACGTCCGTTCTCATCGTGACAAACGACGACCAGGAAGGGGGCGTCGGTCAACGGAACGAAGGCTTGGGCACCGAGCGGATGACGCTCGACCAGCGGTAGGTTCAGAGGCACCGGATAGGCTTTCGCCTCCACGACGCCGATTACCACACGGGCGTCCTGTCCGGCGATTTCGATCTTCGCGAGATCGTGGAAGCGACGGGCCATACCGGCGTTCATCGCTCGTGGCTCCAGGCATGATCGGTCGATCACCGATCCGAATGGCGCGAAAGCCTCGGGCGTCAGAGTTTTAACTTGGATGTGACGGTCACTCATCAGAACTTCCTGGTCAGCCCGCGTTGAAGAACAAGACGGATAAGGCGGGGCGGTGCCGGATCGGCATCCGCAGGAGATGTCGCGTCGGTTCGATTGGCGATATCCAGGGAGACGGCGTTTCTGCGGTCTGCGGCGGCCGAATGAAGCCCCCGCGAGGCAATCTCCGGATGCACCCTCTTCACGAAGGGGACCTACCGCGCCCCTCCAGCGACTCTCAGACCGGCGTGGCGGTTCACGTCCTTGTAGAGCAGGTATCGGAAGGGGCCGGGGCCGCCCGCGTAGCAGGCCTGCGGGCAGAAGGCGCGCAGCCACATGAAGTCGCCGGCCTCGACCTCCACCCAGTCGCGGTTGAGCTTGTAGACCGCCTTGCCCTCCAGAACGAACAGGCCGTGCTCCATCACGTGCGTCTCCTCGAACGGGATCGAGCCGCCCGGCTGGAAGGTGACGATGTTGACGTGCATGTCGTGGCGCACGTCGTCGGACGACACGAAGCGGGTGGTGGCCCAGGCGTCGTTCGTGCCGGGCATCGCGACGGGATCCTCGCGGCTCTCGTGGGTGACGAAGCTCTCGGGCGCCTCGATCCCCGGCACGCGCTCGTAGGCCTTGCGGATCCAGTGGAATCGGGCGGCCGCGCCCTCCGCGTTGCGCAGAGACCACGCGGCGCCGGGCGCGAGGTAGGCGTAGCTGCCGGGGCGCAGGCCGTGCTCGTGGCCCTCCAGCGTGAGGCTCGGGCGCCCCTCGACGACGAAGAGCACGCCCTCGGCTTCCGGGTCGGGCTCCGGGCTCGCGCTGCCGCCTCCGGGCGCGACCTCCATCAGGTACTGCGCGAAGGTCTCCGAGAAGCCGGAGAGCGGGCGCGACAGCATCCAGGCGCGGGTGCCCTCCCAGAAGGGCAGGACCGAGGTGACGATGTCGCTCATCACGCCCCGCGGGATGACGGCGTAGGCCTCGGTGAACACGGCCCGGCCGGTCATCAGCGCAGTCTGGGGGGGCAGGCCGCCGCAGGGCGGGTTGTAGGGGGAACTGCTCAACGGGCCGCCTCCGAATGATCACATCGAATTGATGGGTGGATTGCGAGGCTCCACCGGTAGGGTTTGAAGCATGGGCGCTATTGACCCTTCCGACATCCTACCCGTTACAGTTCGCCCGAATCTTCGCATTTTTCGTTGGCATTTTTCGAATTTTTCGTTGATTAATGCAGGATGATATCGCTGGAAAGCATTCGCATTTTCATGCGTTCGGCGGACACGGGCAGCTTCTCGGCCGCCGGGCGAGATCTGCGACTGTCACCGTCCGTCATCAGCTACCGGATCCAGAATCTGGAGAAGCACCTCGGATGCCTTCTCCTGACACGTACCACGCGGCGGATGAGTCTCACCGAGGCGGGCCGCATCTTCTACGATCGCTGCCTCGACATAACCTCAGCCGTCGAGCGCGCGGAAAAGAGCGTCGAAACGGCGGGTGCGACGCCGCGCGGTACACTCAAAGTGACGGCCCCCCTCGGCCTTGGCAGACGCGTCGTCGCGCCTCTGATCCCTCGATTCCGCGAGCGACACCAGGAAGCCGACGTGCATCTCAGGCTTTCCGATCACCTGCTGGATCTCGTTCAGGAGGCCGTCGACGTGGCGATCCGCCTCTCGCAAATGCGAGATTCCAGTTTCACCCTGCGAAAGGTCGCCAGTGTCGAGCGCGTACTGTGCGCTTCCCCGTCATATCTGGAAAGAAGCCCACCCCTGAACGAGCCCGGCGACCTTTTGCATCACGATTGTCTGTTGCTGCGATTCCCCGGATCCGAACAGTTTCGCTGGACGCTGACCGATCGGGACGAGAGCTTGACCCTCCCGGTGTCCGGACACATCGATGTCGACGACAGCGACACCTTGACGAAGTGGGCGTTGGCCGGGGAAGGCATCGCCTTGAAGCCTCTGTTCGAGGTTGCTTCCCATATCGCCGACGGCCAGCTCGTAACGGTTCTCCCGAAGACGCCACCCCTGTCCGTGACGCTCGGTATTCTCTATCCCTCACGGAAGATGCTGTCGGCACGCGGAAAGACGTTCGTGGATATGGCATACGAGGCCATGCGCGATCATGTCACCGGGCAGCTCGCACTCGTCGGGAGGCATCCGAACTAACCGCGCCATTCGAGAACACGTTCGCTCGCCATGAAAAACGCGTTCCTCCCGGTCAGGAGGAACGCGTCTCGGCAATCGTCCGCCGATCGATGGCCGATCAATCCTCGGTCTTGGGTTTGGACTTCGTGATCTTACCCGTCTTGCCATCGGCGTGGAACTCGACGATTCGTCCGTCCTTGACGGCCTCGCCTTCCCAATGCCCGTCGTCCACGCCGACGACGATTGCGCTGTAGCCCTCGCTCTGCATCTGCTTTTTGAGATCGTCCTTACTGATCCAATCCGAACCGGGACGATCTTTAGCATATGCGCCGCCCGCCAGGGCAAGGGCGCAAACAGCGACAAGAGTCCGAGTGAGGCGCATGATCATACCTTTCCATATCTCGTCATCGCTCAACGTTGGTGACCACGTGAGAGTTCATGGTTACTTCGAAGACGTGAACACCTACGACCTTCGTCGAGCGTGATACGATAGACGACCAACCGTCATCACGTTTCTCCCGAGTTGGAACTCGCGCGCCCCTTCGGAATGCCGGACTGCGCGAACGCCGCCGCAGCCGATCGATCGAGATCGGTTCCAACCGATGCACTCGGGGCACCCGGCATTTTCCTGCGTGGAACGCCGTCCTGCCCGGGCGCCAGACATTCGAGACACCGTTCTCCCGTCTTCCTCACGCGACGCGCAGGTGCGCGTCGCGGCGCCGAGCGAACCAACGAACCGCCCTGTCACGAGGCGAGATCGATCGGCTCCGCACGCTACGAGCCGATCGAAGCCTCAAGCCGGAAGCCGGCGATCCGCGAAACCTGCCGTAGCGCCTCCAGCTTTTCCTCCTCGCGTGGATTGCCGAGACGCTTCTCGAGCGACGCGATGATGGCGCTTCGATCCATCCCTTTGACCGCGATCACGAACGGAAACTTGAACTTCTCCCCATATGCCTGATTCAGCTCCTGTATGCGTTTCAGTTCTTCGGGAGAACAATTCAGCAGACCGCTCGCCCCCTGCTCGTCGGCGGAATGGGTAGTCAGCTCGCCTCGTATCGCGGCGCGACCCGCCAGTTCCGGGTGAGCGCGCAACAGGGCGAGCTGTCGCTCCGGATCCGCCTGACTGACCACGTCGTTCATGACGTCTCGCAGCGCGTCACGCGTGGCGAAGGGCCGGCGTTGGAACGCGGCTTCTGCCACCCAAGGCGAATGCTCGTAGATCTCACCGAGGAGGGCGACGAACTCCGGGCGGTCGACCTCGTTGAGGCGATCTAGGGAAATCACTTCAGACTCCTATGTCCCAAGAATGTAACTGGCTCCCTGCGGCTCGCGACCTCGGGAACGGTGTCGGGTAACTTGGCGCGTTCGCGGCTCAGACCTGATCGAATCGCGCGGGATGGATCGCCGCCCAGTGCCGAGCGATGTCGATCCGGCGTGCCACCCAAACGTCGGGATGGGACAGCACATGGTCGATGAAACGCGCGAGCGCCGGCAGCCGCGCGGGACGCCCCACGAGACGGCAATGTAGGCCGATCGACAGCATCTTGGGAGCGCTCGCGCCTTCCGCATACAGACAGTCGAAGGCGTCGCGCAGGTGCGCGAAGAACTGCTCGCCGGTGGGAAAGCCGCCGGGGACGGCGAAGCGCATGTCGTTCGTGTCGAGCGTGTAGGGAACGATCAGATGCTGCCGGCCGGCGACCTGTACCCAATAGGGCAGATCGTCGGCGTAGCTGTCGGAGTCGTAGGCGAAGCCGCCATGCTCCACCACGAGCCGCCGGGTGTTGGGACTGTCACGCCCTGTGTACCACCCCAGCAGCGGCTGTCCGGTAAGGCGCTGGATCGTTTCGACGGCGCGGGCGAGATGCTCTCGCTCGACCTCTTCGGACACGTCCTGGTAGGGCAACCAGCGCCAGCCGTGCCCGGCGATCTCGTGGCCGTCGCGGAGAACCGCCTCGGTGACGGCTGGATTGCGCGCGAGCGCTTGCGCGACACCGAACACCGTCAGCGGCAAGCCCCGATCGCGGAAGAGCCGCAGGATCCGCCAGACCCCGGCGCGCGCGCCATACTCGTACAGGCTCTCCATGCTCATGTGACGGCTGGTGAAGGGCTGCGCGCCGATGATTTCCGAAAGGAAGATTTCGGAGTGGGTGTCGCCGTCCGAAACGGAGCGCTCGCCGCCCTCCTCGTAGTTCAGGACGAACTGGACCGCGACCCTCGCGCCCCCCGGCCAGCGCGGGTGTGGGGGATGCTCGCCGTAGCAGATGAAATCGCGAGCGGGATCGTCGGGCATGCCGGCAAGATCGGCCACGGAGGGACCCTTCCTCTGGATAGTGATGTGCGTAGGAGCTCTTCCGAGTGGCGCCCTCGATAGCGCCTGTTCGGAGCTGCGGCCGTCTCGGACCGCGCGGCCGGCCCCCGGCCCGCGCTCGGCTCGGACGGGCTTCGAAGTTTGCCCCGGATCGCCTGACAGGCGCCGGATCGAGAGCGGCAGCGCCGGGCGATCAGTGCCCCTGTAGATAACGTGCGAGCGTGGCCCGTTCCTCGGGTTGCATGTCCGTGACGTTGTTTGGGGGCATCGCGTGGGTGAGCACGGCCTGGACGCGAATGGCATCCGCGAAACGCGCGATGTTCTCGGGCGTGTCGAGGAGTACGCCCTTGGGCGGACTCGCGAGACCGGGCCAGAGCGGCTCGGGCGCGTGGCACATGCTGCAGCGGCTCGTCACGATGGTGACGACGTCCTCGTCGGCCGCCGGAACGCGGAGCGACGCGAGGTGGATGGACGCCGTGGCGTCCACCGTCTCCGCGCCGGACGACGCGGCGGCCGAAGCGAGACCGAGGCGATCCCGGGCGCCGGGAGACGAGACCACGGTGATCGCGATGGCGAGCATGATGCAAGCGGCCGCGACGCCCCAAGCCCACCACGGGTCACCCTTTCCGGCGTGACGGACGTTGAAGAAGTGCCGCACGACGCCGCCCGTGACAACGACCAAGCCGATGATCGTCCAGGTGTAGGGCGTAGACCAGACCAAGGGATAGTGACCGGACAGCATGAAGAACAGCACCGGCAGGGTGAGGTAGTTGTTGTGGGACGAGCGGTTCTTGGCCTGCTTGCCCCAGGCCGGGTTCGGCACGCGACCGGCGATCAGTTCGGCGATGGCCTTCCGCTGGTTGGGCATGATCACGAAGAAGACGTTCGCCGTCATCCAGGTGGCGATCACGGCACCCGTGTGCAGCATCGCCGCGCGGCCCGAGAACACTTGCTGGAAGCCGAAGGCGAAAGCGACCACGACGAGGAACACGATACCCGAGAGCAGCAGCGGGCGGTTCGCCAGTTGCGAGCGATTGAGGCCGTCGTAGATCAGCCAACCCACGATGAGCGCGCCGATTCCGATGACGGCCCCGACGATTGGGGTGATCTGCCGGACGGCCGGATCGATGAGGTACAGGTCGGCCTGAGCGTAGTAGACCCAGCACAGCAGCGCGAAGCCCGACAGCCAAGTCGAGTAGGACTGCCATTTGTGCCAGATCAGATGGTCGGGCATCCGGTCCGGAGCGACGAGGTACTTTCGCACTTGGTAGAAGCCGCCGCCGTGCACCTCCCAGGCCTCACCGCCCTTGCCGTCCGGTATCTCGGCGATCGACCGTATGCTCGCGTCGAGATGCATGAAGTAGAACGACGCACCGATCCAGGCGATGGCCGTGACGACGTGCGTCCACCGAATGAGGAAGCCGCCCCATTCGTGCAGTATCGGGTCCATTTCGAATTGTCCTCGTTGAATTGCGACGCTGGGGCCGAGCGCTGCCGCGATCGCGTCCCTTCGATCGGTGAGCCGATCACTCGCCCGGCGGCGGAATGACGATCTCCTCCTTCGGCGGCTCCTTGCCGCCGGGCCCGTTGAAGAACAGGTTCAGGACGACAGCGGCGGCGGCGGACAGGAGTATTCCGGAGTGGAGGATCGGTCCCAGGGAGTCCGGTAGTGCATGGAAGAATTTGGGTGCGACGAGCGGGATCATCCCGAAGCCGCTGGCGATGGCCACGATGTAGAGGTTGTTGCGATTCGTGCGGTAATCGACCTCCGTCAGGATGCGAATGCCGGTGGCGGCCACCATTCCGAACATGACGATCCCGGCGCCGCCGAGTACGAACAGGGGCACCGCCGCGACGAGCGCGCCGAGCTTCGGTACGAGACCCATGACGATCAGAAGGGCGCCACCGACGACGGTGACCCACCGGGAGCGCACGCCGGTCACGCCGACCAGGCCGATGTTCTGCGAGAACGACGTATGCGGGAAGCTGTTGAACACCCCGGCGATCATCGTGCCGAGACCATCGACGCGCAGGCCACGCGACATGGCCTTCGCGTCGATATGGCGCTCCGTCAGGTCACCGAGCGCTAGGAACATGCCGGCGGACTCGATCATCACCACGATCATCACGACGCTGAGCGTCAGGCCGGCGATCGGATCGAAGATCGGCATGCCGAAGCTGAACGGCGTCACCAGCGCGAACCAATCGGCCCCCGCGACCTGGGTGAAATCCATCCGTCCGAGCAGGAAGGACGCGATGCAGCCCGCGACGATGCCGGCGAGTACCGAAACGTTCGCTAGGAAGCCGCTCGCGAAACGGGTGATCATCAGAATGAACACCATCACGCCGGCGGCCATGACGAGGTGCAACGGCTCACCGTAGCCCGGGAGCGTGTCCACCGAAGCGCCCGCCGCCCAGTTCACGCCGACGCGCATCAGCGAGATGCCGATCATCAGAATGACCGTGCCGGTGACGACCGGCGGAAACAGCGGCATCAACTTGCTGAAGAACGGCGCCAGAAGAATGGTGACCACGCCCGCCACGATCGTGGCTCCGAAGATGCCGGTGGCGCCCAGGTTCGGATCGGCGGCCATGGCCGCCATGGGGCCGACGGCGGCGAAGGTCACGCCCATCATGACGGGCATCTTGATGCCGAAGAAGCGCCCGAGTCCCAAGGACTGGATCAAGGTCGTCACGCCGGCGACGAACAGGTCGGCGTTGACGAGCAGCGCTACCTGATTCGGCGGCAACTGGAGAGCTCGGCCGATGATCAGAGGCACCGCGACGGCGCCGGCATACATCACCAGGACGTGCTGAAGGCCCAGCGCGACGAGTTTAGGCGCGGGCAGAACCTCGTCCACCGGGTGAACGGAGTACCTCATATCTTTCCTCCCGACCCGGGTTCTTGCCCAGACCTTTTGTTCGCCGAGTCACCGACTCGTGCAACGCCGGTACTGTGCGGCGCGCGATAATTCGAAGCGATCCCCGTTTTGACCAAACACCTTCAAAGCGGTTCGTTAAATGTCGGTGGGTTTCCGGTTGCGTCGGCGGCGGTGGGAGTGTTCGTTTCCGTGCCGTCCGGTCGTGACGGACACGATCGCTCTCGGAGGACGTTACAGTGGGCCGTCTCTCAACACATGTGCTGGACACGAACTCGGGCAAACCGGCTGCCGGCGTCAAGATCGTATTACGGCGCTTGGGTTCGGATGGATCGTCAGTCCGCGTCGGCGAAACCGTGACCAATTCGGACGGTCGGACCGACGCGCCCCTTCTCGGCGGCGACGCCCTCGCCGTCGGGACGTACGAGCTCACCTTCCATGTCGGACCCTATTTCCGCGACCGGCAAACCCCGGATCTCGCGGATCCGCCCTTCCTGGACGAGGTTCCGATCCGCTTCGGCATAGCGAACCCGGATGGTCACTACCACGTCCCGCTTCTCGTATCGCCCTGGGCGTTCTCGACCTATCGCGGCAGCTGACGGCGGAGCGCGACGGGCGCGCGTCGGCACGACCCGGACGGCGTTCACGCGCCGTGACGTCGGCCGCCCGATGCGGCCGCCTCGACTAATCCGGGCTTCGCCGTGCCGCGCTCGGACGAGGCTCGAAGCTTTCGGCGTCAGTGGGAAGCGCGCCGGCTCGGACCATCCTCAATGCGCCACACCCGCGCTCGTCCGCGACGTTCTCCTCGTGCACCACCCGAATTTCGGCTTGGTGGACCCCCGCCCCGTTTGCAGATGCGACGCGTACCGTCTTCAGTGCCACCCATGTCGAACGCGCGTCCCCACCGTCGAGCCGCTCTCGCCGTGGCATTCGCTCTGGCGGGATCTCCCGGCGCCTTGGCCGGCGATGCGATCGAGGCGTCGGTCGGCCCCTATGGCGAACGGCTCCGCTACGACGAGAAGGGCCTGACGCTCACCGTTCCCGAACCGGCCGTGAAACTCGCGATCGGCGGCCGCCTGCAGGTGGATGCCGGCGCGGCGGGGTTCGGCAGACCCGATCTGCCGGAGGCGTTTCCGGACAACGTCGCCGTGCGCCGCGCCTGGATCGAGCCGACGCTGACCATCGGCAAAGAGTGGGTGATCGCGTTTCAGTACGACTTCAACGATCCGGTCCTGCCGATCAACGACGCTCTGGTCTCGTGGAAGGGCCTTCCCGATACGGTCGTGACCATCGGGAACATGAAAATGCCCTTCAGTCTGGAGTGGCTGCAGAACAACACGGGCACCCTGTTCGCCGAGCGCTCTCTCGCCAACGCCCTCGTACCGGAGCGTCGCTTCGGCATGGCGGTGGGTCATCATGGCCAGGCTTGGACGGCGGTTCTCGGCGTGTTCGGAAACGCCGCCGGCAACGGCATCACGGGCGACGGTCTCGCGGCGGCCGGACGCGCGACGTACGCGCCAATCCTCGAGGAGCGGGAGACGCTGCATTTCGGGCTCGCCGCGATCCGGCGAGAGCGCTCACGCGGCGACGACAGGTTCGGCTTGTCCGTCCAAGCCGAGGCGTTTCTGTTCGGACGCCCCTTCGTCGACACGGGCACGATTCCGGATGTGTCCCACGTGTCGCGCCTCGGTGCCGAGGTAGCCTATCGCGCCGGTCCGTTTCTGGTCCAGGCGGAGTACATCCGCACCGAGGTCGAGCGTTTCGGTGGCGGCCCGAGCCTTGGCTTCCAGGGCGGCTATCTGGAGGGCTCGCTCGTCCTCAACGGCGCGGGCCGCGCATATGCGCTCACACCCGATGCGAGCACGGCTTACGCCGTGTTCGAGCCTGTCGGCGTACCGGAGGGCCGTCGCGTCTCCCGAGGAGGGGCGGGCATATTCGAACTCTCGGCTCGCTACAGCTTCGTCGATCTGGACGACAGGAACCTACGTGGCGGTTCCGAGCGCGACGTGAGCGTCGGCCTGAGCTGGTACCCGGAGCCGAACCTCCGATTCATCGCCAACTACGTGCGCGGACGTGTCCTGCCCGGCGTGGGGCAAGAGGAACTCGGTACGAGAGCGTTCACGGTCGACGCGTTCATCGCACGCGCGCAGATCAGTTGGTGATCGTCACGGTTGCCTCGGCCCGACCGCCGACGCGGAGGTCCCTGACCATGTACCGCGCGTCCTCGCCGTAGGCGCTTCGCTTGTCGAGCATCGCGTCTCCCCAACTATCGCCACTGAAGCCGCTCCGCTCCCAGAAGGCCGCCGATGCGTTGACCGAAACGAGCGCGAGGCGTGACACTCCTCTCGCGAGGGCACGATCGGACAATTCCCTCAGAATCGCGGTTGCCAACCCCCGTCCCGACGCCTCGGGCGTCAGCGCGAGATCGTGGATGTACACGCAATCGGGCGCCCCCGACGTCGTCCCCGTCGGCGCATTGAGCGGTGGAACGACGCCGAGCCGCCAGAAATAGGCGACGAGATACCCTTCCAGACGATCTTCGGGATCTCTCAGGACGAAGCAGGTCGCGGGTCCGAGGCGAAGGCGCTCCGCGAAAAACCGTCGATCCTCGTGATGACCGGGGAAGACGAGGTCGGCCAGCGCCGCGACCTCGTCCAGATCCGTCTCTCGCATGGGCCGCCAAAGCATTCCGTATCACCGCATACCGGGCCGACGCCGCATCCCGCCTCGGTCATTCGGCCGGAGACGGCACCGCCATGCCCAAAGCGCGGCGATAGGTTCCCGGAGCGAGCCGCGTCGTCAGACAGGCGACGACCATGACATTCCCGAGATGCATGATCCAGCCGGCGGTGTACCCGCCCGACAAATCGTGCAGGAGCGCGACGAGCCACGGAGCGACGGCGGCGAGCAGAAAGCCCCCTCCCTGCATCATCGCCGTCAAGGCTCCAGCGGCAGCCGGGTCCGGCGAGTGATCGAGCGATACGACCATGGTCAGCGCGAAGCTGGAGCCTAATCCCGCGCCCACGCCGACCGCCCAGATCATGGGAGCCAGATCGGGCGCCGCCGCCAGACCGAGAAAGCCGAAGGCCTGCAGAGCGAGCGTGAACCAAAGCCAGCCCCGCCGATCCCGAGCATGCCGGGACACCATCGGAAGGAGAAGCGCGGCCGCGCCCTGACTCAGCGCCATGACGGCGAGCAACGTGCCGCTCGAGCCCACGCTCCAGCCGCGCTCCTGATAGAATGGAGCGAGCCAGGTGACCACCGTGGAGTATCCCCCGTTCACCAATCCGAAGCAGGCCATCAGAAGCCAGGTTCGTGGCCGTCGGAGAAGGCCCACGGCGGGAATCGCCCGTTCCTCGCGGCGGTCGGATCGCGGCAGAATGAGAGCAGCAGCGATCGCGGCCAGCGCCGCCGGCGCCGCCAACAGGCCGAGACCGGCGCGCCAATCCCCGATCGTCTCCGCGACGAGCGGAGCCAGACGCGCCCCGGCCGCCCCACCACCCATCAGCATGGCGGAGTACAAACCCATCACCGTCGACAGTCCGTTCGGGAACTGCCGCTTGAGCACACCGGGAAAGACGACCTGCGCGACGGCGACGCCGACGCTCAGAACGACCGTGCTCGCGAACATGCCTTCGGCATCGACGACGAACCACCGCGCCAGAGATCCACCCGCGACCGCCCACAACGCCGCCACCAGAGCGGGTCGAGCGCCGAATTTCGCCTCCACCGTCGGTCCGACGAACGCCAGAACGCCCATCAACCCCATGGGGATGAGGGTCAACAGCGAGAGGCCTTGCAGGCTCAAACCGATGCTCGCCCGAATATCGGCCGTGAGCGGCCCGACTGCCGTCAGGAACGGCCGAAGGTTCAAGCCGACCAAAATCACGAGAAGCAAGATGGGCAGTCGGGCCGCGGCGGCACCGCCGTTCGGGGTCATGACACGATCATCCTTCTACCGATCGGTCCCGTCCGGATCGGCGTCTCTCCAACAGGTCCGCGGTTCTTGCCGTCGACATCGCCTTGCGCTGGCATTCCAGACCGTCTTGGCTGCCACGGCGCGATCGTCTCGCAGCCGAGACGGTCCCCCCCGGCGCGGCAGCTTGATGATCGAGAGCGCACCCTTTCGGATTACATCGCCCGCCGCCGCCTGGTCTGACAGCGGGCGATCCGACGAAAAATCGCGAAACTGTTTCGTGTTTCCATCGCATATGCGTGCGTCGCCGCACCGTTATCTGACCGGCGGCAGCTGCCGCTGTTCAAGCCTTGGCGGAAATGCGCCCGCCGCTCGTCGGAAGGGGGAGCGAAACTTCGAGGCGCGACGATCACGTTCGCGACGCGCTAGCGCGTGTCCGTTCGACCGAACGTCCGATCAAGCGGAGCTTCCGTGCGCGATCCGGTGATCGCGTCGGCCTCTTCCTGGAAATCGCATCATGACCATGAACAGATACCGTACGCATCTTCTGCGCTGCATCGAACTGGCGGAAACCGCGGTATCGGCCGGGGACGAACCGTTCGGCTCCGTTCTGGTCTCCCACGACGACGTCGTGTTGTTCGAGGATCGCAACAGGATCGGACGGGGGGACGCGACGCGGCATCCCGAGTTCGCCATTGCCCGGTGGGCCGCGGAGAACATGTCACCCGACGATCGTCGGAGAGCCGTCGTCTACACCTCAGGCGAGCATTGCGCGATGTGCGCCGCAGCGCACGGCCTCGTCGGGTTGGGAAAGATCGTCTACGCCAGCTCGACCGGCCAGTTCACCAGATGGATGGCGGAGCTCGGACGCCCCCCGATGGACATCGCGCCCCTGACCATCGAACAGGTTCTCAAGGACGCCGACGTCGAAGGGCCGTTCCCGGAATTCGCCGATCACATCCGGGAACTCCACGCCCGCGCCGTCGGCGCCTCATGACCCTCCAACCCGCCGACGGTTCAGACCGCGGCGTCGATGGACTCGACGTGTTCGGCGATCGCACCGGCCGTCGTCCACCAGATACGCGGATCACCCCCGCCGCGGATTCTCTTCAATACGCCTGCGAGTGCCGGAACGCGATGCGCCTGCCCCATGATGTAAGGGTGCAGCGCGATACCGAGCACCGCCGGCCGTCGCGAGCTCTCGAGTAGCAGTTGATCGACGGCCGCGGCGATCATCGCCGAGAACGCCTCCGCCTCCTGATGACGACCGACGATCGCGGGTAGGTCGTTGATCTCCTGAGAATAGGGAACCGACAATAGGCGACCCGCCGCGGTCCGCAGCCGCGTCGGTTGGTCGTCGTGTGCCCAATCCAAGACGTAGCGGTATCCGTGCTCGACCAGAAGCTCGGGCGTCTCGTGACTTTCCGAGATCCAAGGACCGAGCCATCCCGTGGGCTTCCTACCGAGCGTCTCGATCGCTTTCGTCACGTCGGCGATCATTGCGCTCTCGCGCTCGCGATCCATGTCGCCCTGAGCTTCGGCGTTGGTACGCCCGTGGGCGGCCAGTTCGTCTCCGCGATCTCGACACGCCTCGGCCAGACCGGGGCATCGCTGGATGACATCGGAGTTCAGGAGCGCCGTCGTCCGAAGGTCCAGATCGTCGAACAAGTCGAACAGACGCCAAGCCCCGACGCGGTTCCCATAATCCCGCCATCCCGTATTCAGAACGTCCGGACTCGTCTGCGAGGGACTCAGCTTTGCCCCGAGACCTTCCGTAAAATCGAACACCTCATAATTTACACCAATATATATTGCAAGCCTCCGTCCGTCAGGCCAACTGTAATCCTTCCGGTCCTGTATGGAACGATAGGGGTAGCGTCCGTGATCCGAATGTTTCATGCTCGAATAACGAACGGACGAGGGAATGGATGCACTGGAACTCGTGCAATCCAAACTCGCGAGCGAACGAAGCAACCAGGGGTCGGGCGCCGGTATCATCCGTTCGGCGCGAAACGTGGTCGAGGTCTGGGACAAGGCGCCGTGACCCGGAAAACCGTCGCGGACGTTCGCCTATCCGGCATGACCATCGGCGGGCTGGTCGTGGAAATCGGCCGCGCCAGCCCGCCGGTCGCCGACGCGATCGATCGGGCTTGCGCGCGACGACGGTCGAAGCGTGCACGTGTCGACGCCGATACTCAACGTTCGCAAGAAACGAGACAGGGCGCATGTCACCCGTTCGGGAGCGCCGTCGGCACGCCAATAGGACGCCGCCTCGCCTCCGCCACTCGCCTGCTGCGATTCTCGGTCGCGAATCCTGAAGGTGCGCACGGTGCACATCCGCCGGCGCGTCGAACGCATCCTCAGGCGACGAAGCGTCCCGCCATGGCCTCGGATCACGAGGAGCCGCAGCGGCGGGCCGCACCGTGAGATCTTCGCTGCGGGAGCTTCGGGCACGCGAAAGCGCCATCGCGCCCTGCTCGTCACCGCCGTGAGGAGATCTTGGAAAAACTCATTTTCTCGGAGAGATCGAATGCAGCCAATTCGTGAAATTCGCCGTTTCTGTAATGTTTACGCCAAGCATTCCAGATGATCTCGTGAACGATACGCCAGCCTCGACAAAAACTCTATACATACTATCCATGGTTTCCTGATGTGGAAGGCTTTTGCCTTTTTCGAAATCCGAAATGACACGCCGCAGCACACCGACGCGATCCGCCAATTCATCCTGCGACCAAGCGAGCATGGCGCGCGCTGCTCTGGCTTGCACGGGTTCTATATTCGACAAATCAATACATCCCAACGATTTGTTAACCACAAAACCACCCAAAATGTGCGATTTCAGAAAAACGACCTATGTTGGTTTTGTCGCAACCAACGGTGGCGCCGAACCATGTCGAATGACCTCCCTCTCGATCGCATCGCCTGCCTGCTGGAGCAGTCGGGCCATTACCGCGTCCTGCGTCGTCTGAGGCGACGCGATCCCCATGATGATGCCCTCCCACCCGTCGCGGGGCGCGGCATCTTCCTCGGCTTGGAAACTACGGGACGTGACCCCGGAATGCACGAACTGATCGAGATCGCCCTGGTCCCGTTCACGTACTCGGCCGACGGACGGATCCTCGACGTCCAGGAACCTTACAGTTCGTTCCAGCAGCCCTTCATGCCGATCTCGGCCGAGGTGACCAAGCTCACGGGTATCACGCAACGAATGGTCGATGGCTGCCTGCTCGACATCGCGGAGATCGAGCGGATGCTCGCCGACGTCGATTGGATCTGCAGTCACGACGGCCAGCACGATCGACCGTTCGCCGAGCAGATCACACCCGCCTTCGCACGGAAGAGATGGGCATGCTCGCTCACGCAGATCCCGTGGCGGGAGGCGGGCTTCGGGGGAGCGAAGCTCGGTCGTCTGCTAGCGGAACTCGGCTATTTTACTTCGCTCAACCGTGCGCAGGAGGATTGCGCGGCCGCGATCGAGGTTCTGGCGCAGCGTCTGCCGAACTCGGAGACGACCGCGTTCGCGAGGCTCGTCGTCGCCGCCGAAGCGCCGACCTATCAAGTATGGGCGGTGCGGTGCCCGCTCGGCCGGATACGTTCGCTGCGCGCGCGCGGTTATCGTTGGAACGAGATCGCGAAGCCCGGTCGGCCGACAGCTTGGTACCGTGAAGTCACGGAGGAACTGGTCGCACTGGAGATTCAGTATCTCCGACGCGAGATATACGAAGCCGACGTTGACGTGCCGATCACGGAGATCGGCGCCTACGACCGCTACTCGACCCGGATTTGACGGCGATGCGGGAAACGATCACGCAGAAGCGCGACGCGCTCCGTACCTTGGTGCAGTCTGGCCTTCCCCTCAAGCAGGCGGATGCCGTCGCCCAGCTGGTTTACGATCTCAATGCCGAGTCGATCGACGCGGTTCGAGACGAGCTCCGCGTCTGGAACGCGCGCATGGGCTTGTGGCTGATACTCCTCGGCTTCGCCCTCGTCACCGGACTGATCGCCGCCATCCCGCTCGTGTTCCTCTAACTGCACACGTGCCGCCGAAGCGGCGGATCACCTTCGCGAGAACGCACGGCAAGACAGGAAACCGTGCAGATCGCCGGGTCCGCATCTCGGCGTCCTTACCCCCTGATCGTTCGACATCGTCGCGCCCGGCCTTCCTCGGGACGAGCGCTTCCAGGCGGAGACCCGCCTCACGCCGGCGGAACCTACCGGCCAACTCGCGGAGTGAAGGAATCCCTCATGCCGTATGACTACGATATCCCGGAGCCACGCGCGGTCCGCTCACCCGCACTCCCCGGCGGAGCCGTCTCACGTGGGGGTGATACTCGAAGCTCGACGGCTGACCGGTCCCAGGCGAGATTGGCGTGGCCATCCGAGGGCGACGGCCCCGATCGCGAGGACACGTGCTCCATCGACCCTCGGGTTTTTCGACCGGAGGTCTTCGATGCCGTGTGGCCGAAGATCGTCGGCGTCCGAGCGGCGCAGGCCCAAAGGACTCTGACGCCTGAAGCCTGGCGGCGCTTGTGGTTGAACGGCTACGCCCATCTCCGCGACCGGGATCCGGTCTTCTATGCCGTCACGCCCGAGGGCGCGGCGTGTGCAATCGCCGTTCTGGCTCCTCTGATGCGACGCATCGAGGCGGATTTCCTTAAGTCGGGTGTAGCCAGCGGCCCTCCATCACGCCCGCTGGTATGGGTCCGCAGTGCCCCATCGGCCGTGACACTCCTGCGGTGGCATGATGCCGAAGCCAAGACCAGAACTCGGGCCTCCCAAACCGCCTGGACGAACCCGAACCGACTGCAATCTTTATGTTCCTAAATAGGATATAAAATCTATGCGACTCGTTGTCCGAAACTCGTGATCACGCGAGCTCGGACGCGCTGCGACGCCCGAGATGCTGATCTCGTATCCTCTTGATCGGATCTGTGACGATGCTTCAGGCATCGTGCGATGGTTCAATCCCATGAACCGTCGGACACAGTCGTCGGTGAACCCATAGGCCTATCTTTTCACCAATGCGCAGAAGCCTTTACCGTAAGCGGACCACTTGCGGTGGGAGAGACCCACGCATTCGATCGCGACAGTCAATTATAGGACTGTAGGCCTAACTCTCCGCCACACCCCAAGCTGACGCAAGACCGGCGTAAGCAAGTTTCAGATGAGCCTGTCGTTCCGAACTTGCAGCATCCATGTCCGAAGGATCGCGGAAAACCAAGCTTACCGAAGGTTTTGGGTCGAGATCCGGACTTGACGCACACAGATCACGACGAACATACACGAGCATGTCACCGGCGATCCGACGTGTGACACTGTTCCGGATCTTCCGGGCATAGCCGGTGCCTCCCGCACCGTGAGCAGGACAGGAGATCGACAATGAAGGATTCATGACCGGTGCGATCACCGGGTGACGTCCGACTAGCACTCGGACGCCCCCGGTGACGCTTTCTCTCGCCGACGTCGAAGCACGAACTGTCGGCCATCCCTTTGCAACAGGCTGAGATGCTGCACCACTCCGTCGTGAATTCACGACGGCTCGGTACGGCCTTGGAGATCGCATGCCTATCGCAGCGATACAAGAGGCTTCAGCGCCGACGCCCCTGAGTCATAATGAATCAGGGGGCCAGCATCCAGCAGACATCAGTATCGCGATCGTCCTCAAGGCTGATCGCGGTGCCGTAGCTTCCCCGACTGCAGGATGCATCCCTATGACAACCAATCGCGCACTTCAGGTATCGGAGAACTTCGACGCGTCTCGCCACCACAACGATCTCATGTCGGCTACTAGGCGATCCTACGCCGAGGCATCCGACGTGAACGCTTCCGGCGATCGCCCCACTCCTGTCGTACTTCCGGCTCCGGCAGGCCTTCCCGTCGGCGTCGATGCGGCCAACGACCCGTCGGGAGGCGACGTCAACCATTTGGACGAGCAGACTGCGGCCAGGTGTTGGCGCGCCATTTGGTGCAACGGGTACCGTTATCTCTCCACTCGGGATCTCGCCACGTACCCGCCGACGGTGGTGGGCTTCGGCCGCGCAATCAAAGTCCTCACCCCGCTGATCCGGAGCCTCGTCGACGATCCGGACCATCAACAGGACGCTCGTTCGTCGAGCACCGATCGATCACTGTCCTGTCGCGCCGCCGCTATGCGGGTCGAGGTCGTTTCGGTGCGTCGAGCGAGGCCGAGTCCGGCGACCCTGGGGCGCTGGGTTCGCGAAGGTCGCACTCGATAGGAACCGCTGGCCTACCGCTCCGGAGATGCGAGCGCCCCCACGCTCGCTACCATGGCCGATGGCCGCATCACGGTGACGACCGGACAGGAGTCCTTCGAAGGATCTCCGAAGAACCGTAGCGGCAGCTTCCCTCCTCGGGGAATCGTGGACCGACGCCCCGGAACGCCCCGCGGCGTCGGCGGCGCTCCCCGAGCGGGGCGTCGCCCCTGGGCAAGCGATGCGTCGGGCGCCCACGCAGTGGATGCAGGTTCGTACCGGATCCGTACCGGCGCGATGGCTTCGGCTCGTCGCGGCGGACCAGGACCGCGCGTGCCACCGATCGTGACCACTCGCATGCACCTGGCGTGCACCGCATCGACCGTGCCTTCTCGGGCGGTGGAGAGCGACTGCCGCCTTCCAACTGATGGAAGGGTCTCCATGGACACGATGCCGGCAGACCATCTCTGGTACCCGCCCGAGAGGAGCCGAGCCAGCCGCATCGTGACGAAACCGTCGCGCGGCGGGTCGCGCGTGACGATCGTCGCCGGATCTCCGGAGCGCGAGTTCCATCTCGAGAGCCATCTTGAGGCCAAGGCCGCGTTCGTCATGCTGGCTCGGCGCGAAACCGTCGACCTGTGGGAGCAGCCGCCGGCCATCCCGTACGAGGATACCGATGGTCGGACACGACGGCACACGTTCGATTTCCTCCAGACCTTGCGCGACGGCACCCGCGTTCTCGTCGCGGTCAAGCCGTGGCGGCGCGCCATCGAACAGGATCTGCCTCGAACGCTTCGGTCGATCGCGGAGCAGATCGGTGCGAGCGGTATCGACGTTGCCGACCGGGTCGCTCTGCTGACCGAACGGCGCCTGGGACGCGACACCGTTCACAACGCCCGGCTGATCCTGAGCGCGCGCCGCGACGTCGACCCGGAAGCGGACGCGGCCGTCGCGGAGGTCGTCGCGGACCTGCATGGCGAGACGACGCTGCGCAACATCGCGTGCACATCCGGGTTCGACGGGCGTGGCTTTCGCGCCGGCATCCGCCTGATTGCCGCAGGACGTCTCGTCGTACCCAAGGCGGCCCGTCTTGCCCCCGAAACGAGCGTCAGGGCCGCGCATCAAACCACATCGGAGGCGGAATGAGCGCAGCTCTCGCAATACGCTACGCGTTCGATCCGCTCGATCAACACACGATTGGGGGCATCGCGTTCCGGTACGTCAGCTCGGACCGGAACGGCATCGTTTTCGCGCGCGTCGACGATCCCACGATCCATACCGGGTTCACTCACGACAAGTTCGAGACGTGTCGCCGGCTGCCCGACTATCGCCACGAGCGGGGATGGTTCCATCCCGCCCGCATCAAGATCCGGCTGCGCACGGGAACCACGTTCGTCGCGCATATCGACGAGGCGGAACAGCGTATCGTCGTCTTCCGCGCGGCCGTCTGCACGCTTTTCCTGCAAATGGAAGCGGCCGGCCAGGCAAGCAGGTCGGACCGGTCGATTCGGAAGGCGATGTCCGTCATCGCGACCCAAATCACGCATGTGCCGAACGTGCACAACCTGAGAAAGGACGGCACGCCGAAGCGGTCCCGCTCAGGAGCGACGGACCTACGCGGGCTTCCGGGGCCGAAATGCCTGCGGCAATGGCTCAAGCGTCTGAGGGAGGCCGACTACGACAGCCAAGCCCTGCAAACATACTACGACAATTGCGGTCCACGTGCGCCCGTCATCGATCCGGACCTCCGTACGCTCGCTCTGGAGTACGTCACGAAGTTCGCCAGCCAGCTCAAACCGAGCAAGGCGGACCTCTATGACGACTTCGTAATCGCACTCGCCCTCGTCAACGCAGGCCGTACTGCGGCGGGCCAGCCAGAACTCGTCGCGCCTTCGAACAAGTGGTTCAACGCCCAAATCCGTAAACTGGATGCCTTCGACGTCTATTCGAACCGTCACAGCCCGGCTGCAGCCCGCGCGAAGTTCAATCTGATCGGTCACGGTGTCGACGCGGTTCGCCCGCTTCAGCGGATCGAAATGGACGAATGGGAGGTGTCCCTTATGGTGTTGGCGATCGACGCCGGCATCTGGGAAACCCTCGACGCGTCGCAGAAGGCCGCCGTCGAGCGGACGAAGTGCTGGATCTGCGTCGCGATCTGCGCGGCGACCCGCTGCATCGTCGGTATGACCCTGTCGCGCTCGCCCTCGGGCGAGAACGCGCTGGCGACGCTCCGCATGGTCGTCAGCGACAAGGGGCGCTACGCCGACGCGTGCGGCGCACTCACCCCCTGGGACATGTTCGGTGGCATTGAGGAAGTCGTCACCGACGGCGGACCGAGCTTCGTGTGGACGAAGTTCAGAATCGCGATCGCCGCGATGAGGGGAGCCAAGCACGTCCCGACATCCGGAGTTCCGTTCCTGCGGGGCCGCGTCGAGCGTGTCTTTCGACGGATCCACACGCAGCTCATCGCACGTTTCAGCGGGCGCACGTTCGAGAATACCGTTCGCCGCGGTGACTACGACTCAGAGAAGCAGGCGATCCTTTTCGTCGATCAGTTGAGGTGGGTCCTTTGCCGCTACGTAGTCGACATCTATCACAACCTCCCGCACGAGGGCCTGGGAGGCGAGAGCCCGCGCAATGCCTGGCATCGCCTGGTACGAGAGTACGGTCTGGTCCAGCCGCCCGACCGGCCGAGCCTGCGGGCCGCCTTCGGGAAGCGCATGCGGTGTGTTCTGAGCAATAGGGGTGTCCGGGTGCTCGGACTGTACTACCAGTCCACGTCGCTGCACGCGCATTACAAGAAAGTCGGAGATCGAAAGGTTGAGGTTCGGGTGGACGAACTCGATCTCGGCGCCGTGTCGGTCGATGTCGGTGGCGCCTTTCTGACGGTTCCCTGTATCCACGACGACTTCACGGACGTGTCCATCGGCGTCTGGACGCGGACGCTCGCCGAATTGCGCCTGCGGCACGCGGACGACAACCGCCACGGAATGAAGGCGGTCCGGGAAACCCGACGCGCCATCGAGGCCCTCCGCGAGAACGCCGAGGCGTTCGCGGGGATCTCGCCGGAGACGATCGGCGAGTTCGAACTGGCCCGCTTGGAACGAAGCTTGGCGTTCGGCTTCGTTCCGACCGAACCCGAGACCGAGATCGACCTCGCCGGCGACGGGGATTTCGACCACGTCATAGAGGTGGAGACGTCGCCCGGGGGTTCCATGACCACGAACGACGCCAGCGGCGCCGTTCCGGTGGATACCGGCACAGGCGATGTGGCTTCCGGCGACCGCCAGTCTTCTCCGCAGATCAAGAGTCCGAGCCGCTACAGGATCGTCGACTGATGTTTAGCCAAGTCCAGACCAGGGCACTCGATCTTCTCGCGAATAGCGGGGACGCGAAACGACGCGCCCGCGCTCGGATCATGGAGCGCGTCAGAGCGAAGTTCCTTGAGACCGATCGCTACGACGAGCTGGTGGAGAGTTTCCAGGAGGCTTTGGACAGCCTGGAGCTGCGGGCCGACCCGGACGCCGATCTCGGGCCCGGAAACCGAACCGAGGCCAAGATCCTCATGGTCCTGGGCGAGACGGGCGCCGGCAAGACCCGTTCGCTCAAGCGGATGTTCGCCAGGCACGACGCCTTCCCCGGCTACGATCGGCCCCGCTCCAATTGTCCGTTGGTCACGATCAAGGTGCGCGCGCCGACGACATTCACCGGCGTCGGACGGCAGATCCTGCAGAAGCTCGGGTATCCGATCAAGGGAGCCCTCGACAAGACCCTCGTCTGGGAGCGCGTCCAGGAGCGGATCGAGATGTGCGGACTCCTCGCCATCCATCTCGACGAGATGCACAACGTCGTGTTGAAGGCGAACGAGATCGACCGCACGGACATTCAGAACGCGCTCAAGTCGATGGTCACGGACGAAGCGTGGCCGATCGTCGTGATCGTCTCCGGCCTGCCCGTTCTGGCCGACTTCCTAGAGGAGGCGGAGGAAGACAGGCGACGCGCGCTGACCGTGAACTTCGACGCCCTGGATCCGGAACTCGACGGCGAGGCCATCCGGGAGATGGGCAAGACCCTCGCTTCCGTCGCGGGTGTGGTCTTCTCGGACACGGTCGCGAAGCCGCTCGTACCCCGCCTGCTGCATGCCGGCCTCTATCAGATGGGCACTTCGATCGAGCTGATCCAGGAAGCGATCGGTCAGGCGCTCAAGGCCGAGACCGACGATCTCCGCCGCGAGCATTTCGCGTCCGCCTACTACAAGCGCACCGCCTGCGGCGCCGCCGCGAATCCGTTCACCGTCGACGCTTGGCAGAAGATCGATTGCTCCCGCGTCCTACAGAAGAGCGCTGCCCCGACCACGGACAAGACCCCGGCCGAGCGCATCAAGGCTCACCGCAACCGCATGAAGGGAAAGCCGTGACCGCCTTCCTGTCGCCTGTCCTACCCTTGGGGCGGGACGAAACGCCGACGAGTTACGTCTCCCGGCACGCGTCCTTCCATCGGGCGCCCTCCATGAGGGAGTTCTGTCGCGAACTCGGAATGGACATCCAAGCGGTTGCGCATGGCGACGCGGAAACGCTCGAACGCCTCGCCCGCTTGACGGGCGCGTCGTTGGAGAACCTCGAAGCCAACTGCTTCCGGGCGATCTCGGATGGTGCCAACCGGCTGGAGCGATCCTACCGCGGCGAGCGACTGCGGATCACCTGCCTGCACCGCAACGCCATCCGCGTCTGCCCGCACTGTCTGGCCGACGACCATCGGGCATCGCCGGAACTCGGGGAACACGCCGCCTACGGACGCTCCACATGGAATCTCTCGGCCATTAGAACCTGTCCGATTCACCGCGCCGAACTCGCACGGATCGACCACAAGTCGCTCAAGGCCGGCAATCGCTACGCGCGCCACGATTTTCATCATCTCGTGACGAACCGCCACGGCGGCGATCCGAAGGCCGTCGCACCCGGAGGATCGGCCGAGCCGTCCGGCCTAGAACGCTACTTGCTGACCCGATTGGAGAACGGGGCCTCGGGCGAGCTATGGCTCGATACGTTGCCCTACTACGCCGCCGTGAAGGCGTGCCGAATCTTCGGATGCGTGGCGCGCTTCGGCCCAGCGCAGATCCTGCGCCAGCTCTCCGAGGACGATTGGCATACCGCGGGGAGCGCCGGCTACGACGTACTGCGGGAAGGTCCCACCGGCATCCATCGGTTCCTGGAAAAACTTCAGGCGTCACACGGACACAGTCGTTCGACTAATCGCTACAG
Source organism: Methylobacterium radiodurans (assembly GCF_003173735.1). Lineage (NCBI taxonomy): Bacteria > Pseudomonadati > Pseudomonadota > Alphaproteobacteria > Hyphomicrobiales > Methylobacteriaceae > Methylobacterium > Methylobacterium radiodurans. Next base: position 938,623 of record NZ_CP029551.1, on the reverse strand, counting down.
CGCCTACGGATCGGTCTACCGATGGCTCGTGTTCGAAGTGAAGGATCCGACATATGCCTGTATTCGAGAGATCTTTCGCGACCATTTCACCCAGACACTGGGTTTCGGTCTGGGACGTGGCGTCTTCGGCGAACCGGTATCCGAGCGGAGCGTCCTCTCCATCCGGGCGGCGTCGCTAGCCTACGATCTCGAACCGCGCCGTCTACGCCGCATCCTAGCCTTCCGCGGGCTGATCGCATCGGACCACGAAAGCCGACCCGACGACAGGGTGACCTTCGACGCGCTCGCGGCCAAGACCCTCCTGCAGGACATCCAGACCAGCCTGTCCCTCGGAGCGGTGGCCGATCATATCGGTGCGGGACGACGCGACGTCACCGTCCTGGAGAGGGCCGGCCACCTGGTTGCGATCTGCCGAGGGGGGCAACGGGACGCGCCCCTCGGGATGTACGTCTTCCGGAAGGCGGACGTGGACGCCTTCCTCGAACGCCTCTACGCCCCGGCCGCCAATCCACGTCCGGCCTCGGCGCGTGTCGTATCGCTTCACGAGGCGCAGTTGCGGCTGCGGTGCGGAAAGCCCGCGATCGTCGGCCTGATCCTGTCCGGCCGCCTCGGCTGGGTGGGATCGGCGACGGAACGGCGCACCTACGCATCGCTGCTCGTCGACTTCGAGGAGGTCGAACGTCTACTCCGAGGCCGGTTCGACGACGTGACGCCCGTCGGACACGCCGCCCGGGAGCTGGGCGTGGCGATCGAACACGTCCGTCGCTTGGCGGATCTCGGCCACTTGCGGCTGCAAACGCGGCGCCATCCGGTCAACGGGCGGCACACCACGACCGTCGGGAACGACACCCTCCAAGCGTTCGACGAAACGTATGTCAGTCTGCGCAACCTGTGTCGCCTGAGAAACACGCCCGCGCCCGCCCTTGAGAAGCGCTTGAAGGCCGCCGGATGCGAGCCGGCCCTGCTGATCGGCGAGGGAGCGGCGGCCATCTATCGCGCGAACACGGTGAAATCCGTCCTCGCGAAACAACGAAGGAGGTACAGAGAAGCGCATACGGCAATTGAAGGTTGAACATTGAATTCTAGCGAATGATCAGAGTTTTTGAAAAAATCCCCGGAGAGACGTGACAATGGCACCGAACGACGAACACTCCTCCTTCGACGCGAATGGCTCCATCGACGAGGCAATGGCCGCGCGGCGTGATTTCGACGTGGCGCAACGCGCGCGCCTTCGCGCGCATATCGAGGAGACACGGCCCGAACTGGCCGAAGCGTACGGGCGGGAAGAGAGCGCCTTCGCCGAGCTCGCGGACGCCGTATTGGCGCCGGCGCTCGCCGGGCTCGCCGCCGACGCGCAGGCCCGGGGCCTGCACATGCGTCTCGTTCGCGAGGATGAGCCAGCCGGCATCTTCGGCGCGGCGACACCCGGCATCCGCCTACTTGTCTCGCGGGAGCCTCTGCCGGACGCCGACACCATCGCCCTGTTCGGCGGCGTCTCCTTCGTCGGCTTCCATGGGCGGTGTCCCGAGCACGTGGTGGAGGTGACCATCGAGCTTTACCCCAGCGGCGGGTCGGCCGGGGTTGAACGCGACGAACGCACGCTCGACTACGACACCGTGACCGTCGACGGCGTACACGGTCTCGTCGACGACGCCCTTCGCCGCCTCCGCTGACCGGAGCCGAGCCGCGCACCACATCGGCCGTCGTCACGTCGGTGTTCTCCCGCGGAGGACGGTCGGGCGCCGGTCCGCAAGGTCGCTGGCCAGACGACAGCCACGCCGACGAGCGAACGCTGGCGTCGAGGCACAGGCGATCCCGTCCCCGTTCGTCGCGGGCAGCCTTCCGTGGCTCGCGTCGGACCATCCCTGCCGCTGCGACGAACGAACGGTCGCAGCCGAGTCCGTGCCGAGCGAGACTTGTGTGAATCGCTGCAGTGACCGCACGGTTCTTCAGGCGGTCGGATGCAGCAGAGTCGGCCTCCCACCCACGTATTCGAAACATGACGGATCGCGCCGAGGAGTCCATTATGAAAATCGTTTTCGGCGGCCAGCTGGATCGCGTGTTCGCGAACGAGTTCGCGATCTCAATGGGCTTGGAGCCCGATGACAACGTAGACCTGGAACTCGTTGAAGAGCGACGCGCCGCCGACGCGCGATACTTCGAGCTGGCCGGCACCCTGGCTGCTCTATCCGACGAGATCGTGCCCTTACCCTACGTCCGCTACGCTCCCGATCCGGTCCGCGACGAGGGTACGCTCGGAACTCCGGTTCGCGTAACCGACCCGGAAGCCTTCATGCAGCGCTTGCGGGCCATCTTCCACTTCGATCAGGTGACGGAGGAAGCCCTGGACGTTGCCAGGGTCTGCGTCTTGGGCCGGTTGGCAGCGGCATCCAACGACGTCTTGAACGCCATCGATACGAAAGAGGCCTGGATCGGCCACTACCATGCACTGCGGCACCTCCACAACGACGACGGCAGGGCGGAAACCTACCTTGCCGGCTTGCTGATGCAAGCTCTCTGGGCGTGGGAGACGGCTGCCGTGCTCGTTCTCGCGGAATGCGACCGCTTCATTCTCGCCGATCTCGGCGCCATCCTCGTGAAGAATCGCTGGCCGAGGCCATTCGCGATCCCGGACCTGCGTTACATGGGACCGCCGCACGACGAGAAGATTTGCGGCCCGCTCGTCAATCTGCGTCCGGCCGATCTCCCGACCGTCGAAGCGTTCAGACAGGAGCCGAGCGTTCGCGCGTACGCAACCTCCGTCTTCGACGCCATTCGTAACGCCGAAGCCGGACATGTCGGCATCACGCTCGAAAAGGCGTATCGGTCCGTAGGTCCGGGCGTTCCGGATGGCCGCGCCGACATCACTCTGGTGGCCGCCAGCGTCAACATGTTCAGCAATGCCGGCACCGTGACACCCGGCGGCCAGCCGGATCCGGACGACTGGTCGAATCGCCGCTTCCCGGCGCGGAAGCTGCGCGCGATCGTGCTGGTCTGACGCCCGCATCCGGCCTCCCCCTGAAGACCACACCCGATGCCGTCACGTAAGACGAAGTGCCGGCGGACTTTCTCGTGAATCGAGGATCGACCTCCAGGAGGTTGCGTTGAGCGACGACTTTTCCCAGCGGGACTCGGCGGCCGGCGTGCCGAGCATCACCGAATCGACCGAGCGGCCGATCGAGGGAGACACCCGTGGCCGGGCCCGTCCGAGGACCGGCACCAGCCCGGCCTCGAACCTCGTCGTGTTTCGGTCCTCCGTAACGCAGGATCAGCGTCGCGACACCGTTCGGGAACGCCTGAACCATGTGATCCGCCCGCTCCTGCGGGCCTACGCGAAGGGCCTCCGCAGACCGTTTCCGCATCTGGAGGCGCATATCGAAGGGGACAGGCCATTGACGGCCTCGCCGATCCTCGACGAGCTTCGGGGGGCATTTCACTGGGCACCGGTGCGCGAGACCATCGCGGAGTATGCCGATCCGACCCTGGTACCGGCCGAGGTCCGCGCGGGACTCGCGACGATGCTCGCGCAGGATTTGTCCGGCGAGCCGCCTACGAGCGTTCGACAGGCGTTTCCCGATTGGAACAAGCCGCTCGTCGCGACGGGGTACTTCCTTACGCCCTGGCGACCGACGGATGCCGCGAGATGGTTGCGAGAGTTCCCTCCATTTAGAACGCTGCTGGAGCCGATGGACATGTGGGATGACCGAACGGCGGCGATCTGGCTCAACGATCGCTCACCCCTGACCTTCAAATCCTTGTTTCCGGTGATTGAAGACAATGTCGTGCCTTTCGAACCACGCCCCGTCTGGAAGCCCTTGACCGAGGTTCTCGGAGGACTGGACGAATTGGATCTCGAGGCGCTGAGCCACAGAGTCTTTCGCGAACGTTTTCGCAGGGACGTCATGCCTCCGGTCCTGAGTGCCCGTCGCGTGCGGATCCGTAACGCCATTGAGGCGATGTCGTATGGCTATCTCACCTTGGAAGAAGCCCGCCGCGACGTCCACACCTACGATCTCGAAAGGCAAGGCTACTTCGATCGCCTATTCGGAAGCAACGACGAATGGATTTTCGATCTGGGGATGACCATCGCGAGTGGCTACACGTTGCCACAGGGCTTCGACAGAATCAGTTTGACGGATTCGTTCGGACATCTGGATAGCCGAGCCTGAATTCACCGCGCCGAAACCTCGGATGATGCTCAGCGTTCCTCGAAATGCGGGCATCCGTGTGTCTTCAGGTGGAAACACTCGCCTCACTGCGGCAGCATTCGGGATCGCGACCGAGCGCGTCCGCCCAAGCGGTCTTTGCCGACCATCCGACGCAGCCCAGCTTCGGCGTCCGGCTGCCGGGTTCCTCCGTCATGCGCTATCAATAGGGACTCTATCGAGCCCTCGGGGACATTGGGCCGAACAAGCCACCTCCACCGCATATTCGAGGTCGCGGCCGGGGCGGAATTGGCATTCGACGATGGCCCAGTTGTCCACCGGGGGCCGTCAGGGGAGTCGATAGATGTGGATAGGACGGCCCGGCGGCACGGTCCAGCGCCGGCTCCGTCCCGGCCATCGACTCCGCGCTCAACAGGTGCGCCGGCCAACGACCCGGAATCCGGGCACGTGGGAGAATCCGGGACGCGGGCACGCCTCTCGGGCGGTCATCGCATCCAAGGCCTTCTGGGGCCGAGCCTATCCCGGACATTAGAGCGAACCTGTTAAAGCCCTCTTAACGCCGTGGCGGCGGGGACGGCCTGTGGACACGGTTGCGGTCCCGCCATCCAGCCTCCAATAGAAAAAACAGAGTCCTAGATTCTCTCTTCTCTTAGATAGGGCCGGGATGGGGACGGAGACGTCGCGCCCGTCCCTCACCCGGAGAGACAAAGGTCTCTTCGGGCCGGGTCGCTCCCCCGATGGACGCATCCCGTCGGGTAGCGGTCGAGCATAGATAGAGCCCAGCGACCGCGCCCACTACGCTCCGAGCGTGGCTCGTCCGATCGCGAACATCAACGTGAGCGGATCGTCGAGCAGGAGCGACCGACGGAATTGGCCGGATCCATTCCGAACGCCGCGTACGCAGCGCCACCAAGACGAGCGCCCATTGCCGTCCACGCTCGGTCGGGCCCATACGGGCCGACCGAGCGTGGACGGCGTTGCCTATCCCGATCGGATCCGCCACGGATCACGGGATGGCCATCCTTACCGACCGCCAACGCCTGGAACTCGCGCTACCCGCGTATCTGCTGTTCGCGCTCTGCCAGATACCGGGCGCTTTCGTACCGTCCGATCTGGCCCTGGCCGCGCGAGCCGAGGCCGACGTCGCCGAGCTGCGCGAGAACCTCCGCATCGCTTGTCTGGAACCGTTCGACGATTTGGCTCCGCGGAAGCGGCAAGCAACCATGCGCCGGCTCGAACGCATTGCCAAAGGTATCATGGCGGAATGGGCCGAGCGACCGTCGCTCGGCCTCATGATGACGCTGTGGTACTTCCTGTCGGACCTCATCGACCGCGAGGTGCTGATTCTGTGGCAGGGCTCTGCGATGGACCGGGCGGTACGGAGGTTATCACCGATGCTCGGGTACGGCTTCGAGGACGGAACGGGCGCTGTCGCGGCACAAGCGCGGGCCGGGGAGTTGCTCGCTCGCCTGCAGGCGGAAGGACTCTACCGCTGACTCCGCATCGGGCCGAGAGGAAAGGTCTCCCCGACGAGGGGTTCGGCGCCGCCTCGTCCGAGGTCCGTCTTTCGTGGGGCTATCCGTCAAGGCGGCCGCCGATCGCGCCTCAGAGCCAGCCCTCGATCGGAATTGTTTTCCGGCGACGCCGCAGGGAAATGATACATGGCTTAGCTCGGCGTCGCCTCAGGCTTTGCGATATCGCATGAAGACATTCGCGGTGTTGGCGATCTATCGCTCGGCAGCGACGATTCGGTTCAACGAGCTCGAACATGTGGGCGCCGCGCGCTGCTTGCCCTGGTCCGTTTTTCCGATGCTTGGGCGGGTATCACGGGGAAACCGACACGTCGCGGACGGGCGGCCGGAACAAGCCCGCGGCAATCTGTGATAGGCGTTCGCGGTGACCATTCCTCGAACCGAACGCATCATGAACTTCGGTGATTTCCGTGGAGTATACCCAGCGATCCCCCCGAAGCGGGCGCCGCGAGATCCGGACGAGTGCGTTCAGATGACGCTCGCCGACGGTATGCGGTTTCTGGCCGGTCCAGTGCGGGAGCCCGTGACCATCGTCCGAGTGCCGACGACCCAGGAGGAGACGCTCGTGGGCAGATATCTTTGGGTCATTGGACCCACGGATTGTCCCCACGGTCTTGAGGAGGGTCCGTTCGGACAAGCGCGTCGGTTGGGACAGGTGAAACATACGAACCTGACAGGAGGCGGCAACGCCCATTGCGGGGGCGAACTCTGGTATCTCACCGACGACCGGGTTCTGATCAATGGCGCCTCGGGACGCTACGGGCCCGCTACCGAGCAGCAGCTCCATGACGCGGCGCGGTGTTTGCAGGCGCTAGGTTATAGCGTCGGATACATGCGCTTCGGCGAAAGCAATAAACCCATGACGTTCGCGGCCGGTGAAGAGGACGTTGTTTGGTTATGAGTGCCATATCCGAAACCGTCGATCCCCGAGATCTCATCGATATCTTCGGTTTCTACGACGCGGAGTTGAGCGTCGAGGAACACGCCCGCGCGTCGACGCAGCGGTTCGTCCGTACGCACACCGACCTGTCGTTCTGGTCCGAAGGCGAGGGCGGTCTGGTCCTCACAGCCGCGCAAGCGCGCGAGGCTTTCGGCTGGACGGTGCTGCGCGAGCTTCTGGATCGCGTCACGGTGCCGCTGATACATCGCGGCTGCCAAGTCGGCCCCGTCTTGCGGGAGCGCCGCGAGGAGGTTCAGATCTCGGTCCAGCAACTGGCGCGGACCACGGGCTTGCAGGTCGCCGACATTGAGGCGGCGGAGGCCGGACGTCGGAGCATGCCGATGACGGTCCTGACACGCCTCGCGCGGGCGCTCGCACTCGATCCTCTCCGCATAGGGTTCGTCGAGAACGGCGGAGGCGACGTCTCTCTCGGCGTCCGCATGCGCGAACTCCAGAAGGTGCCGACGGCGTCCCTCTCGCCGACGTTGGTGCTCGGTCTTCTCGAAGCCGCATGGGTCATAGGCGAACAATCCCGTCTGGAGGCGCAACTCGACGCCTCCCGCTCTCGCGCGATCACCCGGCTCGGCTTCCGACCGCGGGCACTGCGCGACGTCGCTTGGCCTCCCGCTTGGCAGCAGGGAGCCGATCTGGCTCACGAAACGCGGCGCCTTCTCGGCTACGAGGCGGAGGAACCCATCCACGCCTTGCTCCCCGAAGTGGAGGACCGACTGGCCATTCCCGTGGTCCCGCTGAGAATGCCCGTCAATTTCGCTGGAGCCACGATCGAGAACGGCGGTACGCGCGGGATCGTCGTGAACCTCAACGGCATCAATGCGAATGTGTGGACACGCCGCATGACTGTCGCTCACGAGTTAGGACATCTCCTCTGGGATCCGAGCGACGATCTCGCTCGTCTCCGCGTTAATCGCTACTCCGATCTCACGGCAAATGCGCAATCCTTGACCGATCTCGTCGAAATGCGCGTCAATGCGTTTGCCGCCGAGCTCCTGGCCCCGAAAGCCGCAGTGACACGAAAGTATTTCGAATACGGAGGTGGGCCTGAAGCTGTTTCGAGGCTGACCGAGGAATACGGCGTGAGCATCACGGCATTGAGTTGGCAGCTACACAACGGCTCCGACGGACGCATTCAACAATCGCGCGTCAGAGGAGTTCCGAATACAAAACCTTCGGAAAAATGGCGCATCGACGAGAACAGGCGGACGGATTTCTTCGTCTTCGACGAGACTCCGATTTCGCGCACCGGTCGTTTCGCGGAGGTAAGCCTTCAGGCTTACGACATGAATGTCATAAGCGATCACACGTTCGCCGAAAGCCTGAACACCTCGCAGGACAGGCTGCGGGCGCACATCGGCGCGTTGAGGAGCTTGATGCAACCTGTGGGTTGAAAGGGCCTCGCGAGGGATCCGGCAACTGGCGATCATGGGGGGCCAGGACGCTCGTAATCGACATCGCGTGCGATCGGGTCCACAGCTTCGCCGAACGACAGGGTATCCTCCGAGGCGGTCATCCCGTCTGATGGGCTTCTACGCCAGTCGCTCCAAGCCTCGAGCTTTGGACCACCCGGCGATCATACCGGCAATTTCACGTGCGACGCCTTCGGCAGACTCCTGCCGCCCTTTCTGGATTGCAGAGAGCGGGACGATTCCGGTCGATTTCAGCAGCAGAGGTTTGAATGGTGCGACGATCGGGATGAGAGCGTCCCGCGTTGCCAGGACTGTGGTGCGTGCCACCGCTTCGATCCGGTCCGAGCCGCTGCGTAAAAACGCGTCGAAGACCGCCCAAACCAGATCCTGAAGAGCCTGCTCCCCGGGAGCCATGCCGATCGCATGCGTAAACAGGCCGCCGAGAACATTGCGCAAAGAGGCAGGATCGTTGTTGGGAAGTGCCAGCAGTTCGAGATAGCGGTCGGTGCGATCGTCGACGCGCCATCCGGTTCTGTCCAGCTGGTGGATGATGTTCTGCCAGCCGATCATGGTGAAGGCGTAGCCTGCATCGACCAGGGCGTCGACCGCGTCCGCGTAGGCGTCGGACGTGATCGATCCGACTCGTCGGGCCCGCAAGAGTGCCGCCTGGGACCAGACGGCATCAACGCCGAACGTCTCCCGTACGAGGCTGCGGTAGGCTTGATCGTCGGCCAGCATGGGCGCGCCAGTGCCCTGGGCCGCGTAGACGGTATCGACGAAGGCGGGATGCCACCGCTCGACGATCTCCCGGCCCCGAGGATCCGACAACCGTCCCGGCGCCTCGGCCGGTACCAGGCGGCATCGGGTGAGAGCGACGTCCAGAACGTGGTCGGCGTTCGCGATACGACGCTCGATGTCCTCGTCGGTCAGCTCGTACATTCGGTACCGCTCGCCGTCCCAGCCGAGCCTTCCACGACGGGTCCCGCGGTCCGTGGTCCGCTCGACCACGATCCGACGCAGAAAATCGACCGCGGTCTGCGTGACACCGACGCTGTCGAACGCCGCGAAGACTGGCTCGGAGATGCCGAGCGAGACCAGAGCGTGAAGGGTCAGGGGGTCGACGACGCAGCTGCCACGGGATTCGAGTATCGCTTCACCGTTCGCATACTCCTCCGCCACGCCGGTCGCCGTGAGAAGCGGCATGTCCCGCTGTGCGCGAAACGAATCCCAGACTTCTACGGGATTGGCGCCCGCGACCTCCGCAATCATCGGCAGCGGCACGCCACCCGTACGATAGAATTCCTCAAGCTTAGTCAGGGACTCGGCTCTGCGGCGGACCTGTTCCAGCAGCGGTTCCAATCCATCAGGGCCCTTCGTTTCATCAATCGAGAACGTGCCGAAGGCCTTGTTGTCTGGGAACAGCGCTCCAAAGCGCTCGAGAGTTCGGAAGTGTGCGAACAGGAACTTGTCGAGTATCTGCTCGATACGGTACGTCGGGACCTCCGGCCCCAAACCTCCGAACTCGATTTCGTCGCCGACCCTCATTCCCAGAAGACGATTCGCCAGCGTGTTGCCAGGGGCGATCTCGTCCCGCTCCAGCGCCGGCGAGTTCTCCGTTTCGATGATGCGGACGAGCTTCGGTGCGGAGGCCGAGGTCAGCACGACCGCCGTGTCGGAGCCGACGGTCTCGGGCGCGACGATTTTCGTCCGTGCCCCGCACCCGAGGAAGAACAGGCCGACCGCATAGCCGAGATGGACCTGCGGATCCCCAAATCCCGCTCGAAGAGCGCGATAGCCAACGTGGAGCGCCTTCGGTGTCCCGAGGTGCCGATCGATCGCCTGTGCGAGACCGATCAGCTCGCGTGGGGATCCGGCGACGTTCGGTGGCACCGATGCGAGATAGCGCTCGGCGGCGCGCGGATCTCCGAGTCGCTCCAGGATCGATAACCAACGCAGTCTTTTGGAGAGATCGGTGTCGTCCCGCTTGAACTGCTTCTCGTAGAGGCGCCGCGCTTCCGGAAGCGATCCGATACGTTCGAAGATGGAGGCGCCGATGGCGAGATAGTCCGGAAGTTCACGAACGGCGTCGGCGACCGATTCGTACAGTTCACGGGCCTCCCGGCGCCGATCCGCGGCCAGAAGGGCCTGAAGGCGGTGGCGTAGAATCGGGGTGTCCCGATCCAGGGGGTGAAGGCCCGCGAATGCATCGGCCGCCCGGCTGTAGTCGCGAGCCTTGAAGTAGGCCTCGGCCGCATGGACGCGATCCCTCACGTCGACCAAAGTCGGCTGAAGCGCTCCAATCTCGTCCAGCAGCCTCCGCTTCAGTTCCTCGTCCTTCTCGAGAGCGGCTACGTCGAGCCCGACGAGACGGAGCAGGATCGCCGTCGGCTGGCTTCGAAGCATAGCTTCGAGTTCGGCACGGCCTTCTCCGAGCGCCGACGCCGCCTCGACCCGAACAGCCGCGACGGCCCCTCTCTTTCGGGCATCCTCCAGAGTTCCGTAGAGGGCGACTGCCTTGGCGTGAGCACCTTCGGCATCGCCCGAACGGAGCAATCCGTCGAAGATCAGGATTTCGTCGTCGAGTTCGCGGTCGCTCTCTCCGATCGACGCGATGTAGTTCAGGGCGCTGGCCCAATCTCCGCCCATCACCGCCCGAAGCGCCGCCCTTCGAAGGAGTGGTGCGTAGTGGGGGGCGATGGCGAGACCTTCGTCGACGACGCGTCCGCTCTCTTCGCTCAATCCTGCCAGATAGAGCGCGTTCGCGAAGTTGGCGCAGAGATGCACGGCACGGCGAGCGGTGTCGTGCGACCTGATGTGCGACCAGGCAGAACGCAGGAGCGAGATCGCGCGCTGGAAGTCCGCCTTCGCCGCCGATGCGGTCACCCGTTTCAGGACCACGGCGTCAGGATCGGCAAAGATCGGCTCCAGTAGAACTTCGGCAAGCGCAGACTGGGCGCGCCAGTTCCCGGGCTCGCGGGCAAGCGCCTGCTCGGCGAGAGCGCGCGCCCGGTCTGCGTCGCCCATGGCGCGACACCGGATCGACAGGCCGACGAGCACGTCGGCGTCGGTACGAAAGTTCTCCGGGATCTTCGCCAGAAGTTCGTCGACCGGCAGCTCCTCGGGAGCCGACTCGATCGACACCATCACGGCCTGCTCCGATGTCGGATCTTCCGTGAGAACGGCCATGGCCAGAGCATAGGCGGAAGCGCTCTCGCCCTCCAGCAGATGAGCCGTGGCGAGAATAGCCCGCGCGCCGGGATGCATCGGATCTTGTGCATGTGCCGCCTTGAAACCCACGACCGCGGCATCGACCTCATGAAGCGCCAAGTCGGCGGCGGCGATGTTGCCCAGCAGGCGGTAGCGGTTTCGAGCGGATGCGGTCGGCCAGTTCTCCGTCTTCAAGCGTTCCAATGCGACACGCGCGGCTTTGGCGTTTCCGTCCTCGACCAAGCTCCAGAGCTGCCTGATGCGTAGATGTAGCTGGTCTTCCACCGCATCCTTGTTGCGGTTGATGCTGGCTTCGAGCCGATCGAACCGCGAGAGAAGACGGCTGGTGTCGATGCCGATCGGGAGGATGTCCGCGCGGATCGAATCCATACCGCTGGAAATCTTGTCGTCCAGATCTCCGATCGCCGCGGTTAGATCGAGGGGCGCGAGATCGGGGAAGTGCTTCTGGAGGATGTCCGGATAGTCGGTGGCATGTTGCTTGAGCGTGTCCCAAGCATAGACCTCGACGTCGAACAGGCCTGCCGCGCGATGCGCCTTCTTCAACTCGCGGGCCTCGGCCAGGATCCTGACGTCGTTTGGCGCAGTGGTCGCGAGAATGAAGACATCTAGGCTCGGAACGAACGTCTTGGCCTTCTCGACCTCACTCCGAAGCTCCGCGACCGTCAGCGAGGCACCGTAGCCCCCATCTCTGCCTTTGCACTGGACGCCGTTCAATCGTCCGTCTTCCCGGCTCTCGCCGTACACGTCGACACCGGCCTGAGGTTGCCCGCTTCGACCGTTGAACTGCGTGTTCTGGTCCCGCCACAACCGTTTGAACAGATCGAAGCACAGCCGTTCGAAAGCCTGCCAGTCGGCAGGAGCTGGGAACTGGCGGTTGAGGACCAAGGACATGCGAACGGATATAGAACGCGTCCCGCCTAGCGCGAAAGCCGCCCCTTCGATCCGCACCCATGTTTCCGCGCTGGCCCGCCGTCCTGCGCCCTGTCGCGGCAACGTTTCGCCGCGACAGGACGCGGGGCCATCTCTGGCTAGGCTGCCGACGAACTGGCGGCCGCCCCGTCGGAATGCTCTCCGGCCCGCGCCCACAGCGTCGTCGACGCCGCGTCCGCCTATGAACGGATCATGCGTCCATTGGTCGAGAAGGGACAGGGTGTTCCCAAGCTCGCGCCGAAGCTGATGAACCCAGGACCCGGCTCGGCATCCGTCTCCTGCACGGTGCGCTGAAAGTCGCGAGTAAACCCGCCATCCGGCGCGTGAGCGCGACGCTGTTCGCCGGTGGCCCGGAGACCATCGACCTCTCCCGCTACGGCGGACGACCGACCTGAGCTCGATCTCTGGCGCTCCGTGCAACCTCTTTGGCTGTCCTGAAGGGGCAGAGCTTGTCCGCTCCGTGGCCGGCCGTGCGCCGGTCATGGCATCCTACGACCGACGCTTCCCGAACCTGTGGCATGGCAGCGACAGAGCGGGCGCAGGCTATCTGATCGGACCGGGCCGCCTCCGAACCGTCAAGCTTTGGGCGTGAGGGTGGACGGATCGAACCTCATCCGGCCGCTGCCATACTCGTCGCCTCCCGCGCCATCGTCCACGATCACCGCGAGATCTTCGCCGTTCTCGCCTCGTCGAGCCTCTTCTTCGCTGGGCTCCTGGCAGCCCTTCTGCTCGGCTGATGGCAGATCCGCTGGCGATGACGCAGACTGAACTCGCCGACGCCATCCTGGCTGCGACCCACCTACCGGAGCGCGCGCTGCTGGCCGCCTTCGTGCGAGATCCGGGAACGGCGTGTGCCGTAAATCCATTCGCTCGCACCAGTGTCTCGGCCGTGAAGCATACCTGGACGGTCCAGGTCTTCGAGTTCCCGTCTCGCGACGTCGAGGCCGTAGGCCTCCCCGAACTGCTGCAGGCGCTCTCCAACTTGCCCTCTTCGAAGCCGCCAACCCAAGAGATCCTACGGTCGGGCGCGCATTCCATGAACGCCTTCCGTCGCGGCGATCGCCACGAGATCGTCGGCGCCGTCCTGTATGGTCGTACGCATCTACACCTGCCGGTGTCGCCCGCAGCGACGCCAAACAAGCCGAGGACGCGCGTGCACCACTCCGTTGGCCAACTCGACCTGTTCGCCGCCGACGGCTGAAGTACACGGACAGATGGGAACGAAGCGGCACGAGCCGGGGGATGTGGTCGCCGAGCTGCGAAAGGTTTGGTACCGGCGGTACCTGCGGACGCTCTCCAGCGTCACCGGGGCCGCGAGGGTCTCCTACATGCAGGCCTCGGCCCAATCCGGCATGACGGCGTACCCCTACCGAACTTGGCGGTACCGTGAACGAGCCCATTCGGAACGGTATCCACCCCGAGGCGCCCTTCGACGGGGCTGAAACCGAGACCGAGGACCGTCTCGTCCCTTTCGGGTCACGGCTCGCACTCCGGATTTCAGTACGGGAGCCGCCGAGCGGCCCACTGCCACGTCTCTCCGATAAGGCCGCGCTCATCAGGCCCAGCGTCGGACTCACCGAGTGTGACAAGGCGGGTGGGGACGTGGTCCCGCGAAACCGGATGTCGATACACGGAGATATGGATAAAGTACGATCTTCCTACGCAGAATAATCATCTCGAAAATCCCCTAGAAAGACCATTCGACATGCATGCAGGGAAACGATATGAGGTACGAGGACGAGGACTTTTACAATCACAGCGATCGTCGAATGATGATACTGGCTTCAGATGAAATCCGGGAGGCGATCGTCGACGGCCGGCTCAGAAATGGCGAGATCCTATACCCGGACGCCATCGTCGAGCATTATGGAGTGAGCGTCCCGACTGCGACCGCGATCATATCCCAACTCCGCGACGAGAGCCTCGTTCGAAAAGAGGCGTCGTATGAACACGATGCAGTGAACTTCCATGCACATGAGGTGATGACGCTCGGCCAGCAGCGATTGCGGCTCGAGATGGCCGCAATACGCTGTAGCGCCCGCCGGACGCTCAATCCATATTTATCTCGATGCAACAGATCAATCAGGACATGCAAGGCGTCCGATCAAATCAGGCCGAAACTGAAGAGCAATGTCGAAGCTCTCATATATTTGTATGCTTGCGTAGATAACGAGAGTGATCTCAAGCGCATCGGCATCACCATTCGACGATTCAGCAAATATCTCATATGCCTATGGAGGGATGAGAGACGTCAGGACGAATATCTCAAAGATATTAGAATGATCGTCAAGCTATGCAAAGCGAACGACGTAGAGGGAGCTGCAGAGATGGTAGGCCAACACATCTCGAAGATCACGACGGCCATCCTTGCCGAGCTGGGGCGTCGGGAGCGCGAATCTCTATCGGCGGCGATGGGACCGGGAAGGGCGGCTTAGACTCTCGAATCGGGCGCGCGACCTGAGCGAGGGACGCCGAAATCCCAAGCGTGGGCGCGCGACGGCTCTACCTGCCGGCAAGCTCATTAAGACTCAGGGACAAAGCCGTTTGGCCTTAGCTTGGCAGACGAGCGCGCTGAAAGCGAGATGGAGGTCGGCGCGGCGCTCATAGCGGATGGTGAGGCGGCGGAAGCGGGTGATCCACGCCAGCGTCCGTTCCACGATCCGGCAATAGCGACCCAGCCGTTCGCTGCTCTTGATGCCGCGACGGGCAATCCGCGGCGTGATGCTGCAGGCTCGGCACTCGCGCCGGCAGCGGCTGCCGTCCAGGCAGCGACGATGCTCGTAACCCTCGTCGGCGTGCAGCTTGTCCGGTCTGCGCCCAGGCGACCACGCCAGCCGGTGCGCCCCCCCTGCACCGCGTCCAAGCCACCCTACAGGTCTCTACCGTGTTTATGGACGCATCGGCACAGCACAGGTGTCGCTCAATGTGAGCAGCGAGCTAAGCCCCGATTTAGATCTAGGCACACGCCGCGCGAGACTGAGGGCCCCTTCGAGAGGTCGAGCCTCCTTTAAAGCCGAGCGCTGAGGTGGCCGTGCCATGACGCTTGTGCTTCCGCCGATCGTAGCGTGTGACGTCACCATCAGGAGCTGTATTGGCCCAGGCTCGGAGGCGATCGGAGAGCAGGCTCTGGCAGGAGGAGAAGCTAATTGGCGGAAATCATAGTGATGCGGGCTAACTATGCCTCAAGTTGCGGACCAACTTCAGGCTCAAAACCGCTGGAATCGGTCGGTTCTGCGGACCAACTTCGTTCTCCCTTACAGTGGCGGGCCTGCGCGCCCGCCAGATCGCCTTCAACGCCGAGACGGTGGACGTCACCAACGCCGACTCAGCCGGGCACTGGCGCGAGTTGCTGGCCGGCGCGGGCGTGCGACGCGCCGCGGTGTCTGGCGCGGGCGTCTTCCGCGATCAGGCCTCCGACCTTCGGCTGCGCCAGATCTTCTTCGACGGGCTGATCGAGACCTTCCAGGTGGTGGTGCCAGGCTTCGGCACGATCGAGGGTCCGTTCCAGATCACGGCGCTCGAATACCGCGGCGACCACGCGGGCGAGGTCACCTTCGACATGAGCCTGGATTCGGCAGGTCTCCTCGCCTTCGCGGCGGCCTGACCCAATGGCCAACCGCCGCCGCGGCGAGGTGCCGCTCGATCTCGGGGGTGAGCGGTTCACCCTATGCCTGACGCTCGGGGCGCTGGCCGAGCTGGAGGACGCCCTGCAGGCCGGCGACCTCGCGGGCCTCGCCGAGCGCTTCTCCGGCGGGCGTCTGGCCGCCCGCGACCTAATCGCGCTGCTCGGCGCGGCTTTGCGCGGGGGCGGGCACGACCTCGACGACCGGGCGGTCGCCCGCCTGCCGCTCGCCGGGCGGCTGGACGCCGTGACGGCGGCCGTCGGCGAGGCGCTGGTCGCCGCGTTCGGGGAGCCGCCGGAGGAGACACCGGATGAGCCGCCCCGCCCCTGAGACCCACGGGCGGGAGCGCGCCGGGCCCGGGGTCCGCCCCTTGGCCCGCCTTCCCGTGGGACGCGGCGCTGGCGCTGGGGCTCGGACGCCTCGGCTGGCGCCCGCGCGACTTCTGGGCAGCCACGCCCCGCGAACTGTCCGCCGCCCTGCCGCGTCGCCCGGCGGCCCTCGACCGGGACGCCCTCGACCGGCTGATCGCCGCACATCCCGACACGCGCACCGATTGAGGGAGCCGCCACATGGCCGAGAACGACACTGACCGCGCGAACACGATCCGGATCCGGCAGCTGGAAAAGCTCGACGGGCTGGCCAAGAGCTTCGGGCGCAGCCTCTCGACGGCACTCAGTGGCAGCCTCGGCTCCGGCCGCCAACTTGACAGCCTGCTGGGCTCGCTCGGCGGCAAGCTTGCGGGCGCCGCCGTAAAGGCGGCGCTGAAGCCGGTCCAGAGCGGGGTGACGAGCCTCGTCGGCCAGCTCCTGAGCACCTCCGCCACGGCCTTCGCCCGGGGTGGCGTGGTGCAGGGGGGCCGCGTGCGCCCCTTCGCCGAGGGCGGGATCGTGGCCGCGCCCACCTACTTCCCGATGCGCGGCGGCACCGGCCTGATGGGCGAGGCCGGCCCCGAGGCGATCCTGCCGCTGCGCCGCGGGCCGGACGGTCGCCTCGGCGTCGCGGGCGGGGCGCCCGCCCGGCCGGTCTCGGTCAACGTCACCATCGCGACGCCCGACCCGGGCGCCTTCCGCCGTTCCGAGGCGCAGGTCGCCGCCCAGCTCGCCCGCGCGGTCGCCCGCGGCCAGCGCGCGCTCTGAGGGATTTTATTGGGGAGGCCCCGATGCCCGCCGATTTCCACGAGGTGCTGTTCCCCCTCGACGTCTCCCTGCGCGGCAGCGGCGGCCCGGTGCGGCTCACCGAGATCGTCACGCTGGCCTCCGGGCGCGAGCACCGCAACAGCCGCTGGGCCGATTCGCGCCGCCGCTACGATGCCGGCTTCGGCGTCCGCAGCCTCGACGCGCTGCACGCGGTGCTGGCCTTCTTCGAGGAGCGCCGCGGCCGGCTCCACGGCTTCCGCTACCGCGACCGGATCGATTGCCGCTCGGGGCCACCGAGCCGAGAGCCCGGGGCGACCGATCAGCCGCTCGGCCTCGGCGACGGGGTCCGCACGTCCTTCCCCCTCGCCAAGACCTACGGCACCGGCGGGTCCGCCTATCGCCGGGCCGTCGCCAAGCCGGTCGCGGGCAGCGTGCGGGTGGCGGTGGCGGGCCGCGAGCTCGCCGCGGGGAGCTTCACCTGCGACGTCACCACCGGGCTCGTCACCCTGGCCACGGCCCCGGGACCGGGTGCCGCGGTGACGGCCGGCTTCGCCTTCGACGTGCCGGTCCGCTTCGACACCGACGACCTCACGGTCAACCTCGAAGCCTTCACGGCCGGCGAGATCCCGCGCGTGCCGCTCGTCGAGATCGTCCCCTGAGGAGGCACCCATGCGCGACCTGCCCCCTGCCTTCGCGGCCCACCTCGCGGAGGGCGTCACCACCCTCTGCCGCTGCTGGACGCTCGCCCGCCGCGACGGCGTGCGCCTCGGCTTCACCGACCACGACCGCGACCTCGTCCTCGACGGCCTGACCTGCGCCGCCCACACCGGGCTGGAAGCCGCCGAGGCCAGCGCGGAATTGGGCTTCGCGGTCTCGGGCGGCGATGTGGCGGGCGCGCTCACCGCGCTCGGCCTCACCGAGGCGGACATCGCGGGCGGCCTCTACGACGGCGCCACCGTCGAGACCTGGCTCGTCGACTGGCGCGCGCCCGCGACCCGCCTCCTCATCGACGTCGGGACGCTGGGCGAGATCCGGCGCACGGGCGACGCCTTCGTGGCCGAGCTGCGGGGCCTCGCCGACCGCCTCGACGCCGAGCGCGGCCGCAGCTTCCGGGCGACCTGCGGCGCGGAGCTGGGCGACGCGCGCTGCCGGGTCGACCCTGCTCCGTTCCGCACGACCGGCACGGTGGCGGCCCTGCCCGAGCCCGGCACCCTCGCGGTGGCGCTCGCGGGCGCGTTTCCGGACGGACTGTTCACGGGCGGGCGCCTCGCCTGGATCGGAGGCGCCAACGCGGGCGCCGCGGCGGATGTGCGCCTCCAGGAGGGCGCCCGCCTGGAACTCTGGGAGGTGCCGGCCCGCCCGGTCGCTCCCGGGGACGCCTTCCGGCTCACCGCCGGCTGCGACAAGAGCCTCGCCACCTGCCGCGACCGCTTCGCCAACGCGGTCAATTTCCAGGGCTTCCCCCACATGCCGGGCAACGACTTCGTGGTCGCCGGCACGGCCCAGGCGGCCCTCGACGGCGGGAGCCTGTTCCGATGAGCGCGACGATCCCGGGCGACCGCGTCGCCGCCGAGGCGCGGCTCTGGCTCGGCACGCCCTACCGGCACCAGGCCGCCCTGCGGGGCGTGGGCTGCGACTGCCTCGGGCTGGTGCGGGGCGTCTGGCGCGGCCTCATCGGGCCGGAGCCGGAGGCGCCCCCGCCCTATGCGGGTACCTGGGCCGAATCGGCGCCGTTCGGCAGCGAGCCGCTGCTGGAGGCGGCCTCGCGCCACCTCGTCCCCGTGCCCGGGCCGCTCGCCGGATACGCGGCGGCGCCCGGCGACGTGCTGCTCTTCCGTTTCCGCGCCCACCTGCCCACCCGGCACTGCGCCATCGCGACCGGGGCGGCCACGATGATCCACGCCCACGACCGCGCCAGCGTCGCCGAGGTCGCGCTCACGCCCTGGTGGCGGCGCCACCTCGCGGGCGTGTTCCGCTATCCCGGCACCGAGGATCTCACGCCGCCCTGACGGTCGCGAGGAAGCGCTTCATCTCGGCCGAGAGCTGCTCGGACTGGCGCGACAGCTCGGAGGCGGAGGCGAGCACCTGCTCGGCCGCAGCTCCCGTCTCCTCTGCGGCGCCCGCCACGCCCGCGATGTTCCGGGTCACCGCGCCCGTGCCGGCCGACGCCTGCGAGACGTTGCGCACGATCTCCTGCGTCGCCGCGCCCTGCTCCTCCACCGCTGCCGCGATCGAGGTCGCCACGCCGGAGATCTCGCGGATCCGGCCCATGATGGCGCCGATCGCGCCGACCGCCTCGCCGGTCGCGCCCTGGATGCGGCCGATCTGCTGGGTGATCTCCTCGGTCGCCTTGGCGGTCTGGTTGGCGAGTTCCTTCACCTCGGCCGCGACCACCGCGAAGCCGCGCCCCGCCTCGCCGGCGCGCGCCGCCTCGATCGTCGCGTTCAAGGCCAGCAGGTTCGTCTGGCCCGCGATCGAGGAGATCAGCGCCACCACGTCGCCGATCCGCGCCACCGAGCCGTTGAGGGTCTGCACCAGGGCCGCCGCCTGGTCGGCCTCGCCGACCGCCCGACGGGCGAGATCGGCGGAGCCGTCGACCTGCCGGCCGATCTCGCCGACCGAGGCGCCGAGTTCCTCGGCCGCCGCCGCCACGGTGTTGACGTTGGTCGAGGCTTCCTCGGCGGCGGTGGCGGTGGTGGCGGACAGCCCGGCCGTCTCGGCCGCCGTCGCGGTCATGGTCTCGGCGGTGGCCTGTAGCTCGGTGGCCGAGGACGAGACGCTGCCGACGATGCCGCCGACCGCCCGCTCGAAGCCGTCGGCCAGTTCCGTCATCGTGCGGCGACGCTCCTCGGCGGCGGCGGCATCCGCGATGCGGCGGACCTCCGCCTGCTCGGCGGCCCTCTGCGCCACCATCGCCTTGATCCCCTCGACCGCGCGACCGACCGCGCCGATCTCGTCCCCGCGCCGCGCCGCGGCGATCTCCGCCTCGGTCTCGCCCCGCGCCATCCGCTCCAGGACGGAGACGAGGCGGGCGAGCGGCCGGCTGATGCCGAGGATGGCGACCAGCGCCGCAGCCGCGAGACCGGCGAGGAGCCCGAGCCCGCTGAAGAGCCAGAGGCCGTGGTGCGTGGCCTCGCTCGCGCGGGCGAGGTCCCGTGCGCCCGCCTCCATGCTGGCCGCGATGTCGGCACCGAGCTTCGAGGCCATCTGCGTCAGCGCCGCGAAGGTCGGGTCGACGTCCCGGTGCACGAGCGCCACCGCCTCGGCGTTGAGGTTCGCCTCGCCGAGCGAGCGCGCCTCCGAGACGCTGGACATGAAGCTCTCGGCCCTGGCGCGGACCGCCTCGATCCGCCCGGCAAAAGACGGCATGTCGGCCTCGATCTCGGTGAAGAGCTGGCGCAGGCCCGGCACGGCCGACTCGAACTGCTCCGATGCCCGCCGGATCTGATCAGGGTCGGTCTCCGCGATGGTGCGAAAGACGGCGTAGTACATCTCGTAGATGTGTCGGTTGATGCGCCGCGCATTCGCCGACGCCCGCGCGTCGTGCGCGATGAAGCGGTCGTAGCTCTCGCCGATCGCGCCCATGCGCGCGGTCGCCTGCCAGATGCAGGCGCCGACGATGATGCCGATCAAGGCAATGACTGCCGCGATCTTGTGCAATATCTTCACGCGGGAAAGCAGGTTCATCGAAGATAGCCGTTGATATGCCGAGATATCCGAGGAGCTACCGCGTTCCGCGTTAACGACAGCTTTAGTTTGAGTTGCTCGGGTCAATCTTCAGATCTGCAAATTTTGCATTGTGCCAGCCCGTCGCGCGGGCGCTTTCGGCTACGGCCGGATCCCCTCTCTTCCTTTGCCGGAGCGCCGCCATGGCCACGCTGATCCTGTCCACGGCCGGGGCGGCCGTCGGCACCGCGCTCGGCGGTCCGATCGGCGGCGTGGCCGGGCGCGTGCTCGGGGCCGCGGCGGGCGGGGCGATCGACGGGGCGCTGCTGGGCGGGCGCGCAGGCCCGCGCCATGTCGAGGGCCCGCGGCTCGCCGAGATCGCGGGACTCACCTCGACCGAGGGCGATCCGGTGCCGCGCGTCTACGGCCGCGCGCGCATCGGCGGTACCCTGATCTGGGCGACGCGGCCGCTCGAGGTCGCCAACACCACGGTCGAGCGCGCCGGCAGCGGCGCCAAGGGCGGCGGCGGGCAGAAGACGGTCCGCACCGCCTACGCCTACTTCGCCAACCTCGCGGTCGGGCTGTGCGAGGGCGAGATCGCCTGCGTGCGGCGGATCTGGGCGGACGGGCGCGAGCTCGATCAGACCGGTCTGACGCTCCGCGTCCACCGGGGCGGGGCGGACCAGGCGCCCGACCCCCTCGTCGTCGCCAAGGAGGGGCCGGAGAACGCGCCCGCCTATCGCGGCCTCGCCTACGTCGTGTTCGAGGGTCTGCCGCTCGCCGATTTCGGCAACCGCATCCCGCAATTCGCCTTCGAGGTGGTGCGGCCCGTCAACGGGCTGGCGCCGCTCGTGCGCGCGGTCGACCTGATCCCGGGGGCGAGCGAGTTCGCGCTGGACCCCGCCCTCGTCACGGTCGATCTCGGCTTCGGGCGGACGCGGCCCGCCAACCGCCACCAGCTTCAGGCGACGACCGACGTCACCGCCTCACTCGACGCGCTCCAGGCGCTCTGCCCGAACCTGCGCCGCGTCGCCGTCGTGGTCTCGTGGTTCGGCGACGACCTGCGGGCGGGGGCGTGCTGCGTGGTGCCGAAGGTCGAGGACGGGGGCAAGGCCACGACCGGCGACCTCTGGCAGGTGGCGGGCATCCCCCGCGCGGGCGCCGCCGTGATGAGCCGGGCCCCGGACGGCACGCCGGCCTTCGGCGGCACGCCCTCGGATGCCGGCCTGACCCGGCTGGTGGCCGAGCTCGCCCGGCGGAGCCTTGCGGTGGTGCTCTACCCCTTCGTGATGATGGACGTGCCCCACGACAACACCTTGCCGGACCCGCGCGACGCGGCGGCCGCCGGCCAGCCGCCCTATCCCTGGCGCGGGCGCATCACCTGCCACCCGGCCCCGGACGCGTCGGGGAGCCCGGACGGTACCGCGGAGGCCGAGGCCCAGATCGCCGCCTTCTTCGAGGGGCCCGAGGGCTACAGGCGGCAGGTGCTGCACTATGCGGGCCTCGCCGCCGGCTGGGCCGCCGCCGGCACCCCGCTCGCCGGCTTCGTGATCGGCAGCGAGTTCGTCGGCCTGACCCGTGTCCGGAGCGCCGCCGGCTACCCGGCGGTCGAGGCCCTGCGGGCGCTCGCGGCCGACACGCGGGCGATCCTCGGCCCGGCCGTGCCCCTCGTCTACGCCGCCGACTGGACCGAGTACGGCGCCCATGTCCGCGCGGGTGGCGCCGAGATCCGCTTTCCCCTCGACCCGCTCTTCGCCGACCCGAACATCGCGGCGGTGGGGATCGACTACTACCCGCCGCTGACCGACTGGCGCGACGCCCCCGGCCACGCCGACGCGGAGCTTGCCGACACGCTCTACGACCGCGCCTACCTCACCGAGTCCTGCGGGCAGGGCGAGGCCTTCGACTGGTACTATCCCGATGCCGACGCGCGGGCCGCGCAGGCCCGTGCGCCGATCACGGACGGCGCCTACGGCAAGCCCTGGCTCTACCGGGCCAAGGACCTCGTCGGCTGGTGGTCGAACCCGCATATCGAGCGCGTCGGCGGCGTCGAGACCGGCGCGAGCCCCTGGGTGCCGCGGGCCAAGCCGATCTGGCTCACCGAGATCGGCGTGCCGGCAGTCGACAAGGGCACCAACGGGCCGAACGTCTTCCCCGACCCGAAATCCTCCGAGAGCGCCGCGCCGCCGGGCTCCCGGGCCACCCGCGACGAGCTGATCCAGCTGCGCGGGCTGGAGGCGATCCTGACCCGCTTCGACCCGGCCGCGCCGGGCTTCGCGGAGGCGCACAACCCGGTCTCGCCGCTCTACGGCGGGCGCATGGTCGATCCGGCCGCGATCTTCGTCTGGGCCTGGGACGCGCGGCCCTTCCCGGCCTTCCCGGAGACCGACGCGGTCTGGGCCGACGCCGGCAACTGGCGGGTCGGGCACTGGATCACCGGCCGGATCGAGGGCTGCGACCTCGACCGGCTGGTCGCGGTGATCCTCGCCGATCTCGGGGTGGAGGCGCCGGCCCGGATCGAGGCGGCCGCCTTCCTCGACGGCTACGTGATCGACCGGCCGCTCTCGGCCCGCGCCGCCCTGGAGCCGCTGGCCCAGCTCTACGGGCTCGACGTCTCGGCGGTCGCCGGCACCCTGCGCCTGCGCGGACCACGCCTGGAAACGGCCTTGCTGCTCGCGGAGGGCGATCTCGTGCGCGCCTCCGAGACCGAGGCGCCGCTCGCCCAGATCCGGGCCGAGGAGAGCGTCCTGCCCCGCAGCGTCGAGCTCGGCTTCACCGACTCGGAGAGCGCCGGCTACCGGCGCGCCACCGCCGCCGCGGCGCGCCCGGCCGGCGGGCGCCGCCGCGAGAGCCGGATCGAGGCGGCGGTCGTCACCCGGCGCGCGAGCGCGGAGGCGCTGGCCGAATCCGTGCTCGACCGCGCCATCGCGGGCCGCGACACCGCCCGCCTCGCGCTGAGCCCCCGGCTCCTCGCCCTGGAACCCGGCGACCTCGTGGCCCTTCCGGCCGCGCGGGCGGGCACGCCGGCGCTCCAGCGCGTCACCCGCATCGACGACGGCCCGGCAGGCCGCCGCGTCGAGACGCGGGCCGTGCCGCTGCACGGTCCCGGCCAGACCCGGCGCGCGCCCGTGCGCCTCGGCGGCAGCGTTCCGGCCCCGGCGCTTCCGGGTCCGCCCTTCTGCGCGGTGCTCGACCTGCCGGTGGAGCGGGGCGAGCCCCCCGCTCTGCAATGGCTCGCCGTCGCGGCCGATCCGTGGCCCGGCACGGTCGCGGTCTGGCGGGGCGCCGCGGCGGAGGGCCCGCTCGCTCTGCACCGCACCCTCGACCACCCGGCCTGCCTGGGGCGCACCCTGTCCCCACTCCCGCCCGGGCCCCTCTGGCGCATCGACCGGGCGGCGCGCCTCGACGTGACCCTGCGCCACGCGGGCGCGCTGGCGAGCCTCGACGAGGACGCGTGGCTCGCCGGCGGCAACACCTTCGCGGTGGTGGCGCCGGACGGAACGGTCGAGATCCTGTCGGCGGCGCGCGCCGCCCTGACGGGTCCCGAGACTTGGCGGTTGACGCGGATGCTGCGCGGGCTCGGCAACAGCGAGGCGGCGGCCGCGCGCGGCGCCCCCGCGGGCAGCCTGATCGTGCGCCTCGACGGCGGTGCCGTGGTGCCGCTGATCGACCGGCTCGACGAGGCGGGCCGGTCCTTCCGCTACCGCATCGGCCCGGCCGCGCGTGACCCCGGCGACCCGGCCTTCGCGGAGCTGACGGCCACCGCGGGGCTCGGCGCGCTCCGGCCACTCGGCCCCGTGCATCTGCGGGCGCGACGTGAGGCGGCGGGCATCCGCCTCACCTGGATCCGCCGGGCTCGCCGCGCCGCCGACAGCTGGGAGCCCGTCGAGATCCCGCTGGACGAGCCGGAGGCCTACCGCGTCGCGATCCTCGGCGCGGACGGCCGAACCCTGCGCGAGACGGGGACCACCGAGCCGTCGCTGCTCTACCCGGCCGCCGACGAGATCGCCGATTTCGGCACGATCCAGACGGGGCTCACGGTCGCGGTGGCGCAGGTCGGCGCACTCGCCGGACCGGGGGAGCCCTGCCGGGCCCGGGTGCCGGTGCAGTCGGGTTGAAGGGACGGTGAAATCCCCGCGCCTCTCCCCTCAGCGTGGAAGGGGATGCGCACATCCCGCCGGCCAACACCGGGCGCGTGGAATGCGGGGCCCGCACGGGAGGACGCCCGAACCGTCTCCGCCAACGTCCGCCGCACAGCCCCCAGGAGCCCCCGATGTCCACCACCCACAACCTCGCGCTGCCGCTGATCGCGGCGGCGCAGGCGCAGAAGCACGTCACCCACAACGAGGCGCTGGGCCTCCTCGACGCCCTGGTGCAGATCGCCTGCCTCGACAAGGACAGGCCGGCGCCGCCCCCGGCCCCGGCGGAGGGCGACCGCTACCTCGTACCGGCCGCTCCCGACGGGGCCTGGACGGGCCTTGCCGGGCAGATCGCCTGCTTCCAGGACGGCGTCTGGATCGGGCTCGCCCCGCGCCCCGGCTGGCTCGCCTACCTCGTGGACGAGGGCGAGGCCTACCTGTTCACCGGCGCCGGCTGGACGCCGCTCGCCGCGACCCTGCGCAGCTTGCGCAACCTCGCCGGCGTCGGCGTCAACGCCGTGCCGGACGCGGAGAACCGCCTCGCCGTCAATGCGGACGGAGCCCTGTTCTCCTGGGACGAGACCCGCGCGGAGGCGGGCGATGTCCGCCTCGCGCTGAACAAGCGGGCGACGGGGCGCGACGCCGCGCTGAGCTTCCAGACCGGGTTCTCGGCCCGGGCGCTGCTGGGCCTCATCGGGGGCGACGACCTCGCCCTGAAGGTCTCCGCCGACGGCGCCGCCTTCGTCACCGCGTTCACCGTCGCGGCGGGAAGCGGGCGCGTGCGCCTGCCGGCCGGGCTCGACGGCACGCCGGTCGGGGCCGCCGACCCGGCTCTCGGGCGCTTCTCGGCGCTGGCCCTGGTGCCGGCATCGGCCGACCCGGGCGCCGGCACGCTCGGGCAGATCGCCGTCAACAGCACAGAGCGCGCGCTGAAATGGTTCGACGGCGCGCGATGGGCGCGGATCGCCAACCTCGCCAAGTTCTCCGCCCGGACGAACTACGACAACTACATCCCGGCCGGGACTTGGACGAAGGTCGCCTTCAACGAGGCCGACAGCAACGACCAGGGCAGCTTCCGGGCGGCGCAGAACCGCTTCGTGGCGCCGGAGGCCGGGCTCTACCGGTTCGGAGCCGCTCTCACCTACCGGCGGAACGGCACGAGCCAGCCGACCCTGTTCGAGGCACGCCTCTACCGCAGCGGTGCCCCGGCCGGGCATGGCCGGGCTGCGGCCGCCAGCCCCCTGACGGACGGCGTGACCGGGCTCCTGCTCGACGCCGTGCTGCCGCTGGCGGCGGGCGAGACGATCGAGGTCTTCGCCCGGTTCACCGGCGCGGACGGCTACGCGGCGGCGGCCGATTCCGCCTTCCACGGCGCCCAGCTGCCCTGATCCCCGGGAGAGCGACATGGATCTCAGCCCCATCGGCGAGGCCGTCCTCGTCGCGCGCGAGGGCCGGCGCCTGAGCGCCTACCGCGACAGCGTCGGCGTCTGGACCATCGGCATCGGCCACACCTCCGCGGCCGGGCCGCCGCGCGTGGTGCCCGGCCTCACCATCACGGCGGCCGCGTGCGACGCGATCTTCGCGCGCGACGTCGAGGCCTACGTCGCCGCCGTGCGTGACGGCCTGACGGTCGCGGTCGGCCAGCACGCCTTCGATGCCCTGGTCTCGGTCTGCTTCAACATCGGTCCGGCGGCCTTCGCCCGCGCGACCTTCCTGAAGCGGCTCAACGCCGGCGATCTCCCGGGCGCCCGCGCCGCGCTGCTCTGGTGGGACAAGCCTGCGGCGATCCGCGGCCGGCGCGCGGCCGAGGCCGAGCAGCTCGTCACGCCCTACGCAAAGGGGCTGCCCCGGCCGGTGGCGGGCGCCGGTCCGGTCGCGGTCGCGGCGCCGCTCGCAGCCGTGCTGGATCCGACCGTGGCGACCCCCGCCCTCCGCCCGGTCGCCGCCCGGGCCGGCCTGATCGCGGGCCTCGCGGCCCGTCTCGGTGCGCTCCGAGCCGGCCCCGCACCTTACACCTGACGCGACTCCCGAGCCGGCCGGGCCCGCCGCGCATCCCCTGACACGCCCTGACAGCCGAGGAATTCCATGCTCCGCACGCTCACGCTCGCGGCGACCGCGCTCGCCTGCCTCCTCCCGGCCCGGACGGCCCTGGCGGCCGACGCCGCCGTGATCCTGCCCTGGGGCGACTGGCTCGTCGCCCTCGCCCAGACCCTGCAAGCGGTGCTGACGCCGATGCTCATCGGTCTTGTCACCGGCCTGATCGCCCGCCTCGCGCCGCTCCTCAGCTACGTCGTCACGCGCGGCATGGTCGAGGGCATGGTCGCCCGCATCACCGACTACGCCCTGAACGCCGTCGCGGGCGCCGCCAAGGGGCGCGTGCTGAGCGTGCCGGTAGGCTCGGCGGTGATCGCCGCCGCGGTGCAGCGGGCCGCCGACGAGGTGCCGGGCTTCGTGATCCGGGCCGCGGGCGGCCTGCCGGGCCTCGCCGAGCGGGTGTTCCGCCGCCTCGACCTCGAGGCCGACGCCACCGCCGCCAACACCCTGGCGCCCGCCCTCGACGCCGTGGGGCGCCGGCCCAGGGCGCGATAGCGGGAACGAGGGCCGGCCCGGAGCGGCTCGCGGGCACCTTGGGGGAGCGCCATGGAGGAACGTCATGCAGCCCACGCCATGCCCGCCCGGCCCCGCCTGCGGCCGGGCGGCCCTCGACGCGCTCGGGCAGGAGGTCGGACGCGCGCTGCCGCCGCCCGTCGATGGGCTCGGCGAAAGTCTCGTCCGGCGCGCGTTGCGCGAGAAGCCGGGCGACGAGGCCGAGGAGGACCGCCTCGTCGTCCGCTTCGGCACGGAGTGGCGAACCTTCATCCGGCGCCAGAACCCGGACCGGCTCGCCGCCCTCGACGAGCTGATCGACGCGCGCATCGAGCACCGGGCGCTCGCCCGCTTCTACCGGCGGGTGCGCCACGCCGCGGTGGCGGTCACGGTTGCGGGCTTCGCGATCGCCCAGTTCGGGATCGACCGCCTGCCGATCGTGCGCCAGATCTGGCGCCTGCTGCGGGGGGACCTGCGATGAGCGCTTGGCCGATGCATCGATCTCCCGCGCGCCGGCTGGCCCATCTCGGCCGCCTTCTCGGGGCCGGGCTGTTCCTGGCGACCTGCGGCGTCGCCTCCTACACGGCCGGCGCGCGCCACCGGGCGGAACCGGTCTCGGACCGGGCCGCGGCTCCGATCTGCTCACGCTGAACGTGCCGCTGTACTTGCCGTCGCACCTGACGCCGCGCGGGAACCGCGGGGCCGCTCGCGTGTAGAGGCTCGCCACATCAGATCCCACCCGCGCCGATCGATCGCGCCCCGTCGCACCACCGATGCCGAACCGCCCCGATGCCATCTCCCAGGACCGCGCCCGCGGCGTGACCGCCCCGCCCGGAGCGCGGTCGGCGGCGGCGCCCGTCGGTGATATTCAGGGCGCATTCAGTGCCTCCGGACCACAAGTCCTGCCCATGCGCCACGCCCTCGCCCTTCTCGCACTGAGCCTGACCGCGGCGGCGCTCGTCGCGGGCGGCCCGGGCACGATGGCCGAGGAGCCCGACGAGAGCGCCCCGCGCCTCGCCCAGGCCACGGCCGGCTCGGCCCCGCGGCTCGACGCGTGCCTCTCGGCCGCCGACCTGCGCGAGGAGGTCTCGGAGAAGCGCGTGATCGAGCCGGTCGCAGCGATCCGCGCCGCCCGCACGGTGATCCCGCGGGCCGAGATCCAGCGCGCCAGCCTGTGCCGGCACGAGGACGGCCTCGTCTACATGCTAACCGCCTTGCGCCGGGACGGGCACTTCGTGCACGTGATGGTGGACGCCAAGACTGGCCGGGTGGCCGGCCAATACTGAAGCCGCGGGCTGATATCGAAGGAGTGAGCCGTGCGTCTGCTCGTCGTGGAGGATGACAAGGACATCAATCGGCAGGTCGTCGCTGCCCTGGAGGAGGCCGGCTACGTCGCCGACAAGGCCTATGACGGCGAGGAGGGCGGCTATCTCGGCGAGAGCGAGCCCTACGACGCGATCATCCTGGACATGGGCCTGCCGAAGGCGGACGGCGTCAGCGTCCTGCAGAAATGGCGGCGCGCCGGCGTGAAGACTCCGGTCATCATCCTCACCGCCCGCGACCGCTGGTCGGACAAGGTGGACGGCTTCGACGCGGGCGCGGACGACTACGTGACCAAACCCTTCCACATGGAGGAGCTGCTCGCCCGCGTGCGCGCCTTGCTCCGCCGGGCCGCCGGCCACGCCTCCAGCCAGATCGCCTGCGGGCCGGTCACGCTGGACACGCGCTCGGGCAAGGTCTTCGTGGACGGCGCGCAGGTGAAGCTGACGAGCCACGAGTACCGGCTGCTCTCCTACCTGATGCACCATACCGGCCGGGTGGTCTCCCGCGCCGAATTGACCGAGCACCTCTACGACCAGGATTTCGACCGGGACTCGAACACGATCGAGGTCTTCGTCGGACGGCTCCGCAAAAAGCTCGCCGTGGACCTGATCCAGACGGTGCGGGGATTGGGCTATCTGGTGGATCCGAACCAGCCGGCCGCGCGGGTTTAGGTCTGGGCCCGGTTGAGCGCTTCGCTACCACTTCACCGCATCATCCTGGGGCTGCTCGACTGTGCCGGGGATGAAGTGAGTGGTTGTCCGGATCTGTGTCGCAACCCATGACCGCCCTCCTCCGCCTCCTCTCTCTGCGCCGCCGCTCGATCGCGGTGCGGCTCGCCGTCTCGGCCTTCCTCGCTTCCTCGGCGATCCTCCTGATCGCGGCCTGGATCCTGACGACGCTCTATCAGGAGAACACCGAGCGCGCCTTCGACAGCCGGCTCCTCGTCTTCGCCAACAACCTCGCCACCGACCTCGTCTCGCCGGCCGACCCGGAAAGCCGCTCCTTCTCGCTGGGCGACCCGCGTTTCGACCTGCCGCTCTCGGGCTGGTACTGGCAGGTCGGGCGGCCGGACGCGCGCCCGCGGGACCTGCGCACCTCGCGCTCCCTCGTCGGCGTGCCGCTCAAACCCGCGACCGACCCGGACAACAAGGCGGGCGTCGGCCAGATCCGCCAGGGCTACGGCAAGGGCCAGGACGATCGCCTGCTGCGCATCATCGAGCGCGACGTCGATCTCGGCGAGGAGGGCCGCTACACCGTGCGGGTGGCGGGGCCGGCCGACGAGATCGTCAACGACGTCGACCGCTTCCGCTTCTCCCTCTACGTCACCTTCGGGCTGCTCGGGCTGTCGCTCGCGCTCACCACTCTGCTGCAGATCCGCTTCGGCCTGCTGCCGCTCAAGAAGATGCGCGCGGCTCTCGGCACGGTGCGGCGCGGCGAGGCCGATCGGATCACCGGCTCCTACCCGAGCGACATCGCGCCGCTCGCGGGCGAGATTAACCTGCTGATCGAGACCAACCGCGAGATCCTGGAGCGCGCCCGCACCCAGGTCGGCAACCTCGCCCACGCGCTGAAGACCCCGCTCTCGATCATCGTGAACGAGGTCGCCGCCGCCGACGCGCCGGAGGACCTCAGCCAGAAGATCCGCGAGCAGGCCGCGGTGATGCGCGACCAGGTGAACTACCACCTCGACCGCGCGCGCGCGGCCGCGCTCGCCGGCACGCTCGGCACCTCGACGGAGGTCGAGCCGGCGCTCGCGGGCCTGGTGCGAACCTTCGGCAAGATCTACCGCGACAAGGACATCGCCTACGAGGTCCACGTGCCGCCGGGCCTGCGCTTCCGCGGCGAGCGCCAGGATTTCGAGGAGATGGTCGGCAACCTCGTCGACAACGCCTCGAAATGGGCGCACGGCCGCGTCGCGATCCGGGCGGAGGCGGTCGACAAGGACGATTACCCGCACCTCCTGCTCTCGATCGAGGATGACGGGCCGGGCCTGCCGCCTGAGGCCCGTAAGGCCGTGCTCGGGCGGGGCCGGCGCCTCGACGAGTCGAAGCCGGGCTCGGGCCTCGGGCTGTCGATCGTCGCGGATCTGGCCGCCCTCTACCGCGGTCGCTTCAGCCTGGAGGCGGCGGCGCTCGGCGGCCTGCGCGCCGTGCTGGAGGTGCCGGGCGACGCGCCTACCGGCGCCGCGGGGCACTGAGGGCGGGCCACGTCCCGGGCACCGCCGACGACCCCGCTCTTGTCACGAAGCCGAACTTGCGTGACACCGTGCCGCCAGAACAGGGGATCGTGCCGGGGCCCACCCGACCGTACGTACCCTTGAACGAGGGGTCCGGTCCGGGCCCGGTCGACAGGGTCCGATGACGCCGATCTGGTTCATACTGGCGGGCATGACCGCCGCGGCGGTGCTCGCGCTGCTCTGGCCGATGTCCCGCCGCATCCGGACCGGACAGGGCGAGACCGGCACCGCGGCCACCGAGACGGGCTTCTACGAGGACCAGCTCGCCGAGATCGAGCGTGACCTCGCCCGCGGCCTGATCGCGCCCGAGGAGGCCGAG
The DNA here is from genome assembly GCF_003173735.1 of Methylobacterium radiodurans. Taxonomy (NCBI): domain Bacteria; kingdom Pseudomonadati; phylum Pseudomonadota; class Alphaproteobacteria; order Hyphomicrobiales; family Methylobacteriaceae; genus Methylobacterium; species Methylobacterium radiodurans. Next base: position 907,375 of record NZ_CP029551.1, on the reverse strand, counting down.
GCCGCGCGCACCGAGGCCGCGCGCCGGCTGCTGCGCGCCACCCGCGCCGCGCATGCAGGCGACGACCCGGACGTGGCCGAGCCCCGGCTGCGCCAGCGCCGCGCCGCCTCCGCCTTCGCGCTCTCCACGATCCCGCTCGTCGCGTTGCTGGCCTACGGGCTTTACGGCTCACCCGACCTGCCCGCCCAGACTCAGGCCGAGCGCCAGGCCCAACAGACCGGCAACCAGGACCTGATGAAGGCGATCGGCCAGATCGAGGCGAAGCTCGCGAGCGATCCCGGTGACGCGCGCGGCTGGGCGGTACTCGCCCCCGTCTACATGCGGCTCGGCCGCTTCACCGACGCCGCCCACGCCTACGAGGCGGTGGCGCGGCTCAAGGGCGAGACGCCCGGGACCCTCTCCGACTGGGGCGAGGCGCTGGTCGCCGCCGCCAACGGCACCGTGCCGCCGGAGGCCAAGCCGATCTTCGAGCGGGCGCTGGCGCTCGATCCGAAGACCCCGAAGCCCCGCTTCTACCTGGCCCGCGCCGCCGAGCAGGCGGGCGATACCGGCGAGGCGATCCGCCAACTCACGGCGATCGAGGAGGCGAGCCCCACCGACGCGCCCTGGCTCGGCCTCGTGCGCGAGAGCCTCGCCCGCCTCAAGGGCGAGCCGCCGCCGCCGAAGGAGGCCGGTCCCGCCGCGCAGAAGGAGGCCCGGCCCGCAGACCAGCAGGCGGCGATCCGCGGCATGGTCGACGGGCTCGACCGGCGCCTCTCCGAGGCGGGCGGAACGCCCGAGGAGTGGCTGCGCCTCGCCCGTTCCCGCGCGGTGCTCGGCGAAGGCGACCGGGCCCGCGAAGCGCTGGCGCGCGCCAGGAAGGCGCTGAAGGACGATCCCGCCGCGCTGGAGCGGCTGGAGGCGGGCGCGCGCGACCTCGGCCTGCAGGCGGAGGCGCCGGAGCCCGCGCCGCGAGCCGACACGGAATCGGCCGTCGCCGCCGTGACCGCGCTGCCGCCGGCCGAGCGCGATGCGGCGATCCGCGCCATGGTGGCGGGGCTCGACCGGCGGCTCGCCGCCAAGGGCGGCAGCGCCGAGGAGTGGATGCGGCTCGTGCGCTCCTACAGCGCGCTCGGCGACCGCGACCACGCCGCACAGGCCCTGGAGCGCGCCCGCATGGCGCTCGCCGCCGACGCGGGGGCGAGCGGCCGGCTCGACGGACTTGCCAAGGAACTCGGGCTGCCGGTCCGCGGCAAGCCCTGACCGGCGGCCGACCGGCGCCGGGCGGCGCTTCTCCCCTGACAATCGGTCCCGGGCCACGGGCTTGACCCGGGCGGCCCCGGAGCCGACACCGTTCGGAGCAACCGAGAACGGCCGCGGTCGCGCCGGGCGTCGGAGCCCGGCCGGCACCCGGCCACGCGAGGGGATGGAGTCGTGACGCGCAAGAGCCGCCGCCTGGTCCTGATCTGCGTCTGCGGCGGCGTCCTCGTCCTCGCCGTCGGCCTGATCCTCACCGCGATGAGCGGGTCGATCGTGTTCTTCCGCTCGCCCTCGGAGGTCGCTGCGCAGGGCGTCGGCCCCGGCGTGCGCTTCCGCCTCGGCGGCCTCATCGAGGCGGGTTCGGTCCGGCGCGGACCGGACCAGACGGTCGATTTCGTGGTCACCGACACCAACGCGACGGTGCCCGTGCACTACAAGGGCCTGCTGCCCGACCTGTTCCGCGAGGGCCAGGGCGTGGTGGCGGAGGGGCGGTTGGAGCCGGGCGGCCTGTTCCGGGCCGACACCGTGCTGGCCAAGCACGACGAATCCTACATGCCGCGCGAGGTCGCCGACGCGCTCAAGGCGCAGGGGCGCTGGCAGGAGGGGGGCGGCAAGGCTGCTCCGGACGCGAAGGCTACCCCGCAGGCCACCACGGCCACCGACAAGACGCTCGGCCCGCGCAGCGAGCGCTAACGGACGAAGCGAGAGGATCACCCCGAACTGTGCTCGTCGAGACCGGTCACTTCGCGCTGGCGCTGGCGCTGGCGCTCTCCCTCGTCCAGGCGGTGATGCCGCTCTGGGCCGCCCGCGCGCGCGAGCCCGCGCTGCGGCAGGTCGCCGTGCAGGCAGCCCTCGGCAGCTTCGCCTGCATCCTCTTCGCCTTCGCGGCGCTGACCTACGCCCACGCCACCTCGGACTTCTCGGTCCTGAACGTGGTGCAGAACTCGCACACCGCCAAGCCCTTCATCTACAAGCTGTCCGGCGTCTGGGGGAACCACGAGGGCTCGATGCTCCTCTGGATCCTGATCCTCACCCTGTTCGGAGCCCTGGTGGCGGTGGCCCGCAACGCCGTGCCGCCGGTGCTGCGCGCCAACACGCTGGGCGTGCAGGGCTTCGTCACCTTCGTGTTCGTGCTCTTCCTGATCACGACCTCGAACCCGTTCACGCGCGCCGTGCCGGCCCCTCTCGAGGGCAACGACCTCAACCCGCTGCTGCAGGATCCCGGCCTCGCGATCCACCCGCCGCTGCTCTACGTCGGCTATGTCGGCTTCTCGATCACCTTCGCGTTCGCGGTGGCGGCCCTCATCGACGGGCGCATCGACGCGGTCTGGGCGCGCGCCGTGCGGCCCTGGACCCTCACCGCCTGGAGCTTCCTGACCCTCGGCATCGCGATGGGCTCGTACTGGGCCTATTACGAGCTCGGCTGGGGCGGCTGGTGGTTCTGGGACCCGGTCGAGAACGCTTCGCTGATGCCCTGGATCGCCGGCACGGCGCTCCTCCACTCCACCGTCGTGATGGAGAAGCGCGACGCCCTGAAGGTCTGGACGGTGCTCCTCGCCATCCTCACCTTCTCGCTCTCCCTGCTCGGCACCTTCATCGTGCGCTCGGGCGTGCTGACCTCGGTGCACTCCTTCGCCACCGACCCGACCCGCGGCGTCTTCATCCTCGCGATCCTCATCCTGTTCATCGGCGGCTCGCTGACGTTGTTCGCGTGGCGCGCGCCGCTCCTGCGCCAGGGCGGCCTGTTCGCGCCGATCTCCCGCGAGGGCAGCCTCGTGCTCAACAACCTGTTCCTAGTGGCGGCCTGCGCGACCGTCTTCGTCGGCACGCTCTACCCGCTGCTCCTGGAGATGCTGGCGGGTGACAAGATCTCGGTCGGGCCGCCCTTCTTCAACGCCACCTTCATCCCGCTGGCGATCCCGCTCCTGCTGATCGTGCCCTTCGGGCAGGCGCTGGCCTGGAAGCGCGGCGATGTGCTGGCCGCGAGCCAGCGCCTGTTCGCCGCGATGGCCGCGGCTCTCGCGGTCGGGCTCGCGGCGCTGGCGCTCACCTGGGGCGGCCCGGTCCTCGCCCCGGTCGGCGTCGGCGTCGGCGCCTACCTGATCGTCGGCTCAGTGCTGGAGATCGTCGCCCGAGCCCGCGGTTACGGCGCGAACCGGGTGCGGGGCGCCGGCCTGATCTGGCGGCGCGCCACCGGCCTGCCGCGCTCGGCCTGGGGCACCGCTCTGGCCCATGCGGGCGTCGGCGTCGCGGTGCTGGGCATCGCCGCGCAGGGCTGGGCGACCGAGGGGCTCGCGACGCTGAAGCCCGGCGGCACGATCGCCGCCGGCCCCTACGTTGCCACCCTCGACCGGGTCGCGCCCCGCCCGGGACCGAACTACGAGGAGACGGCCGCCTTCCTGACCATCAGCAACAAGGCGGGCGACGTGGTCGGCCATGTCGATACCGGCAAGCGCTTCTACCCGAGCCGGCAGATGGCGGTGACGGAATCGGGCCTGCTCACGGTCGGCGCCAGTCAGGTCTATGCCAGCCTCGGCGAGATCCAGCCGGACGGTGTCGGCCTGCGGCTCTACTATAAGCCCTTCGTGCTGCTAATCTGGATCGGCGCCGTGATCATGGCGCTTGGCGGCGGCGTCTCGCTCACCGACCGGCGCATGCGCGTTGGCGCTCCGGTGCGGGCGAAGGCGAAGCCGCTGCCCAACGCGGTGCCGGCCGAATGAGGCGCGCGGCCCTCCTCCTCGCGGCGCTTCTCGCAGCCGGCCCGGTGCGCGCCGTGCAGCCGAACGAGGTCCTGCCGGATCCCGCGCTCGAACACCGCGCCCGCGAGATCTCGGCGGGCCTGCGCTGCCTTGTCTGCCAGAACCAGTCGATCGACGATTCCGACGCGCCGCTCGCCAAGGACCTGCGCGTGCTGGTGCGCGACCGGCTGAAGGCCGGCGACACGAACCGGGAGGCCGAGGAGTTCATCGTGCGCCGCTACGGCGAGTTCGTGCTGCTGCGCCCGGTCTTCGGCCTGCACACGCTGCTGCTCTGGGCGACGCCGCTTCTCGCCATTCTGCTCGGCGGCTTCGGCATCTGGCGGCTCGCCCGCCGCCGGGCGCCCGCGCCGGAGCCGGGCCTGAGCCCCGCCGAGGAGGCGGAGGTCGCGGCACTGACGCGGCGGGATTGATCCCGGGATCCCCAAGGGCCTGAGGCTCTTCTCTTAGGGGGGCGGGGGCACGCAGTCCCGGGGCTCTGCCCTGCACCCGCGAAAGGTCTGGACCTCTCGAAACCATGACAGTTGCGCACAATGCGCCCGCCCCGCTTGCCCACGAAGCCGTTTCGGCACGACTCTTGGATGCAGCGAATCGGAAGAACCGATCATCCGGGAGGCACGCTCATGACGGCCACGCTGACGATCTCCAGTCGTAACTACTCGTCCTGGTCGCTGCGCGGCTGGCTGATCTGCCGGATGGCCGGGCTCGACTTCACGACCGAGATCCTGACCGGCGACGACGCCGCGAGCCGGGCGGAGCTCCTCCATCTCTCGCCGTCCTTCCTCGTGCCCCGCCTGCGCCACGAGGGCATCGTGGTCTGGGACACGCTCGCCATCGCCCAGTACCTCAACGAGACCTTCCCGGAAGCGGGCTTCCTGCCGAAGGATCCGGCGGCCCGCGCTCATTGCCGCTCGATCGCGGGCGAGATGCACGGGGGCTTCATCAACCTGCGCTCGGCCCTGCCGATGAACCTGAAGGCCTTCCACCCGAACTTCCGGATCTTCAACGGCGCCCGGTCCGACATCGACCGCATCGTGACGATCTTCGACGACTGCCTCGCCCGCTACGACGGGCCCTTTCTGTTCGGCGAGCGCCCGACGCTGGCCGACGCGATGTACGCCCCTGTCTGCACGCGCTTCCGCACCTACGACGTGGGCCTGCCGCCGCGCGCGAGCGCCTACCGCGACACGATCCTGCGCTGGCCCCTGATGCAGGAATGGATCGAGGCCGCCGCAGACGAACCGGAGGAGATCGAAGAACTCGACATGGAGTTCTGAAGGTCAGCACGACGGAAACTGGACGCCCGGCCTGCACTTTATTGCATCGCTGCGAAGCCTAGGCCGGCACACCGGCGCCGGCCCGGCCGCCTGGCCCGCCCCCTCGTTCCTCCCCAAGAGCGTTAGCCAAGGAGGAGAGTTACAGCCTGACAGACGTCCTTTGTCAGGCCACCTGAGCGCTTGATTGAAGCCCACCTGCATTTCTGTTCCACTCGAGCCTTAGAACAGGAACAATGTAGGTAGGAAATGATGCCGCGTTTCGAGCCCTGGAGCGCCCCGCGCGCCGCTGGGATCATCGCAGAGCACACCCATCTCGAAGGGGCGACGCTGCCGATCCTGCACGCCTTGCAGGAGACCTTCGGCTACGTCGATGCGGGGGCCGTGCCGCTCATCGCCGACGCGCTGAACCTGTCGCGCGCCGAGGTCCACGGCTGCATCACCTTCTACCACGACTTCCGGGCCCACCCGGCGGGTCGCCACACGGTGAAGCTCTGCCGCGCCGAGGCCTGCCAGGCGATGGGTTCGGACAAACTCCACGCCGACATCCTCAAGCGGCTCGGCACTGAGTGGCACGGCACGACGGCGGACGGCTCCTGCACCGTCGAGCCGGTCTACTGCCTCGGCCTCTGCGCCAACGGTCCCGCCGCCCTCGTCGACGGCGAGCCGGTCGCCCACCTGACCGCCGACGCCCTCGAAGCAGCCCTGACGGAGGTGCGCCAGTGAGCGTCACGATCACCGTTCCGCGCGACGCCGTCGCGCTCGGGCTCGGCGCCAACAAGGTCGCCCGCGCCCTCTTCGCCGGGGCCGAGCGCCGCGGTCTCGACGTCACCATCAAGCGCACCGGCTCGCGCGGCCTGTTCTGGCTGGAGCCGATGGTCGAGGTCGAGACGCCCGAGGGCCGGATCGCCTACGGCCCTGTGACCCTGAAGGACGTCGACGCGCTGCTCGATGCCGGCCTGACCACGGGCGGCGACCATCCGTTGCGCCTCGGCAAACCCGAGGAGATCCCGTTCCTCGCCCGGCAGCAGCGCCTGACCTTCCACCGCTGCGGCGTGGTCGATCCGGCCTCGGTCGAGGATTACCGGGCGCATGGCGGCTATCGCGGGCTCGAAGCCGCGCTCAAGAAGGACGCCGAAGGCATCGTCGCCGAGGTGCGCGAGTCGGGGCTGCGCGGCCGCGGCGGCGCCGGCTTTCCGGCCGGCATCAAGTGGAACACGGTGATGCTCGCCAAGGCGGAGCAGAAATACGTGGTCTGCAACGCCGACGAGGGCGATTCCGGCACCTTCGCCGACCGGATGATGATGGAGGGCGACCCCTTCAACCTCATCGAGGGCATGACCATCGCGGGCGTCGCGACGGGCGCCACGCGCGGCTACATCTACCTGCGCTCGGAGTACCCGCAGGCCTTCGAGACGCTGAAGGAGGCCATCGCCAACGGCGTGAAGGCCGGGGTGCTCGGCGACAACGTCATGGGCTCGGGCAAGACCTTCCACCTGGAAGTCCGGCTCGGCGCCGGTGCCTATATCTGCGGCGAGGAGACCTCGCTCTTGGAGAGCCTGGAGGGCCGCCGCGGCATCGTGCGGGCCAAGCCCCCGATCCCGGCGCTGAAGGGTTTCCTCGGCAAGCCGACACTCGTCAACAACGTGATGACCTTCACGGCCGTGCCCTGGATCTTGGAGCATGGCGCCAAGGCCTACGCCGATTACGGCATGGGCCGCTCGCTCGGCACGCTGCCGATCCAGCTCGCCGGCAACATCAAGCATGGCGGCCTGATCGAGATGGCGTTCGGCATCACGCTGCGCGAGGTCATCGAGGATTTCGGCGGCGGCACCCGCTCCGGACGGCCGGTCCGCGCCGTGCAGGTCGGCGGCCCGCTCGGGGCCTACTTCCCGGACGAACTCCTCGACACGCCCCTCGACTATGAGGCGATGGCGGCCAAGAAGGGCCTCGTCGGCCACGGCGGCATCGTGGTCTTCGACGACACCGTCGACATGGCGAAACAGGCCCGCTTCGCCTTCGAGTTCTGCGCGACCGAGTCGTGCGGCAAGTGCACCCCCTGCCGCATCGGCGCGACCCGCGGCGTCGAGACGATGGACAAGGTGATCGCCGGAATCCGGCCGGACCAGAACCTGAAGCTGGTCGAGGATCTCTGCGAGGTCATGACCGATGGGTCGCTCTGCGCCATGGGCGGGCTCACCCCGATGCCCGTGATGAGCGCGATCACCCATTTCCCCGAGGATTTCAGGCGCGCCGGGGACTTCCCGGTCGCGGCCGAGTGAGGAGGCGTCGATGGGCCTGATCAAGGAAATCGACTACGGCACGCCGATCCGCGTCAACGAGCAGACGGTGACGCTGACCATCGACGGCATGTCCGTCACGGTGCCGGCCGGCACCTCGGTGATGGCGGCCGCGATGAATGCGGGCACGCAGATCCCGAAGCTCTGCGCCACGGACTCGCTGGAGCCCTTCGGCTCCTGTCGCCTCTGCCTCGTCGAGATCGAGGGGCGGCGCGGCACGCCTGCCTCCTGCACCACGCCTGCCGAGAACGGCATGGTGGTGCACACGCAGTCGGACAAGCTCGCGCGACTCCGCAAGGGCGTGATGGAGCTCTACATCTCCGATCACCCGCTCGACTGCCTGACCTGCGCGGCCAACGGCGATTGCGAGCTGCAGACCCAGGCCGGCGTCGTGGGCCTGCGCGACGTGCGCTACGGCTACGAGGGCGACAACCACGTCCGGCCGACCTCCGAGAAATACCTGCCCAAGGACGAGTCGAACCCCTACTTCACCTACGACCCGTCGAAGTGCATCGTCTGCAACCGCTGCGTCCGCGCCTGCGAGGAGGTGCAGGGCACCTTCGCGCTGACCATCGCGGGCCGCGGCTTCGATAGCCGGGTCGCTGCCGGTCCCACGAACTTCTTCGAGTCCGAGTGCGTCTCCTGCGGCGCCTGCGTGCAGGCCTGCCCGACCGCGACGCTCCAGGAGAAGTCGATCCACGAGTTCGGCCAGCCCGAGCACGCGGAGGTCACGACCTGCGCCTATTGCGGCGTCGGCTGCTCGTTCAAGGCCGAGATGCAGGGCGAGCGGGTCGTCCGCATGGTGCCCTACAAGGGCGGCAAGGCCAACGAGGGCCATAGCTGCGTCAAGGGCCGCTTCGCCTACGGCTACGCCACCCACAAGGACCGCATCACCAAGCCGATGATCCGCGAGAAGATCACGGATCCGTGGCGCGAGGTCTCCTGGGAGGAGGCGATCGACCGCGCGGCCTCCGAGTTCAAGCGCATCCAGGCCACCTACGGCCGGGACTCGGTCGGCGGCATCACCTCGTCGCGCTGCACCAACGAGGAGGCCTACCTCGTCCAGAAGCTCGTGCGCGCGGCGTTTGGCAACAACAACGTCGATACCTGCGCCCGCGTCTGCCACTCGCCCACCGGCTACGGCCTGATGTCGACGCTGGGTACCTCAGCCGGCACGCAGGACTTCGCCTCCGTGGCCCATTCCGACGTGATCCTGGTGATCGGCGCCAACCCGACCGACGGCCACCCGGTCTTCGGCTCGCGCATGAAGAAGCGCCTGCGCGAGGGCGCCAAGCTCATCGTCGCCGACCCGCGCAGGATCGACCTCGTGAAGTCGCCCCACATCAAGGCGGACTTCCACCTGCCCCTGAAGCCCGGCTCCAACGTCGCCTTCATCAACTCGCTGGCGCACGTCATCGTCACCGAGGGGCTGATCGACGAGGCCTATGTCCGCGAGCGCTGCGATCTGGCCGAGTTCGAGTCCTGGGCCCGCTTCATCGCCGACGAGCGCCACTCGCCGGAGAACCAACAGCAATTCACCGGGCTCGATCCCGAGCAGGTGCGCGGCGCGGCGCGGCTCTACGCCAAGGGCGGCGCGGCCGGCATCTACTACGGCCTCGGCGTCACCGAGCACAGCCAGGGCTCGACCATGGTGATGGGCATGGCCAACATCGCCATGGCCACCGGTAATATCGGCATGCTGGGTGCGGGCGTGAACCCGCTGCGCGGCCAGAACAACGTGCAGGGCTCCTGCGACATGGGCTCGTTCCCGCACGAGCTGCCGGGCTACCGCCACGTCTCGGACGACGCCACCCGCGAGAGCTTCGAGTCCCTCTGGGGCGCCAAGCTCGACAACGCGCCGGGACTGCGCATCACCAACATGCTGGACGAGGCCGTCGATGGCGCCTTCAAGGGCATGTACATCCAGGGCGAGGACATCGCGCAGTCCGACCCCGACACGCACCACGTCACCGCCGGCCTGATGGCGATGGAGTGCATCGTCGTGCAGGACCTGTTCCTGAACGAGACCGCCAAGTACGCCCACGTCTTCCTGCCGGGCGCCTCGTTCCTGGAGAAGGACGGCACCTTCACCAACGCCGAGCGCCGCATCTCGCGCGTCCGCAAGGTCATGGCCCCGATGGGCGGCTACGGCGACTGGGAGGGCACGGTGCTGCTCTCGAACGCGCTCGGCTACCCGATGAACTACTCGCACCCGTCCGAGATCATGGACGAGATCGCGGCGCTCACCCCGAGCTTCACTGGCGTGTCCTACGCCAAGCTCGACGAGCTGGGCTCTGTGCAGTGGCCCTGCAACGAGCAGGCGCCGCTCGGCACCCCTATGATGCACGTGGACCGCTTCGTCCGCGGCAAGGGCCGGTTCATGATCACCGAGTTCGTGCCGACCGAGGAGCGCACGGGGGCGAAGTTCCCGCTCATCCTCACCACGGGCCGCATCCTCTCCCAGTACAATGTCGGCGCGCAGACGAGGCGCACCCACAATTCGCGCTGGCACGAGGAGGACGTGCTGGAGATCCACCCCTTCGACGCGGAGCTTCGCGGCATCGTGGACGGCGATCTCGTCTCCCTGGAGAGCCGCTCGGGCGACATCGCGCTGAAGGCCCGGGTCTCCGAGCGGATGCAGCCGGGCGTGGTCTACACCACCTTCCACCACGCCAAGACCGGCGCCAACGTCATCACCACGGACTACTCGGACTGGGCGACCAACTGCCCCGAGTACAAGGTGACGGCGGTGCAGGTGCGGCGCACCAACCGGCCCTCCGACTGGCAGGCGAAGTTCTACGAGGAGGATTTCTCGCTGACGCGCATCGCCCAGTCTCTGAAGGCGGCGGAGTAAGCCCGGATGAGCGCCCTCACGCAGGCGGACAAGCTCGTCCGCATGGCCAACCAGATCGCCGCCTTCTTCCGGTCCTATCCGGAGGAGGAGGCGGTCGCCGGGATCGACAAGCACATCCGGGCCTTCTGGACGCCGAAGATGATCGCGCATCTGGAGAACGCCCTGCCGGAGCAGGGCGATCGTGTGGACGAGCTTGTGGTCCGGGCCCTCTCGGGGGCGGAGCCGCAGGCTGACAGCCCGGTCCGCGCCGCCACCCGTGACCCGCAGCTCCTGGGCGCGGGCGCCAGCGACGCGGGCTGACGCCCGGGACGTGCTCCTCTACCCGCTGGGTTCTGCGACCCGGGCTCCTCACGAGCCCGGGTTTTGCCGTTTCGGACGACCCAGTATCGCTCCTGACGCTGCCGAGCGTCGTGGGCAGACGTTAGGCGCGCCACAATAATCTTGCGCGCCACCTATTCAACCGGCAGTAATGTCAATCCCTATGTATCGGCACTCTACGACCCATGACGGTCTCTAGCCCTTTATGGCAGGCATCTCGGCCGCAACAATTCTATCTTGCCCGCGATCTCCGCTTCCAATAGAGGCTCCGTTGAGGGATCGTTAAGGTTTATTAACGATGCTGCCGCCTCGTCCCGCGGGGAAGGAGCCATGAACATCATCGAACTCGTCCGCCTGTTCGCGGAGCCGCTCGATGTTGCGGTCGTTCTCACCGATATCGATCTCGATCGCCCCGGGCCGACGGTCCTGTACACCAATCCGGCCTTCCTCCGGATGAGCGGCTACGACTCCGACGAGGTTCTCGGGCGCTCGCCGCGCATGCTGCAGGGGCCGGGCACCAGCCGCGAGGCGACGCGGCAGATCCAGCGGGCGCTGCGCCTCGAAGGCCGCTTCACGGGCTTCCTGCAGAACTACCGCAAGGACGGCGAGGCCTATCTCTGCGAGCTCGACGTGCGCACCGTGCGGCGGCGGGACGGAACGCCGGAAGCCTTCATCGCCTTCGAGCGCGAGGTGGTGCGTCGGCGTGGGCGGCCCGCACGCGGCGGCGGAGGCCGCTACCGGCCGATCCACGCGGCAGCGCTCCCGCTCACGGAGAACTTCGCGCCGCTCTTCGACTGAGAGCCTCCCACAGAACGTCCGCAGCGCCGTCGGGCGGGGCGGGAGGGCGCCCGCTGATCGGCGCTCTATGAGAGGCGCTGAGACTGTCGACGTCCTCCGGTTGAGGGCAGGAGCCCGCCGAACTACCCTGCGTTCGGCACCAACCCGCGCGCTGCCCGGAAGCCCCCGTGATCGACAAGCTCGACTTCCTGCTCGCCCTCGCCCGCGAGCAGCATTTCGGCCACGCAGCCGAGGTCTGCGGCGTGACGCAGCAGACCCTCTCGGCCGGGGTGAAGCAGCTCGAGAACCGCTTCGGCGTCCAGCTGGTCCTGCGCGGCTCGCGCTTCCAGGGCTTCACGCCGGAGGGCGAGCGGGTGCTGGAGTGGGCTCGCCGGATCGTGGCCGACGCCCGCGCCATGCAGGAGGACATCTCGGCCCTGCGCAAGGGACTGACCGGGCATCTGCGCATCGCCGCGATCCCGACCGCGCTGCCGATGGTCGCGAGCCTGACGACGCCCTACCGCGCCCGCCACCCTGACGTGCGGCTCACCGTCGAATCGACCACCTCGACTGACATCTTCTCGCTGATCGAGAACCTGGAGGCCGATGCGGGCCTGACCTACCTCGACAACGAGCCGCTGGGCCGGGTCATCGCCGTGCCGCTCTACAGAGAGCGCTACCGCCTGCTGACGGCGGCTGGCGGCCCCTACGACGACCGCGCCTCGGTGACCTGGGCGGAGATCGGCCGCATCCCGCTCTGCCTGCTCACGCCCAACATGCAGAATCGGCGCATCATCGACCAGCAGATCCGCGCCGCCGGCCAGGAGCCCGCGACCACGCTCGAATCGAACTCGATGATCGTGCTGATGACCCATGTGCGCACCCTGCGCTGGGCGAGTGTGCTGCCGGCGATCCTCAGCGACGCGCTCGGGCCCATGGAGGGCGTGCGGGCGATCCCGATAACCGGACCGGTGCTGGAGCACACGATCGGCCTCGTGGCGGCCAAGCGCGAGCCCTCGACCCCGATGGTCACCGCCCTCGTCGCCATCGCGCGCGGGCTGACCCGGACGCTCGACCCGACGCTCGACGGCACGGTCTACGGGCTGCCGCCGGAGCTGTGATCTCGGCGCTGCGCCCACAGCCTCGAAAGGCCCGCAGGCCCCAGGGATCCCCGGGAACGAGAAGAGCCGCCCCGTTGCCGGAGCGGCTCTCGAATGCGTCCGAAGAAGAAGCCCGATTACTTGATCTTGGCTTCCTTGAAGTCGACGTGCTTGCGCGCGACGGGATCGTACTTGCGCATCGTCAGCTTCTCGGTCTGCGTGCGCGAGTTCTTCTTGGTGACGTAGAAGTAGCCCGTGTCGGCGGTGGAGACGAGCTTGATCTTGACGGTGACGGCCTTGGCCATGGGGCGGCGCTCCTGAGCTTCGCGGCATTCCGCGTAAGCGAAACGCGAAAACGAAAAGGGCCGGGCTTTGCCCCCGGCCGGAATACGCGCGGGTCAATGCCCGATCCGGCCTCGGCGGTCAAGACCCACAGGGTTCTGCGCCCCCTCTACAGGGCCACCCGCTCCCGCCTTCCGTGGCGCTCGTAATGGAACGGGATCTGGCGATACGGCGCGAAACCGACCGCGATCTGGGCCTCCAGTTCGTCGAGGATCATGCGGGTGATGAAGGGCAGGTCGAGCTTGCGCGCCGTGTCGAGCCGCAGCCATGCGAGTTCGACGAGTTCCGCCTCCGGCCCGATCCGGCCGGGCTCCTCGACAACGACCGCCGCGCGCTCCGCGGTGAAGAAACGGGTATCGAAGCGCCGCACCTGCTTCGGCGGCGTGATTGCCCGGGCGACGAGATGGAGCGCCTCCAGATCCGGCAGCACGCCGTGCCGGCCGAAGGCCTCCCAGCCCACAGGGACCATCTCGGGTGGCCCGTATTCCCGGGTGCCGACGACGAGGCCCGTCTCCTCGAAGGTCTCGCGGATGGCGGCGAGCGCCAGCACCCGGCCGAGATCCTGCGGCGGGCGCGTGACCTGCCGCACCAGAGCGGCCTCGGCATAGTCCGGCAGCGCGTTCGCCACCGGCATGCGCCGGTCGCCGGGTTCCGTGCGGCCACCCGGGAACACGAACTTGCCCGGCATGAAGGCGAGGCCCGGATTGCGCCGGCCCATCAGCACGCGGGGGCCGCCCCGGCGGCGGTCGATGAGGATCAGCGCGGCGGCATCGCGCGGGCGCAGCGATCGCACAGGGAGCTTCGGGGTCGCGTGCGCCTCGGCCGCCTCAGGCGCGGCCGAGATCGGCCCGTCCGTGTCCGCTCTGTCCAATGGCTGGGCCTCCCTCCGTGGCGGAGCGCACCCCCGGTAGCCTAGCGAAACCGTGCAAGCCAAGGGCGTATTGCAGTCCGACCACCGCGCCCTTCACCGGCTGGAGCAGCCCGAGCGCCAGCCCGAGCGTGACGACCGGCCAGAAGCTGAACTGGAACCACAGCGGTACGTCGTAGCCCATCTCCAGCTCCAGGATCAGGTAGCCGACGAGATGGGCGACGATGAAGATCACCAGATAGGGCGGCAGGTCGTCGGCCCGGTGATGGTGCAGCTCCAGCCCGCAGGATTCGCAGGCGGGGCGCACCTTGAGGAAGCGGCCGAAGATCCTGCCTTCCCCGCAATGCGGGCAGCGCCCGAGGAAGCCCCGGCCCATCGATCGGATCAGGCCCGTGCGGGCCGGCGCCCCGGTCTCGGGAAGATCGCTCGCACTCATCACCGCCTCACATCTTCCGGCCGACCTTTGGAACGCGGGGCATGGACCTCGGGCTCGGCACCCAGGACTGGATATGGGATCGGACCCGCTCCGCAGGAGCGGATGGGTCCTGCGCCCTACTGTCCCCGCCGGGCCTGCGCGGCGAAGCGCACCGCCTCCTCCGCCGCCCGGAACAGGGCACGCGCCTTGTTGACGCATTCCTGCTGCTCGGAGGCCGGGTCCGAATCGTACACGATGCCCGCTCCCGCCTGGACGTGCATGCGCCCGTCCTTCACGATCGCCGTGCGCAGCACGATGCAGGTGTCCATCTCGCCGCGGGCGCCGAAATAGCCGATGCAGCCGCCGTAGGGCCCGCGCTTCTCGCGCTCCAGCTCGTCGATGATCTCCATTGCCCGCACCTTCGGGGCACCCGAGACCGTGCCGGCCGGGAAGCCTGCGGCGAGCGCCGAGAGCGCGTCGTGGGCGGGATCCAGCGTGCCCTCGACGTTCGAGACGATGTGCATCACCTGGCTGTAGTACTCGAGGAAGAACGAGTCCGTGACCCGCACGCTGCCGATGCGGGAGACCCGGCCGACATCGTTGCGGCCGAGATCGAGCAGCATCAGGTGCTCGGAGCGCTCCTTCGGGTCGGCCAGAAGCTCCTCGGCGAGCGCACGGTCCTCGGCCGGCGTGGCGCCGCGGCGGCGCGTGCCGGCGATCGGCCGGATCGTCACCGTGCCGTCCCGCAGCCGCACCAGGATCTCGGGGCTGGAGCAGACCACCTGGAAGGCCTCGAAATCGAGGTAGCACAGGAACGGCGCCGGGTTCGTGCGCCGCAAGCTCCGGTAGAGCGCGAAGGCCGGCAGCGTGAAGGGCGCCTCGAAGCGCTGCGAGAGCACCACCTGGAAGATGTCGCCCGCGACGATGTATTCCTTGGCCTTGGCCACCATCGCCGCGTAGGCGTCCGGCGGCGTGTTCGAGACCGGCTCCGGGGGCGCGACCTCCGCGAGGTCGATCCGCGCCTCGATCGGCAGGGGGCCTTCGAGCGCCGCCGCCACCCGGTCGAGCCGGGCGAGGGCGTCCTCGTGGGCGGCCCGCGCGCTGACGCCCTCGGCCGGGCGCACCGGGCAGACCACCGTGATGAGGTCGCGCACCGCGTCGAACACCACCATGGTGCGCGGGCGGATCATCACCGCGTCCGGCACGCCGAGCGGGTCGGGATTGGGCTCGGGCAGCCGCTCCATCGCCCGGACCATGTCGTAGCCGAGATAGCCGAACAGGCCGGCGGCCATCGGCGGCAGGTCCGCTCCCTTGTCTTCACCCGCCTCCGCGATCGCGCTCTCGGCGATCAGCGCCCTGAGGCTTGCCAGCGGCGCCCGCTCGTCCGGCTCGAACCGCGCGAGGTCAGGCCCGCGCGTCCGCTCCGGCCGGCCGTCGCGGCAGCGCCAGATCAGGTCGGGATCAAGCCCGATCATCGAGTAGCGCCCGCGCACCGCGCCGCCCTCGACGGATTCGAGCAGGAAGGCCGGGCCGGCATGCCCGACCCGGAGCTTGAGGAAGGCGGCGACCGGGGTCTCCAGATCCGCCACCAGCGTCAGGCTGAGGAGCGTCGGGCGCCCCGCCTCGTAGGCCGCCCGGACGGCGTCGAAGTCGCTGGGCTCCGACATCAGTACTCGCCGCCGATCGCCCGGCGGAGCGCCGCCTGGTTGACGCTGACGCCCGCGCTCTTCTGCACCTCGGCGATGTAGGCGCCGAGCACGTCGTCGGCGATCGCCGTGCGGAAGTTGCCCTCCACGGTTTTGTCGCTCGGGCTGCCCGGCACGTAGGCCGGCATCGTCGCCTGCGTGACCTTGAACACGGCCCGGTTCTCGCCGGACTGGGCCGAGCCCGCCTTGCCGACATTCGTGGCGAAGACGCGAGCCACCACGTCGGCGGTGAGCTGGTCCTTCGGCTGGTTGCGAGCGATGTCCTCGGCCGTGTGTGGGTTCAGGCCGGCCTCCGTGGCCAGCGCCTCGATGGTCTCACCCTTGTCGAGGCGCTCGGCCAGTTCCCGGCCCTTGGCCTGGAGGCGCTTCTCGACCTCGGCGCTCCGCCAGCCGGCGGCGACCGCATCGCGGACCGCGTCGAGGGGCTTGTCGTGGGCGGCGTCGACCTTCGTGACGTCGTACCAGACGTAACCGCCGTTCTTCGTGCGCAGGGGCTCGTTGTCGCCGCCGATCTCGGCGCGGAACACGGCCGGCAGCGTCGTGTCGGCCTCCGGGACGCCTGCGACCTTCTCGCCCGCCGGGTCGCGGCCCTGCGCGTCGACGGCCGGCACGGCGACGAGAGCGAGACCGCGCTCCTTCGCGATGTCGGCGAGCGGCTTGGCGCTCGCGCGCTCGTCCTCGACGGCGTCGTGGGTCTTGTCGATGCCCTCGCGCGCCCGGGTCAGGGCGACCTGACGGCGGATCTCGCCCTCGACCTCGCTGAGCGGCTTCACCGTGCCGGGCTCGATCGTCGTCACGTCGAGGAGCACCGTGCCGAAGCGGCCCTTCACCGGCTGGCTGACCTTGCCCTGCTCCAGCCCGAAGGCCGCCTCGGCCACCGCCGGGTCGAACAGCTCGGCCTTGGTCAGGGTGCCCAGCACCAGATCCTTGTCGTCGGTGCCGCGTTCCTTGGCCACCGCCTCGAAGCTCTTCTCGCCCGACTCGATCGCCTTGCGGGCCTCCTCGGCCGAAGCCTCGTCGGGGAAGACGATCTGCCGGATGGTGCGGCGCTCCGGCTTGCCGAACGTGCCCTTCTGGGCGTCGTAGATCTTCTGCACCTCCTCGGCCGAGACGGCGTCGGGCTTGGCCAGCGCCTCGGGGTCGAGCACCAGGAGGTTCACGGCGCGGGTCTCGGGTGCGCGGTAGGCCGCCTTGTTGGCCTCGTAATAGGCCTTCAGATCATCCTCGCTCGGGGCTGGGATGTCGCCCGCCACCGAGGGGGTGAGGATGAGGTAGGCGGCCGCGCGCCGCTCCGTGCTGTAGCGGTGCACGGCTTCCCGCATCGCCTGGGGCACGGGCAGATCCGCCGAGACTGCCTCGGCGAGCTGCAGCCGGGCGATGACGGCCCGCTGCTCGCGCACGAAGAGCTGCTCGTTGAGGCCCGCCCGCTGCAGGGTCTGGTAGAACAGCGCCCGGTCGAAGCGGCCTTCCGCGTTCTGGAAGCTCTTCTCGTCCTGGATCGCCCGGAGCACGGCGGCGTCGGACACGGCGAGGCCGAGGTCGCTCGTCTTCTGGTCGAGGGCGGCCTCGGTGACGAGCTGCTGCAGCACCTGCCGCTCGATGCCGAGCGCGCGGGCCTGGTCCGGCGTGATGTTGCGGCGGAACTGCGCCTGGAAGCGCTGGAGCTGGTTCTGGTAGGCGCTGCGCACGGCTTCAGCGCCGATCTGCGTCTTGCCGACGGTGGCGACCGTGGTGCTGGAGCCGCCGCGGAAGAACTCCTCGACGCCGAAGATGCCCACGCCCGCGATCAGCAGGGTGAAGATGATCGTCAGGACGATCTTGCCGAGCCAGTGCTGGCTGGCGTCGCGAATGTTCTGGAGCATCGTTGTCCCGCGTCCTCCCCGCGCCCGTGGGCTGCGAGGGCCGTCACCCGTTCGCGCGTCCGCAGGGTCATGTGCAGGCGCGCCTTTACATTCGCGATAGCCCATCCGCGGGCGCCTCGCCAAGTTACCGATGACGCTGCGACCGGAGCTGCGACGCCGGCCGCGCCGTCGTCACCGGACCGGTTTGCGCGCCCAAGCTTGCTCTGCTAGGCCCGGCCCATCCGGGCGGCACGACGCGATCGAGGTAAAGGCATGGCGGGTTCGGGGCGGCGTCCTCTGGTTGCGGGCAACTGGAAGATGAACGGCACGCGCGCCTCGCTCGCGACCGTCGAGGCGATCCGCGACGGGCTCTCGCCGGCGCTGCTCGAGAAGATCGACGTGCTGATCTGCCCGCCCGCGACGCTGATCGGCTCCTGCGTCGCCGCGACCTACGGCTCGCCCATCGCCATCGGCGGCCAGAACCTGCACGCCCGCCCGAGCGGCGCCTTCACCGGCTCGATCTCGGCCGAGATGCTGGCCGATCTCGGCGCGAAATACGTCATCGTCGGCCATTCCGAGCGGCGCGCCTACCACCACGAGACCGATGACGGCGTGCACGCCAAGGCGCTCGGCGCCCGGCGCGCGGGCCTGTGCGGCATCATCTGCGTCGGCGAGACCATGGAGGAGCGTGAGCAGGGCCGCGCGCTCAGCATCGTGCGGGCGCAGCTCGCCATCGGCCTCCCGAAGGGCGCGACCGCCAAGGACACGGTGATCGCCTACGAGCCGGTCTGGGCGATCGGGTCGGGCCGCACCCCGACCCCGGGCGAGATCGCCGAGGTCCACGCGAGCTTGCGCGAGATGCTCGACAAGCTCGTCGGCGAGGAGGCCGAGAAGATCCGCATCCTCTACGGCGGCTCGGTCAAACCCGGCAACGCCCGCGAGCTGATGGCGGTCGAGAACGTCGACGGCGCGCTGGTCGGCGGCGCGAGCCTCGTCGCCGAGGATTTCCTGGGCATCTGCAACGCCTACGCCTGAGGCGGCGGCTCAGAGCTTGTAGGCCTGCCGCGCGAGCAGGCGCCAGCGGCCGCCCTCCCGGTGCCAGACCTGAAGCACGCCGATATGGACCGGCACGCTCTTGCCGTTCGAGACCGTCTCGCCGTCGAAGACGTGCCGTGCGATCGCGTCGTCGCCGACCACCGAGGCCGTCCGGCTCGTCAGGGTGATGCTGGGGAAGCTGGAGCGGCGGCTCACCAGCGCGTCGATGAAGGCGGCCTTGTCCTGCACCGCTCCGCTCGAATGGCCGTAGCTCAGTCCGTCGAGCACCAGCGCGTCGAGGGCCGCCCCGTCGGCGGCCAGGATCGCGCGGGTCAGCGCGTCGACCGCCGCCTCGACCTCGGCCTCCGGTCCGGCGGCCCGGGCGGATGGCATAGCCGCCGACAGGAGGTGGGCGGCCGCGAGGGCGGCGAGCAGCGATCGGCGCGAGACGGGCATGGCGTTCCTCCGGGGATCGGCGGCGCGTCCGGGGCGCCGCGCCTGGGTTCCGGCTATCGTGCCGCAGGAGAGCACGGGCGCGACTGCGAGGCGAGAGGGGCCGGGCCCCGCCCGGAACCCGTCGGCCCGCCGGCTTCCTGTTGGCGCGCGGCCGCTTCTGGTGTATGGCCCGGCCGATTATGCGGGCGGCGCGCTGGAGCACCGGCCGGCGGCGCGCCCGCCTCTGATCCCTGAGCATCGCGAGCGTTCTCGGGATCGGCGCCAGACAGGTAAGACCCCGGAATCCCGATGCAGACCGTCCTGATCGTCGTCCACCTCCTCATCGTGCTCGCGCTGATCGGCGTCGTGCTGCTGCAGCGCTCCGAGGGCGGCCTCGGGCTCGGCGGTGGCGGCAGCGGCGGCGTCTCCGGCTTCATGACCGGCCGCGGCCAGGCCAACGCGCTCACCCGCGCCACCGCGATCCTGGCCGCCCTGTTCTTCGTCACCAGCATGACGCTCGCCGTGATGTCGCACCGCGCCGCCGGCCCGCGCTCGATCCTCGACGGCGCCGGCACGAATCAGCCGGCGCGCCAGCAGCCGGGCGGCGCCGACAACCTGCTCGACACCCTGCGCCAGCAGCAGAACCAGGGCACGACGTCCGCGCCGGGTGCTGCTCCCGCCGCGCCCGCCCCGAGCCAGCCCGCCGGCCCGCCCGAGGCACCGCAATCCCGCTGAGGCGCGGCCCGGGCCGACGACGCGACGACCGGCGGGCCAGGGTGCGCGCCGGGCCCTATCCGAACCCATGCCGCCGACGCGGTCCGGCCCCGCGCCGCCCGAGCACAGGAAACGGGGGGCGCGGGCCGCGTTCCGTTTGGCAAAGTCTCACGCTTTGATTATGGACCGAGGCCCATGACGCGGTACGTTTTCATCACCGGCGGCGTGGTTTCCTCGCTCGGCAAAGGTCTCGCCTCGGCCGCTCTGGCGGCCCTGCTTCAGGCGCGCGGCTACCGCGTGCGGCTGCGCAAGCTCGACCCCTATCTCAACGTCGATCCGGGCACGATGAGCCCGACGCAGCACGGCGAGGTCTTCGTCACCGACGACGGCGCCGAGACCGACCTCGACCTCGGCCATTACGAGCGCTTCACCGGGCTCCCCGCCACGCGCGCCGACAACATCACCACGGGCCGGATCTATCAGGACATCATCGCGCGTGAGCGGCGCGGCGACTACCTCGGCGCCACCATCCAGGTGATCCCGCACGTCACCAACGCCATCAAGGCGTTCGTGCTCGACGGCAACGAGGCCTACGACTTCGTCCTCGTGGAGATCGGCGGCACGGTCGGCGACATCGAGGGCCTGCCCTTCTTCGAGGCGATCCGCCAGCTCGGCCAGGAACTGCCGCGCGGCACCACCGCCTTCATGCACCTGACGCTCCTGCCCTACATTCCCTCGGCGGGCGAGCTGAAGACGAAGCCGACCCAGCACTCCGTGAAGGAGCTGCGCTCGATCGGCATCCAGCCCGACTTCCTGCTCTGCCGCTGCGACCGGCCGATCCCGGCCGACGAGCGGCGCAAGCTCGGCCTGTTCTGCAACGTGCGCGAATCGGCGGTCATCGAGGCGCGCGACGTCGCCTCGATCTACGACGTGCCGCTCTCCTACCGGGAGGCCGGACTCGACCGCGAGGTGCTCTCCCATTTCGGCCTGGAGCCGAAGGCCGAGCCGGACCTGACCCGCTGGCGCACCATCTCGGAGCGGGTGAAGAACCCCGAGGGCGAGGTCTCCATCGCCATCGTGGGCAAGTACACGGGGCTGAAGGACGCCTACAAGTCGCTCACCGAGGCGCTCACCCACGGCGGCATCGCCCATCGCTGCCGGGTGAACCTCGAGTGGATCGAGTCCGAGGTGTTCGAGCGCGAGGACCCGGCCCCCTTCCTGGAGGGCATCAACGGCATCCTGGTGCCCGGCGGCTTCGGCCAGCGCGGCGCCGAGGGCAAGATCCGCGCGGCCCGCTACGCCCGCGAGCGCAGAATCCCGTATTTCGGCATCTGCTTCGGCATGCAGATGGCGGTGATCGAGGCGGCCCGGGCGCTCGCCGGCATCGCGGACGCGAACTCGACCGAGTTCGGCGAGACCTCGGAGCCGGTGGTCGGCCTGCTCACCGAGTGGCTCAAGGGCAACGAGCTGGAGAAGCGCGCGGCGGCCGGCGACCTCGGCGGCACGATGCGGCTCGGCGCCTACCAGGCCCGCCTCGGGGCCGGCACCCGGATCGCCGAGATCTACGGCACGACGGACATCTCCGAGCGCCACCGCCACCGCTACGAGGTCAACATGGCCTATCGCGAGCGGCTGGAGGCGGCGGGCCTGCGCTTCTCCGGCACCTCGCCGGACGGCCTCCTGCCGGAGACCGTGGAGCATGTCGGCCATCCCTGGTTCATCGGCGTGCAGTACCACCCGGAGCTGAAGTCGCGCCCCTTCGAGCCGCACCCCCTCTTCCAGAGCTTCATCGGCGCGGCGATCGAGCAGAGCCGGCTGGTGTGAGGGATCGCGGTGTGACGCCCGGGCGCGCTCGCACTCCGCGGGCGCGCGCCTATCTCTAGCGGGCCGTGACCGAGATCCTGTTCTACCACATGCAGCGCCAGCCCCTGGAGCGGGTGCTGCCCAACCTCGTCGAGCGCTCGCTGGAGCGCGGCTGGCAGGCCGCGATCCAGGCGGTGAGCGAGGAGCGGCTCGCCGCCCTCGACGACGGGCTCTGGACCTACGCGGACGAGAGCTTCCTGCCCCACGGCACCGACCGCGAGCCCGATGCCGGCACCCAGCCGGTGGTGCTGACCCTGCGCGACCTCAACCCGAACGGTGCCTCGATCCGCTTCCTCGTGGAAGGCGCCGACCTGCCCCCCGACGCGGCCGACTACGCGCGCATCTGCATCCTGTTCGACGGCACCGACCAGGACGCGCTGCTGCGCGCCCGCGAGCAGTGGCGCCAAGCCAAGGCCGCCGGCCACGCGGTCGCCTACTGGCAGCAGGACGAGGACGGTCGCTGGAACAAGAAGGCGTGACGCATTTGACCGGACGCACAGCCGCGCTGCTCGCAGCCCTCCTCGTCGGCCTCGCACCGTTGCAGGCACCCCTGCACGCCCAGGAAGCCGGGCGCGGAGAGGCCGGCCGCCGCGGGCCCGAGCGCCCGGCCGCCGAATCCCGCGAGGGCCGCAAGCTGCCCGCCGATTCGGTGACGCAGCAGAGCGTCACCCTGCCGGACGGCAAGCGCCTCGACTTCACCGCGACCGCCGGCAGCTTGGCCCTCGTCGACGAATCCGGAAAGCTCCAGGCCGAGATCGCCTACATCGCCTACACGCGGCCGGCCGAGGAGGCCCGAGAGCGCCCGGTCACCTTCGCGATCAACGGCGGCCCCGGCGCGGCCTCGGCCTATCTCAATATCGGGGCGATCGGCCCCTGGCGCCTGCCCGCGGACGGGCCGAGCATCAGCCCGTCGCAGAGCGTGGCTTTGGTGCCGAACGACGGCACCTGGCTCGACGTCACCGATCTCGTCTTCATCGATCCCGTCGGCACAGGCTACAGCCGGGCCGCGGACGGGGATGGCAAGTCGTACTGGAACGTCGAGGCGGACAGTTCCGTGCTCGCCGCCGCGATCGCCCGGTACCTGCGCGCCAACGACCGCATGGCGAGCCCGAAATTCTACGTCGGCGAGAGCTACGGCGGCTTCCGCGGGCCCCTGATCGCGGCCAAGCTCCAGGAGGATATCGGCGTCGGGCTGTCCGGCATGGTGCTGCTATCGCCGGTGCTCGACTTCGCCTGGCTGCAACAGCCGCGGGCGAATCCTTTGGGCCACGTGCTGCGCCTGCCCTCCTTCGCGGCCGCCGCCCTGGAGCGCTCGGGCCGGACGCCGACGCCCGAGCTGATGCGGGACGCGGAAGGCTACGCTACCGGACCCTACCTCGCCGACCTGCTCAAGGGCCCGAACGACGCGCAAGCCGTCGCCCGCCTCACCGAGCGCGTGGCCGCGCTGACCGGGCTCGACCCGGCCCTCGTGCGGCAGCAGGCCGGGCGCGTCTCCACCGGCAGCGTCCAGCGCGAGGCCGACCGGGCCTCGGGGCGCGTCGCCAGCGCCTACGACACGGCGGTGACGGGCTGGGACCCGGATCCGACCGCGCCGCATTCCGGCTTCGACGACCCGCTGCTGACCGCGCTCCAGGCGCCCCTCACCAGCGCGATGATCGACCTCTACACGAAGCGCCTGAACTGGCGCGTGCCGAACCTGCGCTACGAGCTCCTGAACGCCGCGGTGAACCGCAGCTGGGGCTGGAACTCCGGCCGCTCGGCACCGGAAGCGCTGGGGCAACTGCGCAGCGTGCTGGCGCTGGACGGCAACATGCGGGTGCTGGTCACCCACGGCTACACCGACCTCGTCACGCCCTACTTCGCCTCGAAGCTGCTGATCGACCAGTTGCC
The DNA here is from genome assembly GCF_003173735.1 of Methylobacterium radiodurans. Lineage (NCBI taxonomy): Bacteria > Pseudomonadati > Pseudomonadota > Alphaproteobacteria > Hyphomicrobiales > Methylobacteriaceae > Methylobacterium > Methylobacterium radiodurans. The sequence goes on along the minus strand of NZ_CP029551.1, from coordinate 883,648 downwards.
CTCCTACGGCCAGCCGCCGCGCCTGACGCTCGCGGTCTATCCGGGCGGCCACATGTTCTACTCTCGGGCGGACTCGCGCGCCGCCTTCAAGCGGGACGCGGCCGCCCTGTTCTCCGCCGCCGTGAAGGCGCGCGAGGCGGGCGACGGGCGGGCGAGCCGATGAGCCGGTCGAGCCTCGCCCTCGCGGCCGGTCTCGTGGCCGGTCTCGCGGCCATCGCTCTGGCGGGCTGCACCGCCGCGGAGCGGACGCCGCCGACGCCCGCCGAGATCGCCCCGGTTCCGCCGCGCCCGCCCGCGCCGCCGCCGAGCTTCAGCGGGCCCGTGCTGACCCCGGAGGGCGCCTGCACGGGCGCTGCGCCCGGCACCGCCGCGGCGATCGAGCCCGGCATCGGCGAGTGCGACCTCGTCCGCCTGAAGGGCCGGGCGCCGACCGACGTGCTGATCGGCGAGGGCCGCGCGGGGCGCGAGGTGCAGGTGCTCTACACAGAGCCCGGCGCGAAGGAGCTGTACTTCTTCGTCAACAACCGGCTCGACCGGGTGATAAAGTCTTAGCCAGCTAACGCACGCGCCAGACCCGCAGCGCGCTGCCCGGAAGGTCCACGGGCTCCAGCCACGGCACCGCGACCTCGCCGCGGGTGAGGCGCGTCGCGAAGGCGGTTTCCGCCTGCAGGTCGTCGCCGGGACGGGACGGGCAGGTCGCCAGGTAGCGGATGTCGTGCGCGCGGACCTGCCGCCGCAGGTCGGACTCAGTCCCGCCCAGGCCCTCGATGACGGCGGTGAGGCCCGGGATGGCCCGGTGGTAGGGCGCGCCCACCACGGAATGCGGCGTGCGCAGCAGGATCGACGGACCGATGAAGATCGGCGCCAGCACCGTGCCGGGTGGCAGGGCGGCGAGCGGCGCCACGGCGGCGTCCGCGTGGCAGGTCACCGCGCCGTCCGGATCGCGGCCGTTCGCGGCCGTAGGGGTGAGGGCCCCCGCGAGCAGCGCGAGCGCCGTCCAGCTCGAGCCGACTAGGCCGACGCTCAGCGCCAAGGTCCCCCAGAGGCGCGCGCCCCTGAGGTTCGGCGCGGCCGCGAGAGCCCGGTCGATCACCGGGCCGGCCACCAGCGGCACGAAGGCCACCGCGACGTAGATGCCGCGCAGCTGGACGAATCCGAGCAGCACCCCGGGCCAGAGGAACAGGGCGGCGACCCGGAAGAGACGCCGCTCCGGACCTCGGAAGGCGGCCCAGGTCGCAGCAAGAGCCGCCACGACGAGGATCGGGTAGAAGGCCAGGATCTCCCACTGCCGCCACGCCACGAATTTCGGGACCGAGGACATCTCGTTGACGGTGTAGAGCCAGTGCGCGCGCACCAGCGGCGTCATGTCCGGGAAGGGACCGCCGAGGCAGGTGGGGAACAGGGCGGCGAACCCGCCGAGCAGGGCGGCGCCGCAGAGCGCCGCGAAGCCGAGGCGGGCGCCGGCCGAACTCAGGTGCCGGTCGAGCCCCGCGCAGGCCAGCGCCGTGGCGCAGCCACCTGCCGCCAGCCAGAGCCAGGGCGGCGAGAGGGCGTCGCAGTAGGCCGTGCCCCACAGGGCGGGCGCGGTCTGGGCCGCGAAGAGCGGGAAGGCCGCCGACAGGCCGAGGCCGAAGCCCAGGAAGGCCGGCAGCGCCGCCCGGCCGCGCAGCATCCAGTCGCCCGCGAGGAAGAGGGCGCCCAGCGCGATGTAGGGCAACGCCTCCAGGCCGATCGCCAGGGAGAGCGCGGCGAGCCCGCCGCCGACGAGCCCTGGGCGCAGGCCGCCGCGGACGAGGCAGAGGGCGAGGCCGAAGATCGCCAGGATCTGCAGGTTGTGGTGATCGACCCGGCCCGCCTGGAACTGGACGAGGATGCCGAAGGTCTGCGTCGCCACGAACACCGCGAGCACCGCGGCGCGGGGTCCGAAGCTCGCGCGCACGCCCCGATGGACCATCAGGCAGAACAGGCCGAGCAGCAGCAGGGGCCAGAGCACGGCCGTCAGCCCCTCGGCCAGGGACCGGCCGGTGATCGGCGAGAGCAGCAGGATCAGGCCGGCGATGGGCGCATCGACGAGGCGCGACCAGTGACTCTGAACGCCGCCCGGCAGCAGGAACCGGTACTGGACGTTGTCGTACCAGCCCTGGCCGGCGAGCAGGTCGCGCACGCCCACGAGGCGCATCGCGTCGTCGGTGTCGGGCACGCGCAGGCGCGTGATCGTGCCCCAGAGGTCGGCCGGCGCGTTCAGCGTGAGCAGCGAGAACCCGACGATGAGCCAGAGGACGAGCTGGACATCGACCCGCACCCTCGGCGGCGCCTGCACCGCGATCCCCGTCGTCATCCGCCATCAACTCCGCGCAGCCGCGGATGCGCGGCCGCGACGGCCAGAGGATGGGCGGAATCCGCTTAATGGCGGGTCAAGCACCGGATCGGGCGCGGTGTTAATCGGCTGGCAGGCAGGTCCGGTTAACCGTGCCGGACTGTTCCCGGATCGGGCGGAGAGCCGATTCGAACCGGGGGCGCGACACGTCAAGGGTCCGCCCGTCCCGACGGGATGCGCGGTCCGGATCGCGGAGTCCAGTCCATGGTCCCCCAATCCCTTTCGGCACGGCAACGCCTCATCGTGGCCGCGGGCGCCGCCGTCACCCTGGCGAACTGGCTCGGCATCCGGCCGTGGGACCTGAAGGGCTGGCTCATCGGCACGCCGTTCGGGCGGGACTTCGTCAATTTCTGGCTCGCGCCGCGCCTCGCGCTGTCGGGACAGGGCGCCGTGCTCGCCGATCCGGCAGCCTACCGGGACACGGTGATGGCGGTGTTCGACATCGCCCACGACCCGAAGCTGCTCTTCGTCTACCCGCCGCACATCCTGGTCTTCCTGGTCCCCTTCGGCCTGCTGCCGTTCCTGCCAGCCGTGATCGCCTGGACGCTCGTCAACCTCGCGGCCCTGGCCCTGGCGACGCGGCTCTGGCTGGCGCCCGCGGCGCGGCGGGGATGGTTCATCCTCGTGGTCTGCACCGCGCCGGCGGCCGGCGCGATGGTGCTCTACGGCCATTTCGGCGGCCTCATCGCGCTGGCGGCGGCCCTGGCCGTGCTCGAGAGCCGGCGCCGCCCTTGGATCGCCGGGCTCTGTCTCGGCCTTCTCTCGGTCAAGCCGCAATTCGCCCTGGCACTCGGGCTCGTCCTGCTCTGCACCGGGCGCTGGCGCTGGATCCCGATGGCCGCCCTCTCGACCGCGGCCCTCGTCGGCCTCTCGGTCCTGCTGTTCGGACTAGGCCCGTGGGAGCGCTTCATCGGCGTGACCATGCCCATGCAGAGCGCCTTCATCACGGAATTCCACGCGCGCTGGATCGAGACCTCGGTCTCGCCCTTCTTCGCGGCGCGCTTCTGGGGCATGCCGCCGGCCGGGGCCTGGGCGCTCCAGGGAACGGTGACGCTCCTCGCCTTCGCGGTGGGGGTGGCCGCCCTGCGCCGGGCGGGGGACGGACCGCGGATGGATCCCCTCGCGCTCCTCGTCGTCCTGCTCGCTCCGATCGTGATGCTCCCCTACGCGAGCCACTACGAGCTCGCCCTGGTCGCGCCGGGCCTGAGCCTGCTGGCGCTCGGCCGACCGGCGGCCCCGCTCGCGCTCGCCACCTGGCTCCTCGTCCCCCTCGCCCGGGTGCTGTTCATCTTTGACCTGCCGATCCTGTGCCTCCTGGTGCCCGGGACCTTGTTCGCGGCCGCGTGGCGCCTCCTCGCCCCGGCCGACGGCCGACCGAGCGTCGCGGTCCCGCGCGCGGCGCCCGTCTGAGAACCGACACTGAGAACCGAAATGGCCCGTCTTCTCGTCACCGGCGGTTCCGGCTTCCTGGGATCCCTCCTGATCGACGACCTGCTGGCGGCCGGGCACGCGGTCACGAGCATCGACCTCCTGCCCGGCGAGCGGCGGCATCCGCAGCTGAACGGCGTCGTCGGCGACATCCGCGACCGAGCGAGCCTCGACCGGATCCTGTCGGGCGGCGGCTTCGAGGGCGTGTTCCACTGCGCGGCGCTCCTCGCCCACGGCGCCGTGCCGGAGGCCGAGATGTGGTCGTCGAACGTCGAGGGCACGCGCAGCCTCGCGGCGGCGGCCGCGGCAGCGGGCGTGCCGAGCCTCGTCTACGTGTCCAGCAACTGCCTCTGGGGCCGTGGCTTCGACCGGCCGGTGCGCGAGGACGACGCGCCGGAGCCCTGCGAGCCCTACGGCTTGAGCAAGTGGGAGGGCGAGAAGATCCTAGCGGCCCATGCGGGCGACTTCGCCGCCACCGTGATCCGCTCGCCCACGATCATCGACGAGGGACGCCTCGGCCTCCTCGCGATCCTGTTCGAGTTCATCGCCGAGGGGCGCCGCGTCTGGATGGTCGGCGACGGCTCCCACCGCTACCAGTTCATCTACGCCCGCGACCTGATCGCCGCGATGCTGCTCGCCTGGCAGCAGCGCCGCACGGGCATCTTCGGTATCGGCTCGGACCGGGTCGACACCATGCGCGAGACCTTCGCGCACGTCATCGCGCAGACCGGGAGCCGGTCGCGGATCGTCGGCCTGCCCAAGGGACCGGCCGTCCTCGCCATGCGGGCGGCGCACGCGCTCCGGGTCTCGCCGCTCGGTCCCTACCATTACCGGATGATCGCGGCCGACTTCACCTTCGATACCGGGCGGATCAAGGCCGCGCTCGGCTGGCGCCCGACCCTGTCGAACAGCGAGATGCTGCTGCACGCCTACCGCTACTACGCCGCGAACCAGGCCGAGATCGCCGGACGGCGCGACGTCTCGGCCCATCGCCGCGCCGCCGACATGGGCGTCATCCGCGCCCTCAAATGGATCTCCTGACCGGGGCCGCGCGGGCCGGCGCCGCGGAACACAGCGCTCGTTAACCCTTCCGGGCGATACTCCGGCGCATCCGGGCGATCCCGTTGGAGGGGCGCCCCGCCGGAGCCGGGAATGAGCCATCACACCGAGACGCTGGTCATCGGCGCAGGCCCCGCGGGGCTGACCGCCGCCTACCTGCTATCGAAGCACGGCCGCTCCGTCACGGTGCTGGAGCGCGACCCCGCGCAGGTCGGCGGCATCTCCCGCACGGTCTCCCACAACGGCTACCTGTTCGACATCGGCGGGCACCGCTTCTTCTCGAAGTCGAAGGCCGTGGTCGATCTCTGGGACGAGCTCCTGCCCGACGACTTCATCGAGCGCCCGCGCCTGTCGCGGATCTACTACCAGGGCAAATACTACGCCTACCCGCTCAAGGCCTTCGAGGCGCTGCGGAACCTCGGCCTCCTTACCAGCACGGCCTGCGTGCTCTCCTACCTGTACGCGCGCGCCAAGCCGATCGAGACGCCGAAGAGCTTCCACGACTGGGTGCGCAACCAATTCGGCGAGCGCCTGTTCTCGATCTTCTTCAAGACCTACACTGAGAAGGTCTGGGGCATGTCCTGCGACGCGATCTCGGCCGACTGGGCAGCCCAGCGCATCAAGGGGCTCGACCTCGGCGCCGCGATCCGCGACGCGCTCGTTCGCTCGCTCGGGCTGCGCGCGAAGCCCAAGGCCGGCGAGCCGGTGATCAAGACCCTGATCGAGTCCTTCCGCTATCCGCGCCGCGGCCCCGGCATGATGTGGGAGGCGGCCGCCGCGAAGATCCGGGCGCAGGGCGGCCAGGTGCTGCTCGACCGCGGCGTCGACGGCCTCGGCTTTGACGCCGCCACCGGGATCTGGACGGTGAGCGTGCTGCTCGGCGACGGCAGCCGGGAGACCTACACGGCCCGCAACCTCGTCTCCTCGGCGCCGGTGCGCGAGCTCGTGGACGCGATCCGCCCGCGGCCCCTGAGCACCTTCCACGCCCGCGCCCTGCAGTACCGCGACTTCCTCACGGTCGCGCTGATCGCCAAGTCCGACAAGACCTTTCCCGACAACTGGATCTACATCCACGACCCGTCCGTGAAGGTCGGCCGGGTGCAGAACTTCCTCTCGTGGTCGCCCGAGATGGTGCCGGATGCGGGCCACACCTGCCTCGGGCTCGAATATTTCTGCTTCGAGGGCGACGGGCTCTGGAACAGCTCCGACGCCGACCTCGTCGCGCTCGCCAAGGCGGAGATCGGCAAGATCGGGCTGATCGACCCGGCCGACGTGGTCGATGCCTGCGTGGTGCGCCAGCCCAAGGCCTATCCGGTCTACGACGAGACCTACGCGGAGAACGTCGCGATGGTCCGCATGGAGCTGGAGCGGGACTTCCCGAGCCTGCACCTGGTCGGCCGCAACGGCATGCACAAGTACAACAACCAGGACCACGCCATGATGACGGCGATGCTGACCGTCGAGAACATCCTGGCGGGTAAGCGCCGCCACGACGTCTGGCGGGTCAACGAGGACGCCGAGTACACCGAGGCCGGGATCTCGGGCGCCCAGGAAGCCCTGGGGAGCGAGCGGCTGGTGCCGCGCAAGGTGGCCTGAGGCCTTCACGGCCTCGCGAGAGCGGCCGGCCGGAAGGGGCGGCCGGGCGAAGCCCTCACGCGCCGTCTTGCAACCGCCGCCGGCGCACGCGACAACCTTTCCAACGCCCGCTGACGGGGCGGCCCGGGAAGGAACATCCATGCGATCGCAGATTCTGGCCGCGCTCCTGGCGAGCGCGGCGCTCACCGTCGGCGCCCTGGCTCAGGGCGCGCCCCCCGGCGAGACCAAGGGCAAGACCGACGACCTGGAGAAGCTCCAGGCCTTCAAGAGCACCGGCACGGAGCCGGCCCCGGAGGTGCCGCAGACCGGGCGCCGCGCCGACGCCATCCGCAAGACGCTCGCCAAGATCAAGCTGCCCGAGGGCTTCAAGATCGACCTCTACGCCGTGGTGCCGGATGCCCGCGCCCTCGCGGTCGGCCCCAATGCCGGCGTCGTCTTCGTCGGCACCCGCAAGAGCAAGGTCTACACCGTCACCGACCGCGACAAGGACCGGGTGGCCGACGAGGTGCGAGCCTTCGCGCCGGGCGTCAGTTTCAAGGTGCCGAACGGCGTCTGCTTCTCGCGCGACGGCGTGCTGACCGTCGTCGAGCAGAACCGGGTCCTAGCCTTCCCGGCCGCCGAGTTCTTCTACGAGAACCCGGACGTCGCCGCCGGTATCGTCGTGAAGCAGGGTGAGCTGATCCCGGCTTCCGAGGAGAGCTACAACCACACCGCCCGCGTCTGCCGGGTCGGGCCGGACGGCAAGACCTACATCGCGCTCGGCCAGCCCTACAACGTGCCGCCCGCCGACAAGCTCGACCTCTACACGAAGACCGGCATCGGCGGCATCATCCGGGTCGATGCCGACGGGAAGAACCGCGAGGTCTTCGCTACCGGCATCCGCAACTCGGTCGGCATCGACTTCGCGCCCGACAAGAGCCTCTGGTTCACCGACAACCAGGTCGACGGCATGGGCGACGACACGCCGCCGGGCGAGCTGAACCGCGCCACGAAGGCCGGCGAGACCTTCGGCTTCCCCTGGTACGGCGGCGGCGCGGTCCGCACGGCCGAGTACAAGGACCAGACCCCGCCCGCGAACGCCGTGGCGCCCCTGGCCGAGCTGCCGCCGCACGCGGCCGATCTCGGCCTGACCTTCTACAACGGAAAGCAGTTCCCGAAGGCCTACCAGGGCGGCATCTTCATCGCCGAGCACGGCTCGTGGAACCGCACCACCCCGGTCGGCGCCCGGATCATGTTCGCGACGCTCGGCGCCGACGGCAAGGTCGCCTCGGTCAAGCCCTTCGCCGAGGGCTGGCTGACGCAGGACGGCGAGTATCTCGGCCGGCCCGTCGACGTGGCCGTGCTGCTCGACGGCTCGCTCCTCGTCTCGGATGACACCGCGGGCGCGGTCTACCGCATCTCCTACGAGGGCGGGGACAAGTGAGGAGACCGAGCAAGCCGCTTGGCCTCGCCCTCGCGGCGCTGGTCCTCGGCGCGCTCCCGGCCGCGGCCGGGGGCGACGCCGCGGCAGGCCGCAAGCGCGCCGCCGCCTGCCAGGCCTGCCACGGGCTCGACGGGCTCTCGAAGCTGCCGGAGGCGCCCAACCTCGCCGGACAGGTCGAGGTCTACCTCGTCAAGGTCCTGCGGGAGTATCGGGACGGCACGCGCCGCAACGAGGTCATGAACGTGGTCGCCAAGGAGCTGACGGACGCCGACATCGACAACCTCGCGGCCTATTACGGCGGCCTGCAGATCGAGGTTCTGCCGCCGGGCTAGAGCGCTCTCCGCCGATCCCGATTGCCGCGCGATCGGGATCGGCTCCGGGCGGCGTTCGGCCCCTCAGACCGGCGGGCAGGGCTGCCCGCCCGGCAGCACGACCTCCGGGTTGCCCCAGTAGGCCTTGCCCTCTCGCACCGGCCAGAGGGTGGTGTAGGAGAAGGTCCAGTTGCTCAAGGTCGGGAACACCCGGAACAGGGCGGCGTAGCGCATCTTCACCTCCGCCATCACGTAGCGGGTGCCGGCCGCGCTCCCCGTCGGCGCGGGCCCGATCACCGAGCCGACGGTGCGGGCCTGATCCTTCTGCGCCGCGCTGGAACAGACCCGCGCCACGGCGACGCCGTCCGTCAGGTAGACCCCCGCGGCCGTCAGCACGATCCCGGCCGCCTCGATGTCGTAGGGCGTCGCCACGGCGCGGGCCGCCGCGTAGACCTCGCCGACAGCGGGATTCGTGCCGGAGATCAGGTCCGCCATGGTGCTGGCGGCGAGGTCGAGGCGCTTGGCGACCGAGAAGGCCCGTGGCAGCTCGACGGCCGCCATGAACAGGCCGAGCAGGACCGGCACGATGATCGCGAACTCGACCGCGCTGGCGCCGGAGCGCGCGCGCGCGAAGCGCCGGGCCACCGGCTCGCGCCTCACTGGCAAGCCTTCCCGCTATAGGGCTCGGTGGAGAAGATCGCCGTCGCCACGAGGAGCTGGGCGTTCGAGCCCATCGGGTGGCGCGTGAAATCGAGCGCGTTGAACAGGCGCAGCACCGGCACCGCCGCCCGCACGGCCACGACGTCCCTGCCGAGCGGGCACTGGAAGGTGCTGCCGAAGCCGGGCGCCCAGTCCTTCCGCTGGCTGTCGTAGGGATCGGCGATACTCATCGCGGCGAAGCTCGAACCCCGGGTCACGTCGAGCTTGAGATCCGCGCAGCGGAACAGCACCGCGGCGCCGCCGCACATCACGCGGCGCAGGCGCGAGGCCGGGTCGTTGCCGTCCGCGGCGTCCTGGAACGCGCCGGTGCGCAGCGCCCGCGCCGCGCGGTCGACCGCGCTGTCCAGGGTCTGCTGCGACAGGGTCATCATGGCCGCCTCGACGACCACGCAGAGCAGCAGGAGGAAGGGGACGGCCAGCAGCGCGAACTCCACCGCCCCGGCACCCGAGCGGGACCGCACGAAGCCGCGCCCGGCAGCGAGCAGGCGCGCGCGCAGCCGTACCGACAGGTCTCGTGACGGGGTTGTGGGAAGACCACCGGGGGCAGGCATGTTCGAGGGCCGGTCGCGCGATCCGGCGGGGTTTTCCATCGGACCGCCGGACATGATCCGCAGGTCTAGCAGGACCACTCTTTACAACCCGTAAGACTTGCCTGCCGCCCGCACACACTCGGGGAGATAGTTTACTTCACTCATGGTTGATCAAGGACTAAGATCTACAACCTGACCGAACAAGGCGGTTCGTTAACCGGCAGAGCGCTAGGAGATGGCTTGGGAAGATCTGCGTGCGGGCGGACGATGTGATGCGGGAGGTTCGGCACAGGATGGCGGGACGCGGCACCGCGCGCGACCGCTTGGCGGCCTTCGGGGCGGACCGGCGGGGCTCGGTGGCCCTGATCTTCGGCCTGAGCGCCACGGTGCTGGTCGGCCTCATCGGCGGCGGCATCGATTACGCCCGGGTCTCGACGCGCCGCAGCCAGCTCCAGGCCGCGGTCGATGCCGGCGTTCTGGCCGGCGGCAACGCCCTCAAGCTCGCGGCCTCCAGCACCGATTCGGTCCGGGGCGTGACCGAGCAGACCATCCGCGACGCCGCCAAGACCCCGGCCGATCGCGCCCTCGGCCTGCGCGTCGAGGTGCCGCCGGAGAAGACCAGCGTGTTCGCCCGGGCCGAGGAGACGATGCGGCTCGGCTTCGGCGCGCTCGTGGGGCTCGGGACACAGACCATCTCGGCGCAGGCGCGGGTGAACGTGGTGGGTAAGATGCGGCTCTGCATGCTCACCCTGGATCCGTCGGCGATGGGCGCCTTCAACCTCCAGAAGAACGCGCAGGTCACGGCGAACGCCTGCTCTCTCTACGCGAACTCGGCCAACATCGCCGGGATGGTCGGCGGCGACAACGCGATGGCGCGGGCCGACACGATCTGCTCGGCCGGCGGCTATCTCGGCCTGCGGGCGAATTTCGCGCCCCCGCCCCAGACAGGCTGCCCGGTGATCGAGGATCCGCTGAAGGACCGCCCCGCGCCGGCGGTCGGGGGCTGCATCGCGATCCCGGCTTCCGCCAACAAGAAGGGCGACACCAGCAAGAACGAGGTCGACCAGAGCGTCACGCTGGAGCCCGGCACCTATTGCGGCGGCCTGCGCATCACCAAGAAGGCGACCGTCACGCTGCGGCCCGGGATCTACGTGATGAAGGACGGGCCCCTGATCGTCGACCAGAAGGCATCGGTCGCCGGGGACGGCGTGGCGTTCTACTTCACCGGAGACAAGGGCGGCCTGCTGTTCAGCAAGGGCAGCACGGTGAGTCTCGCCGCCCCCACCAGCGGCGTGATGGCCGGACTGCTGATGATGGAGGAGCGCAGCGTCAACAACCCGGTCGATCCCGTCCTGGCCCTGCTGAGTGCCGTGGGGACCACCGTCGGCGGGGTGACCGACCTCGTCTCGGGACTGACGGGCGACGGCGAGTTGCCGCCGACCCCGACCCCCCCGCCGGTCGGCCTGACCAAGCCGATGCGGATCTACCGGATCATCAGCGACAACGCCCGCACCATGCTGGGCACGATCTACCTCCCGGCCGGCCGGGTGGTGATCGACGCGGACAAGCCGGTGGCGGACCGCTCGGCCTACACCGTCGTGGTGGCCCAGCAGGTCAACCTCTACGAGGGGCCGAACCTCTACCTGAACGCGAACTACGACCAGACGAGCGTGCCGGTGCCCAAGGGCGTCGGCCCGCTCTCAGGCAAGCTCATGCTGAGCCAGTAGCGACACGCCGCCGGAAACCCCTATGCTCGCCCTAATCCTCGACGATTCGGAGATGAACAACCTGCTGATGGCGCAGGCTCTGAAGGCCGTGCCCGATTGCGAGCCGGTCGACTTCACCTGCCCTGTCGAGGCGCTGGCTTTCCTGCGCGGCAACGTCGAGCGGATCGGCATCGCGGTCACCGACTACGAGATGCCGGGCATGAACGGCCTCGAGGTGATCCGGGCCGCCCGCGCGGTGGAGGGCTTCGCCCACGTGCCGATCGTGATGGTCACGAGCCTCGACCAGCAGAGCCTGCGCCGCGAGGCCCTGGCGGCGGGCGCCACCGACTTTCTCGGCAAGCCCTGCGACCCGGTCGAGATCCGGGCCCGGGTGACGAACCTGATGAAGATCTCGGCGGCCCACCGGCAGGAGCAGGACCGGGCGGCCTGGCTCGCCCGCGAGGTCGCCGCCGCCGTCTCGGTGATCGAGGCGCGCGAGCGCGAGATCATCGCGCTCCTGATGCGGGCGGCCGAGCACCGCGACACCGATACGGGCAACCACGTCGCCCGGGTCTCGGCCTATGCGGGCATCATCGCCCGGCGCCTCGGCTTCGATCCCGCGGGCGTGCGGACCCTCCAGCTCGCCGCCAGCATGCACGACGTCGGCAAGATCGGCGTGCCGGACGCGATCCTGCTGAAGCCGGGTCCCCTCACGGCCGAGGAGCGGGTCGAGATGCAGGCTCATGCCGAGCGCGGGCGTCGCATCCTGGAGGGCAGCACCTCCGAGGTGGTGCGGCTCGCCGCCGAGATCGCCGCGAGCCACCACGAGCGCTGGGACGGACAGGGCTACCCGGCGGGCCTCAGGGGCGAGGCGATCCCGCTCCCCGGCCGCATCGTGGCGGTGGCCGACGTGTTCGACGCCCTCGTCTCGGACCGGCCCTACAAGGAGGCCTGGCCGCTGGAGCGGGCGAAGGCCTTCCTGCACGAGCAGGCCGGCCAGCACTTCGACCCGGCCTGCGTCGCGGCCTTCCTAGAGGGCTGGGACGAGGTCGAGGACCAGTGCCGCAGGCTCGCGGCCTGACGATCGTCCGGACGAGGGGAGACCGCCCGATGCGCCTTGGTTCGCTCAGCCCGCGGCGCTCGCTCGCCCGGCGCCTCGCCTGGGCCGTCGTCGGTGCCGTGGCGGCGGCGCTGGTGCTCGCCACGCTGCTCTCCGTCTGGCGCGAGGTCGATCGCTACGCCGCCGACAAGCGCGAATCGCTCAGCGCGCTCGCCCAGGTCTTCGCCTATTCGAGCACCGAGGCCGTCGCGGCGGGGGACGAGCGGGCGGCCGAGACCGTGCTCAGGGCGATCGCCCACACGCCGACGATCGTCTACGCGGCGGTCGAGCGCCTGGACGGCGCAGTGCTCGCCGAGCAGGGCATCGGCCTGCGTCTGGCCCGCGACATCGACCTCGACGGCCGGGATATCGGCCTCCACGATCTCCTCTTCACCCGCACGCTCCGAATCAGCGCCCCGGTCAAGGAGAACGCCCGGGACATCGGCCGCGTCGTCCTCGTGGCGCAGACCGGCGACCTCGCCGAGCGCGTCGGCGGCGTGGCGCTGAGCGCGGGGCTCGCGGGCCTGCTCGCGCTGGCGGTCGGGCTCGCCGTCTCGGCCCGGCTCCAGCGCTCGGTGACGCGCCCGCTGGCGGACCTCGCCACCACCATGGACGCGGTGCGCCTCCGGCACGACTACGCCCGCCGCGCGGTGGTCTCGGGCGACGACGAGGTCGGGGCACTGGCCGGCACCTTCAACGCGCTGCTCGGCGCCGTGAACGAGCGCGACCGGCGCTTGGCCGAGCACGGCGCGAAGCTCGAGGAGGAGGTCCGAGTCCGCACCCTCGACCTCAGCGAGGCGATGCTGGCCGCCGAGTCCGCCAACGCCGCCAAGTCCACCTTCCTGGCCACGATGAGCCACGAGATCCGCACGCCGATGAACGGCATGCTGGTGATGGCGGAACTGCTCGCCGGCACCGACCTGCCGCCGCGCCAGCGCCGCTACGCCGAGGTCATCGCCCGCTCCGGGCAGTCCCTGCTCGCCATCATCAACGACATCCTCGACTTCGCGAAGGTCGAGGCGGGCAAGCTGGAGCTGGAGCGGATCCCGGTCGATCCGGGCGAGGTCGCCGACACCGTCGTGACCCTGTTCGGCGAGCGCGCGCGCAGCGCCGGGCTCGACCTCGCGGCGAGCGTCGCCTCCGACGTGCCGCGGCGGATGCTGGGCGATCCCGTGCGGCTGGGCCAGGTGCTCGGCAACTTCGTGTCGAATGCCCTGAAGTTCACGGAAAGCGGCCACGTCCTGGTGCGGATGAGCATGGAGGCGGCGGGCCGCACCCTGGTGATCCGCGTCGAGGATACCGGCATCGGCATCCCGGAGGACAAGCTGCCGACGATCTTCGCGGCCTTCTCGCAGGCCGACCAATCCACCACGCGCCGCTTCGGCGGCACCGGCCTCGGCCTCTCGATCGCCCAGCGGCTGATCGAGGCGATGGGCGGTGCGGTCGGCGTCGAGAGCCGGGTCGGGGCGGGCTCGACCTTCTGGGCGCGGATCCCGGTCGCGGAGGCGGAGGTCGCGCCCGCGATCCGGCGCGGCGACGCCGTGCCGGCCGCGGTCGCCCTCGTCGGCCTCGGGGCGGCCACCGAGGCGGCGCTCGCCGCGAGCCTCGCCGCCGCGGGCTTCGCGCCGGGGACCGCGGAGGCCGCTCTGCAGATCGCCGACGCGGAGGCGCTGCTGCGCGCCGGGACGCGGCCGGCGGGCCGTGAACGGGTGATCGCCCTCTGCCCGATGGGCGAGCCGGCGGGCGCGCAGGCGCTGCGGGCCGGGCTCGCGGACGAGCTGATGCGCTGGCCCGTGGTGCAGAGCGAGTGGCGCGCCACGCAGGCCGCGCTCGCGACGGGCGAGCCCTTCGCGCAAGGGTCCGCGGCGCAAGGCGCCGCGCAGGCACTGCCGCAATTCCCGGGCGCGCGGGTGCTCGTGGCCGACGACAGCGCGGTCAACCGCGAGGTCGCGGTCGAGGCGCTGGCGCGCTGCGGCGTCACCGCGGTCGTCACCGTCGAGGACGGCGCGGCGGCGGTGCTCGCCCAGGCCGAGACGCCGTTCGACCTGATCCTGATGGACGGCAACATGCCGGTGCTCGATGGCTTCGCGGCCTCCCGCGCCATCCGCGAGCGCGAGGCCGCGGCCGGCCTCTCGCGCGTGGCGATCGTCGCGCTCACCGCCCACGTCGTCGGCGACGGCGCCGTGGCCTGGCGCGAGGCCGGCATGGACGGGGCGCTCGCCAAGCCCTTCACCCTGGCGCAGCTCGCGGAACTCCTGGGCGGCATTCTGGCGCCCGGCACCCAGACGGTGGATGAGCCCCCCACGGCCGGCGCGCCGGCACCTGCGGCCGCGCCCGGCGCGCTCCTCGATGCGCAGGTCCTGCAGGGCCTCTGCGAGATGGGCGACGGGGCCTTCTTCGGGCGCGTGCTCGGCCTCTACACGCGCCAGGGCCCTGTGGCGCTGGAGACGCTGGAGCAGGCGCTCGCCGCGGGCGACCCGCGTGCGGTCGCGAGCGCCGCGCACGGGCTCAAGTCGATGAGCGCCAATATCGGCGCGGCGGCGCTCGCGGCCGATCTCGGACGGATCGAGCGCGCCGCGCGCGACGCGGGCGACCTGCCGCCCGCGGGCACGGCGGAGCGCGTCTCGGCGCTCTTCGCGGCCACGATCGAGGCCCTGAGCGGCTTCGCGGACGGCCTCGGCAACGCCCCGGCCGAGGCGCGGAGGGTGGCCGGCTGACGGGAACCCGGGACGATCGGGCGCGCTGCCCGGCCGTTCCGGCGCTCGGCCCCCGCGGCGGCGGGGACCGCCCCGATCAGGCCTCGAGCTTGGCCATCAGCGCCTCGGAGAGCGCGAAGTTGACGTAGACGTTCTGCACGTCGTCCTGGTCCTCGATCACCTCGACAAGGCGCACCAGCTTCTCGCCGGTCTCGTCGTCGACGTCGATCGTGTTCTGGGCCTTCCAGACGAGGCCGGTGCGCACGGGCTCGCCGAAGCGGGCTTCGAGCGCCTTGCCGACCTCGCCGTAGGCGTCCTGGGCACAGGTGACCTCGTGGCCGTTCTCGTCCGAGCGCACATCGTCGGCACCCGCCTCGATCGCGGCCTCCAGCATCGTGTCGGCGTCGGCCACGGCGGCCGGGAACGCGATGACGCCGACCCGGTCGAACATGAAGGCGACCGCCCCGGTCTCCGCGAGACTGCCGCCGGACTTGGTGAAGGCCGAGCGCACGTCGGACGCCGTGCGGTTGCGGTTGTCGGTCTGCGCCTCAACGATCAGCGCGGCGCCGCCCGGGCCGTAGCCCTCGTAGCGGATCTCCTCGTAGTTCTCGCCCTCGGCGCCGGCCGCCTTCTTAATGGCGCGCTCGATGTTGTCCTTCGGCATGTTCTCGGCCCGGGCGGCCAGGATGGCCGCCCGCAGGCGCGGGTTCATCGCCGGATCGGGCGTGCCGAGCTTGGCCGCCACCGTGATCTCGCGAGCGAGCTTGCCGAACACCTTCGAGCGGACCGCGTCGACGCGGCCCTTGCGGTGCATGATGTTCTTGAACTGGGAATGGCCGGCCATGTCTCTTCAGGCTGTCTGCCGCGGCGGAGAGACCGGCTCGGAAATCCTCTCAGGGAGATCCTGGCCCTCGACGCCGCACGGGTCGCGAATCCGCAGGTTATAGGCCGGCGCTCGTCGGCGAGGCAACGCGGGCTTGGTCCGCGCCGACGCGCGATCCCTGTCGGAGGGCACCGGAAAGATCGGGGACGCCCGAGCGTTGCTGCCGCGAGGCTGCGGAGAGACACGAGGTGATGGGTCGAACGAAGCGCCCCGACGGGGACCGCGCGCCGGTCGATGCCGGCCGGAGCGCCCGCACCGGCCCGAGGGCCGCGGCAGCGGGCTGGCTCAGGCTCGGCCTCGCGGCGATCCTCGGCGCCGCGGCGGGCGCGACCCTGTTCCCGCGGGCGGCGCAGGGGCGGTCCGAGGCGCGGCGCCGCCCGGAGCGCGACGGACTATGATCCGGGACGCGGATGGGAGCCTTCGCGGCTTCTCCCCGTTGTCGCGCATGCCCGCTCTGATCCGCACCCTGCCGCTCCTCGCCCTGCTGGCGAGCCCGCTCCTGTCCGACTCCGCGCGGGCCGCGAGCTTCCCCTGCGACAAGGCCGAGACGCCCGACGAGACGGCGATCTGCAGGACGCTCGCGCTCAACGACCGCGACGTGGAGATGGCGACGCGCTTCGAGATCCTGAAGGAGGTGCTGCCGATGGGCGGCCGCACCAAGATGCAGGAGGACCAGGAGGCGTGGCTGAAGGAGCGCCGCGCCTGCGGGCCCGACACCGCCTGCCTGCGCGACCTCTACGACGTCCGGCTGAAGACCCTGCGCGGCCTGCTCTCGGAGTTCGCCAAGCAGGGGCAGTGAGACGACCCTAAGGCAGCCGCGCCAGCAGCCGCTCGGCCAGGGGGTTTTCAGCCGCGAAGGCGTAGTCGATGCGGCGCACGCTGACCGCCCGGGCGCCGGCCCGCACCAGCGCGTCGGCGAGGTCGAAGACCGCCGCCTCCGGGCAGCGCAGCACGATCTCGCCGTCCGCGCACCGCGGCGCGCCGTAGGGCAGCTCGGCCTCGTGGAGCCCGGCGATCGTCGCGAGGTCGATCGTGCCGTCCTCGGGCAGACCGGCCCGCACCTCGCGGGTGGTGCGGGCGCGCTCCTCGGCGGCGATCCGGCCCATCACGGCCCGGAAGGCGGCTCGCTGGCCCTCGCCCCAGGCGGCGTTGAGCGAGGCGACGAGGTTCGCCTCCGAGCGCAGGATGATCCCGTCGTCGAGGATCTTCAGGGCGTTGGCGGCGAGCGTCGCCCCGGTCGTGGTGATGTCCACGACGATCTCGGCCGAGCCTGCAGCAGGCGCGCCCTCGGTGGCGCCCAGGCTCTCCACGATGCGGTAGTCGGCGACGCCCTTCTCGGCGAAGAAGCGGCGGGTCAGGTTCACGTACTTGGTGGCGATGCGCAGACGGCGCCCGTGGCGGGCGCGCATCTCGGCCGCGACCTCGTCGAGGTCGCTCATGGCGCGCACGTCGATCCAGGCCTGGGGCACGGCGACCACCACAGTGGCGTTGCCGAAGCCCAGCGGCGTCAGGAGCTCGACCTGCCCGCGCACGTCCGGCAGGCTCTCGCGGATCAGGTCCTCGCCGGTGATGCCGAGATGGGCCGCGCCCGAGGCGAGCTGGCTCGCGATCTCGGAGGCCGAGAGGTAGCGCACCTCGACATTCGGCACACCGACGAGCTTGCCGCGGTAGTCGCGGGCGCCCGAGCCCTGCGCGAGCTTCAGCCCGGCCCGGGCGAAGAAGGCGTTGGCGTTCTCCTGTAGCCGGCCCTTCGACGGGACGGCCAGGACGAGCGGATCCACGGAAGAGGTCTCCGACAGGCTCACCGGGCCCCTCCCACCACGCGATCGACCCAGAAGGTGCAGCCCACCGCCGGCTGCGGCTCGGGCGCTCCCAGATGGGTCAGCAACCCGTCGTAGCGCCCGCCGCCGACGAGGACGGGCATCCCCTCCCCCCCCGTCACCTCGAAGATGAAACCCGAATAGTAGTCGAGGTTGCGCGCGAAGCCGCCGCTGAAGCGGAAGGCATCGAGCGCGAGGCCGCGGGCCGCGATGAAGCCGTTGCGCTCCTCGAACAGGTCGAGCGCCGCCGCGACCGCGTCGTGCCGGATGCCGGCCTCCGCGACCAGCGCCCGCAGGCTGCGCGCCGCCGCGTCCGGATCGCCGGCAATCGCGCTGTAGCGCTCGATCACCGCGCGGTTCTCGACGTTGAGCCCCGCCCCGCCGCTCGCCTGCGCGGCGGCCTTGGCGAGGAAGCGCTCGGCGATCTCGCCGGCCGAGCGCCCGCCCACCGCCGAGATGCCGGCGATGGCCAGCACATCCTCCACGAAGGCGCGCACGCCGCGCGGGTCCTGGCCCTGGATCGCCGCGAGCAGGCCCGCATGCGGGTCCTCGGGCGTGGCCGCGTTGGTGATGCCGTCGAGGGAGCGGCCGGCGGCGAGCGCGCGGAGCGTGCGCCGCTTGGCGGCCGGGGGCACGCCGAGCCCGTCGAGGAGCGCCACGGTCAGCCCCATGTCGCCGAGGCGGACGGTCGGGCTCGCGTGGCCGAACAGGGCGAGCCCGTCGAGGGCGAGCCCCAGCACCTCCGCGTCCGCCGCCGGGATGTCGGCGCGCCCGATCGACTCGATGCCGGCCTGCAGGAACTCGTCGGGCTCGTCCGCGGCGAGCCGGAAGACGGGGCCGAGATAGCTGTAATCGGCGCTGCCGCCCGCGGCGCGGGCGCGGTGCAGGCGGCAGACCGGAATGGTGAATTCCGGCCGCAGGCACATCTCGGCGCCGGACACGTCCTGCGTCACGAAGATGCGTCGGCGGATGTCCTCGCCGGAGAGTTCGAGGAAGGGCTCGATCGGCTGCAGGACGGGCGGCGTCACCGGCGCGTAGCCGGCCGCCGTCAGATGCGCGAGCAGCCGCGCCTGCGCGGTCCCGTCCGTTCCCGTCTCCGCTTCCGGTCGTGTCATCGGCTCCACCAGCCCGTGTCCGGCGGCTCTGTAGCAATCGCGATGGGGCTTGGCGACCGTTTAGAGTACCGCGTCTGGATACCGCGCCACTCGCCCGGATGGGGACACCGCCCGCGCTCTCCGTTGACCTTTGGCTAACCCCGTCCTGGCAGCTTGGGCTCAGGGGCCACGTCGCGTACCGGCTCCCCGGCAGCCTCGCCGCCCCTTCCCTCCTCGGGGCGGCGGGGTTCGCGGCCCGCTTGCTAGCGGAACCGCGCTGCTGCTTGCGGCAGCGCCGTGATCCGTGACACTGGGCCGATGACCCCGTCCTCGCCCTGGCTCGGCCCGAAGCCGCTTCTCCTCGCCTCCACCAGCCCGACTCGCCGCGCCCTCCTCGAAGGGGCCGGGCTCGCCGTCGAGACCGAGGCGCCGGAGGTGGACGAGCGCGCGGTCGAGGCGGAGAGCGCTGGCCTGCCGCCCGCCGACCTCGCCCGGCGGCTCGCCGAGGCCAAGGCCCTGGCGGTGGCGCGCCGCCGCCCGGACCGGATCGTCGTCGGCGCCGACCAGGTGCTAGCTCTGGATGGGCACGTCCTCCACAAGCCCACCGACGCCGAGGCCGCACGCGCCCAGATCGCTCGGCTGGCGGGCCGCACCCACCAGCTCCACGCCGCCTACGTGCTGGCGCACGGGGGCGCGATCGTGGCGGGCGGCGTCGAGACGGCGAGCCTCACCGTTCGTCCCCTCGATGAGCGCCAGATCGCGGCCTATGTGGCCTGCGCGGGGGAGGCCCGGGTCTGCGCGAGCGTCGGCGGCTACCAGCTCGAAGGGCTCGGCATCCACCTGTTCGAGGCGGTCGCGGGCGAGCACAGCACGATCCTGGGCCTGCCGCTCCTGCCGCTGCTGGCGCATCTGCGCGCCGACGGCTGGCTGCGGTTCTGAGGAGCGTTCCGCTTGGACGATCACCACGATCACGGCGCGCACGACCACCACGCGGATCACGGCTCCGGGACCGGGTCGGGCGTCCGCCGGCACAGTCATAGTCACAGCCACGGTCACAGCCACGGCGGCGCGGGGCACAGCCACGCGCCGGCGAGCTTCGGCACCGCCTTCGCGCTCGGCATCGGGCTGAACACCGCCTTCGTGGCGGTCGAGGCCGGCTACGGCTGGGCCAGCAACGCGATGTCGCTGGTGGCGGATGCCGGCCACAACCTCTCGGACGTGCTCGGCCTCCTCGTCGCCTGGACCGCCTCGGTGCTGGTGCGGCGGCGCCCGAGCGCGCGCTTCACCTACGGGTTGCGCGGCTCGTCGATCCTGGCCGCCCTGTTCAACGGGGTGTTCCTGCTCGTCGCGGTCGGCGCCATCCTGTGGGAGGCCGCCTGGCGCCTCGTCCATCCCGAGCCCGTCGCGGGCGTGACCGTGATGGTGGTGGCCGGCATCGGCATCCTGATCAACGGCCTTACCGCCTGGCTCTTCGCCTCGGGCGCCAAGGGCGACATCAACATCCGCGGCGCCTTCCTGCACATGGTGGCCGACGCCGCGGTCTCGGCCGGGGTCGTGCTGGCGGGCCTCGCGATCTGGCTCACGGGCTGGACCTGGATCGATCCAGCGGTCACCCTCGCCATCGGCGGGCTGATCGTCTGGGCGAGCTGGGGCCTCCTGCGCGACAGCGTGGCGATGTCGCTCGCCGCGGTGCCGCCCGGCATCGACCCGGAGGCGGTGGCCGCTTGGCTCCGTGCGCGGCCGAACGTGAGCGGGCTGCACGACCTCCATATCTGGCCGATGAGCACGACCGAGACGGCGCTCACGGCCCATCTGGTGATGGCAGGGAGCCACCCGGGCAACCACTTCCTCGTCGAGGCCGCGGAGGGCCTGCGCGCCCGCTTCGGCATCGCCCACGCCACCCTGCAGATCGAGGAGGCTGGCGGTCCGCCCTGCCGGCTCGACGCGGCCTGCCACCCGTGACCGGACCCTCTCGATGAGACGCGCCTTCGTCGTCGGACACCCGATCGCCCACTCGCGCTCCCCGCTGATCCACGGGCACTGGCTCGCCCTGCACGGGATCGCGGGCACATACGAGCGCGTGGACGTGGCGCCCGAGGGTTTCGCCGGCTTCGTACGTGATTTAGCCACCTCCGGATATGCGGGCGGCAATGTCACGATCCCACACAAAGAGGCGGCGCACGCACTCAGCGATGCGCTGACGCCGCGGGCGGAGCGCATCGGCGCCGTCAACACGCTGGTGGTCCGGCCGGACGGCACGATCCTGGGCGACAACACCGACGCGCCGGGCTTCGTCGCCCATCTCGACCAGAGCCTCGGGGCGGACTGGCCGGACCGCACCGGCGGCACCGCGCTGGTGCTCGGCGCCGGCGGGGCGGCGCGCGCCGTCGTCGTCGGGCTCGCCGAGCGCGGGCTCGCGCGGATTCGCGTCGCCAACCGCAGCCCCGAGCGCGCCGAGGCCGTGGCGGCGCTCGCGCCCGGAATCGCGGAGGCGCTGCCCTGGGCGGAGATCCCGGCCGCCCTCCACAACACGGGCCTCCTCGTGAACACCACCGCGCTCGGCATGAAGGGGCAGCCGCCGCTCGTGCTCGACCTCGCGCCCCTGCCGGCGCGGGCGGCGGTCGCCGACATCGTCTACGCGCCGCTGGAGACGCCGCTGCTCGCCGCCGCCCGCGCCCGCGGCCTCGCGGCGGTCGACGGTCTCGGTATGCTGCTGCACCAGGCGGTGCCCGGCTTCGAGACCTGGTTCGGCCTACGCCCAGCCGTGACGCCGGAGCTGCGCGCGGCGATCGTCGCCGATCTGGCATCGTGATGAGCGGCCCGCGCCGCCCCTTCGTGCTCGGCCTCACCGGCTCCATCGGCATGGGCAAGTCGGCGACGGCGGCGATGTTCGCGGCGCGCGGCGTGCCGGTCCACGACGCGGACGCCGCCGTGCACCGCCTCTACGGGCCGGGCGGCGCGGCGGCCACGGCGATCGGCGCGGCCTTCCCCGGCACCCTGGCGTCCGATGGTTCGGTGGACCGCGCCGCCCTGCGCGCGGCAGTGCTCGAACGGCCGGAGCGGCTGGCCGCGCTGGAGCGCATCGTGCATCCCCTCGTCGGGCAAGTGGCGCGGGACTTCCTCGCGCGCCACGCCGAGGCGCCACTGGTGCTCCTCGACATCCCGCTCCTCTACGAGACCGGGGGCGAGGGCCGCTGCGACGCGGTGCTGGTGGTCACCGCGCCGCCCGCGGTGCAGCGCGCCCGGGTGCTCGCCCGCCCCGGCATGACCGAGGCCGCCCTTGAGGCGATTCTCGCCAAGCAGATGCCGGACGCCGAGAAGCGGGCGAGGGCCGATTTCGTGATCGACACGAGCCGGGGCTTCGCCGTGGCGGAGGCCGAAGTGGACCGAGTGATCGCGGCGGTCGGTGGAACGGGCGCACGGGACGGGGAAACGTGTCCGGCTCCCGCCTGACGCCCGGGCCCCCTGACGCCCCGCCCCTCCGCAGGGAAGGCTGTGGCGGACGACACCCAGTCCTACGCCCGCCTACGCCGCGCACTCGGTTAACCCGGCCGCGCTTATCCGTTAGGCTCGGCCGGGCCACGGGTGCTGGACAATGCTGCGCGAAATCGTTCTCGACACCGAGACCACCGGCACGGACGCGAAGAACGGCGACCGCCTGATCGAGGTCGGCTGCGTCGAGCTCGTCAACCACGTGCAGTCCGGGCGCACCTTCCACCGCTACGTCAATCCGCAGCGGGCGGTGCATCCGGACGCCTTCGCGGTGCACGGGCTGTCCGACGCGTTCCTCGCCGACAAGCCGCTCTTCGCCGACATCGTCTCCGACTTCGTGGCCTTCTGTGGCGACGCCCCGCTGGTGATCCACAACGCGCCCTTCGACGTCGGCTTCCTCAACATGGAGTACGGCCGGCTGGGCGCTGTCGCCCCGCCGCCGATCCGGCTGGAGGACGTGGTCGATACGCTGATCCTCGCCCGCAAGAAGCATCCGGGCGCGGGCAACAGCCTCGACATGCTGTGCAACCGCTACGGCATCGACCGCAGCCGCCGCACCAAGCATGGCGCGCTCCTCGACGCGCAGATCCTGGCCGAGGTCTATGTCGAGCTGCTCGGCGGGAAGCAGACCGGCCTCGCCCTCGGCGCGGCCGTCGAGGAGCGAGGATCGGAGGCCGCGTCCGGCGAGGCGGGCCCGCGCGATCGCGGTCCCCGGCCGTACCGTGCGCGCCTCACCGCGGAGGAGCGTGCGCGGCACGACGCGTTCCGGGCGAGCCTGGGCGCGAGCGCGATCTGGTCGGAGTATATCGGGGCCGACGAGCCGGCCTGAGACGTGCCCGGCGCTCGCGTCGTTGCTGCACTGCGTCACGGCCTATTGCGGCGCACAACGAACATCCCATATCCATCCACCTGGATGGTGAGAGGATGGTTCGATGCTCGACCTGTCGATCGAGAGGCCGCTTGATCCGACACCCGAAGCGGCCCGGCCCGAGGGGCGCGCGCAGGCGCGGATCGGCGAGAGCGAGAAGATCACGATCAATCTCGGCCCGATCGATCTCGGCCATGTCGACCTGCTGGTGGCCGAGGGTGTCTACGCCAACCGCAGCGACTTCATCCGCACCGCGATCCGCAACCAGATCGAGCGCCACGCCGAGGTGACGCGCCAGTCCTTGGCGCGGCGCAGCGTGGAGCTCGGCCTGCGCCGGATCGCGCGCGCCGACCTGGAGGCTGCGCTGGCCGAGGGGCGCCGCCTCGACATCCGCGTGCTCGGCCTCGCCAGCATCGCGCATGACGTCACCCCCGATCTCGCCCGCGCGGCCATCGCCTCCCTGGAGGTGCTGGGCAGCCTGCAGGCCAGTCCCCCGGTCCGGGCCGCCCTCGCCGACCGGTTGCGCTGAGACGCGCACCAAAACCTTCGCCGCATCCCGCTCCACCGAACCGCGAGGCCCCCCCATGACCGACTCCGACCATCGGAGGCAGGCCCCTCTCGAGGCCATGTTCGAGGCGACGCGCCTGACGGGCCTCGGTCGCCTGGAGGAATCGACGGCGCTGATCCAGCGGACCCTGCTCGGTCTCGGCAACCGTCCGGCACAGGGCTCGGCCCAGAACGCGGCTCCTGCCGCTGCGCCTGCCGGCACCCCCGCCCTGCCGCCACCCGCACGGGGTACGGACACCCCGGGGGTGGCTTCCCCTGAACCCGCCCAGTCCGCGCTCTCGCCCGAGCGGGTGCGCGCGGCGGTCGAGGGCGTCGTGCGGGGGCTGGGGCGTGGCATGGCGCCGGTGCTGAAGGGTCTGGAGGGGCTCGGCCTCGACCACCTGCCCGGCTCGGCCCGAGCGCCCGGCCCTGCGCAACCGGCAACCCACACACCCGATCCGGGTCCCGGTGGCGGCTTCGCGGACGGTCACTTCGCCTGCACGGCGGGTGAGCGCGACTACAAGCTCTTCGTCCCGAGCCGGCCCCGCCGGCCCGCGCCGCTCGTGGTCATGCTGCACGGCTGCACCCAGACGCCCGAGGATTTCGCCCTGGGCACCGGCATGAACGCCCTGGCGGAGCGCGACGGGCTCTACGTCGTCTATCCGGGCCAGTCGCGCCGCGCCAACGGCCAGCGCTGCTGGAACTGGTTCGAGCCGCGCGACCAGGGCCGCGAGGCCGGCGAATCGGCGATCATCGCGGGCCTGACCCGCGCGATCATGGCCGAGCACGCGATCGACCCGGCCCGGGTCTATATCGCCGGCCTCTCGGCTGGGGGCGCCGCGGCCGTGAACGTCGCCCGCGCCTATCCGGACCTCTACGCGGCGGTCGGCGTCCATTCTGGGTTGGCGGCGGGCTGCGCCTGGGACCTCCCCTCCGCCCTGATGGCGATGCGGTCCGGCGCGGCGGGCAGCGAGGTTTCCGGCTCCGGGGGATCCGGGGGGCGCCTGCCGACCATTGTGTTCCACGGCGACGAGGACGGCACGGTGAGCGCCCGCAACGCGGATCTCGTCCTGGCACAGGCGGGGATCGCGGACCTCGACGCCGCGCCCGAGCGCATCCGGGCGGAGGGGCATCCCTACACCCGCACCCGCTACCGCGACCGGTCCGGCCGCGTCCTGGTGGAGGATTGGCGCGTGCGCGGGGCCGGCCACGCTTGGTCGGGCGGCAGCCCGCGCGGCAGCTACACCGACCCACGCGGGCCGGACGCCTCCCGGGCGATGCTCGACTTCTTCGCCCAGCACCGGCTGCCGGATCGGATCTGAGAACAGCGTGCTCTAGACGGGCAGATTGTCGATGAGGCGCGTGCGGCCGAGATAGGCCGCCGCCAGGACGCGGGCCGGTCCCGCGACGCGGGCCACGGGCTCCAGCGTGCCGGCGTCGCAGACCGCGAGGTACTGCACCCGGAAGCCCGCCGCTTCCAGCTCGGCGATGCCGGAGGCGCAGGCCTCCGCCGTCTCGGCCCCGTTGCGCGCGGCGGCGGCCACGGCGGCGAGCACCGCGTGGAGCCGCGGCGCGGCGGAGCGCTCCTCCGGTGTGAGGTAGCGGTTGCGCGAGGAGAGGGCGAGGCCGTCCGCCTCGCGGATCGTCGGCACGCCGCGGATCTCGATGCCCATGTCGAGATCCGCCACGGCGCGCCGGATCACCTGCAGTTGCTGGAAATCCTTCTCGCCGAACAGCGCGACGTCGGGCCGGACCTGATTAAGGAGCTTCGTCACCACCGTGGCGACGCCCGAGAAATGGCCGGGCCGGAAGGCGCCGCACAGCCCGTCCGTCAGCCCGGCGACCTCGATGCGGGTGGCGAAGCCCGGCGGGTACATGGTGACGACCTCGGGCGTCCAGGCGGCGTCCGCGCCGGCCTCGGCGAGGCGGGCGAGATCGGCCTCCACGTCCCGCGGGTAGCGGGAGAAGTCCTCGCTCGGGCCGAACTGGGTCGGGTTCACGAAGATGCTGACGACAGCCCGGCCCTCGCGCCGGGCCTCCGCCACCAGGGCGAGGTGGCCGGCATGCAGCGCACCCATGGTCGGCACCAAGACGACCCGCTCGCCGGCCGCGCGCCACGCCGCGACCTGCGCCCGCATGGCGTCGGGATCGGAGAAGCGGTGCGGCGGCAGGGGGGAACGCGACACGGGACAGGGCTCCGGCTCGGACGGTGCCGGTGACTTAATCCGCCCTTCCGTGCCGCACCAGCCCGCCCGTCGGCGGTGACCTCATAGGAGCATCCCCTCAGGGACAGTACGGCAGCACGGCGCGGTCGAACGGGTCGTCCCAGCCGAGCGGCGGGGTGAAGCCGTAGTAGCTCGGTTTGCCCAGGCCGTAGGCCGACCCGACATAGCTCGGATCGCCGGGCGCGTTCGTCGGTACCGGCACCCGCCGCGGCACACAGCCGACCGGCGCGGGGATGGGGGCGGCGCAGCGCGGCACCACCTCGTCGCCCTCGCCGCGGGGGAAGTAGCGCGGCGCGCCGCAGCGTGGTCCGGCTCCCGCCGGAACGGGAGGTCGTCCGAGGAGGTCGGCCGCGCCGAGGGGCGAGGCCCCGAGCAGAAGGAGGCCGAGGGCGAGGTGCGCGCGCATCCGTTCCTGAACCTCACCCGCGCCCCGCTCCGGCATCCCGCCGAACCTGTCGGGATCGAGGTAAACGCGCGGTTAACCCTCAGATCAGCGCGGCCGTGCGCGCGCCCAGCGCCCGCAGGAGGTCGTCGGGGCGGATGCGGATCTGGAGCCCCCGCCCGCCGCCGTTCACGTAGACCTCCTCGCGGATCTCCCCCTCCGGCGCCAGGGAGCCGGCATCGACCAGGGTCGGCACCGCTTTCTTCTGCCCGAGCGGGCTGATGCCGCCGACATGGTAGCCGGTCAGGCGCTCGGCGTCGGGCACCTTGAGCATCGCGGCGGCCTTGCCCCCGAAGGCCGCGGCGACCCGCTTCATGCTGACCTCCTGGTCGGAGGCGACGAGCAGGCAGACCGGCTTGCCGTCCACCGCGGCCATCAGGGTCTTGAGTACCCGGTCCGGGCCGACGCCGAGCGCCTCGGCGGCCTGGAGGCCGATGCGCGGCGCCTCCGGGTCGTAGGCGTAGGCGTGCAGGCTGTAGGGGATGCCCAGCCTGTCGAGCGCCCGGGTGGCGGGTGTGGCCTTGGCCATGGGGTTCAGGATCCTGCGACGCGCGCCGTGACGATCCGGCCGATCTCGGCATGAGGCGCGTCGCGCGCCTCGACCGGCCCGTCCAACCCGGTGATGTAGACCGTCGCGATCAGTGGCGCACGCCCCAGCGGGCGCAGCAGGGCCACCGTGTTGGCGGTGCCGTTCTCGCCGGTTCCGGTGCGGTCGCCGACCGTCCAGGCGGCGGGCAGGCCCGCGCGCAGGCGCTTCAGCCCGGTGCGCGATTCGACCATCCAGCCCTCCAGCCGCGCCCGGGAGGCCGGGGCGAGGCCGTCGCCCAGCAACAGCCGGTCGAGGGTCGCGGCCATCGCGGCGGGGGTCGTGGTGTCGCGCGGGTCGCCCGGGATCGCGGTGTTCAGGTCGGGCTCCGTGCGATCGAGGCGGGTGGTCGCGTCGCCCTGCTCCCGCAGGAAGGCGGTGAGCGCCCCCGGGCCGCCGAGCGCGGCGAGCAGGAGGTTCGCGGCAGTGTTGTCGCTCCAGAGGAGCGCGGCGGCGCAAGCCTCCTCCACGGTCATCGCGGTCCGGCCGCCGGCCGCCTCGACCTTGGCGCGGGCGACGGGCGCGTAGCTCTGGAGGTCCTCCGGGCCGAGCGGCAGCGCGCGCTCCAGGCGCTCGGCCCCCCGCTCGACGCGCGCCAGGATCGCGGCGGCGGCGAGCACCTTGAAGGTGCTGCAGAGCGGGAAGCGCTCCTCCGCGCGCAGGGACAGCAGGGTCTCGCCGATCGCGGTGTCGCGCAGCGCCACGCCGACGCGCCCGCCGACCCGTGCGGCGAGCGCCGCGAGGCGCGCCGCGGGCGCTGCCTCCGGGCCAGCCGCCTGGAGCGGCCCTGTGGCCGCGAGTGCGAGACCGCCGCCGATCCAGCCGGAGACGCCGCGGCGCGTGGGCCCCGAACCCAGATGGGTCATGATCCGTCCTCCCCCTTCAAGCCGCCACGGCGGCGCGTCATTCTGCACCGGGTCTCCGCCGCGACGGTGCCGTGCCGCACGCCGCGCCGCGGGGTGTGGTAGAGCCCGCCCGGGTTCCGGGAGCAACGGCGCATGGACGACCAGAGCACCATCTTCGCGCCGGCGAGCGGTTTCGGGCGGGCGGCGGTCGCGGTGATCCGGCTCAGCGGCCCGGCCTGCGCGGCCGTGCTGACGACCTTGAGTGGAACGCTGCCGCCGCCCCGCCGCCTCGCCCTGCGGACCCTGCGCGACCCGGGGGACGGCGCCGTGCTCGACAAGGCGCTGGTCTGCTGGATGCCGGGACCGGGCACCTTCAGCGGCGAGGACATGGCCGAGCTGCACCTGCACGGCGGCGCCGCGGTGCGCGCCGGCGTGATCCGGGTCCTTGCCGGCTTGCCCGGCTGCCGCCCGGCCGAGGCCGGCGCCTTCACGCGGCGCGCGGTGCTCAACGGCCGCATGGACCTCACCGAGGCCGAAGGGGTCGCCGACCTGATCGAGGCCGAGACGGCGGCCCAGGCCCGGCAGGCCCTGCGGCAGCTCGACGGCGCGCTCGGGCGCCAGGTCGAGGCGTGGCGGGAGGAGATTCTCACCTGCCTCGCGGGCGCCGAGGCGGCGCTCGACTTCTCCGACGAGGGCGACGTGGACGACGCGGCCCTCGACCGGGCCCTGATCCGGCGGGCGGCGGCGGTGCGCGACGCGGTCGCGGCGGCGCTCGCCGACGGGCGCCGGGGCGAGCGCCTGCGCGAGGGCTACACCGTGGTCCTCGCGGGCGCGCCGAATGCCGGCAAGTCGACGCTGCTCAACGCGCTGAGCCGGCGCGACGCGGCGATCGTCTCCGACCGGCCCGGCACGACCCGCGACGTCATCGAGGTGCGGCTCGACCTCGGCGGCCTCCCCGTGCTGCTCGTGGACACGGCCGGCCTGCGCGAGACCGAGGACGCGCTCGAGGCGGAGGGCATCGCCCGCACCCGGCGCCGGATCGCTCAGGCCGATCTCGTCGTGCTGCTCGACGCGGGGGACGGGGCGAAGACGCTGACCGAGGCGGCCGAGATCCTCCGCGTGCGGACCAAGGCGGATCTCGGCGTGGCGGCGGACGCCGCCGGCACGCTCGCGATCTCGGCGCTGACCGGCTCCGGGATGGACGCCCTGCTGGAGGCGATCCGGGCGCGGGCGGAGGCGGCGATCGGCGGCGAGGGCATCGTCACCCGCGAGCGCCACCGGGAGGCCCTCACCCGCTGTGCCGCCCATCTCGACCGGGTCGTCGGGGCCGGCGCGGCGGCGCCGCCGGAACTCGTGGCGGAGGATCTCCGGCTCGCCGCCCGCGCGCTCGGCGAGGTCAGCGGCCGGGTCAGCGTCGAGGCCGTGCTGGACCGCTTGTTCTCCAGCTTCTGCATCGGAAAGTGACAAGCGAGGCGCGAGGCCGGGCCGGTATGGTGAACCGTTCGTTTCACGTGAAACGAACGGCTTTCGGTCGCCACCCGGTCAGTAGGGCGACATCAGCTTCAGCACGAGCAGCGCGACGAGGCTGAGGATCGCGATCGGTATCTGCAGCGGGCGCAGCCGCGCGAAGAAGAGCGGCGCCTCGCCCCGGCGCGCCGCGATCGGGTCGAGGATCGCGATCGCCACGAAACCCGCGATGAGCATGTCGAGGGCGATGTCCTGCTTGCCCTGGATCACCCCCGTCAGGAGGGCGCCGAACCCTAAGCAGAACAGGCCGAGCATCGTGGCGATCTGCGCCACGGTCGGGCCGCCCTCGGTCCGGAAGCTCACGCCGCGGCGGACGCCCGAGAGGAACAGCAGGATCGCGGCGCCGTACAGGATGGTGACCAGCGTGATCAGGAAATCGAGCGCGCCCCGCTGCCACCACGCGCCGGCCGCGCCGGCCACGAAGGGCAGCATCGGCCCGTAGCCGAAGACGACGCTGAGCCAGGGCGTCTCGCGCGGCTCCTCGGTGATCAGCGTGCGGCCGGTGGCATTCTCGAGCATCTGGGCCTCGGGCTGGAGCGCTCTCCGTCGCCGCGGATGCCGGTTCGGCGCGGGAGCGCGGCAAGACAGGTGCCTCGGGCCGCGTCCGATCGGAGCGGCCCGAAGCGGGCATCTCGGGCGCAACAGGCCCGGACTGCTAGGGTTCCGGGTCTCGACATTTCGTGAGGCCGGGTCAAGCCGGCTCAGGCCGGGTGAGGCGCGGATCGGGCCTGACGCCGCCGGGATCGCCGGCCTGGCTCGGGCGTGGCGTCGAGCCAGACGACCAGCGCCAGCGCCGCGAGGGCGGGCGCTCCAAGCGCCAGGAACGACCCGGTCCAGCCCAGGAGCTGTTGGGCGAGCCCTCCGTACCACGCCGAGAGGGCACCGCCGATGCCCTGCACCGCGTTGAGGGCGCCGAGCGCAGTCTGGGTGCGGCCCGAGCCCCAGGTCAGGTCGGCGACCACGACCGGCACCGCCACTCCGACGATGCCGGAGCCGACGCCGTCGAGGATCTCGGCGAGGATCAGCCAGTACGGGTCGTCGATGAAGGCGGAGAGCGCCGCGCGCACCGGCAGCACGGCGATGGCGAGCATCAGGAGCTTGCGGCGCCCGCTGCGGTCGGCGAGCGAGCCGGCGAAGAGGGCCACCGGCACCATCACGAGCTGCGCCACCATCACGTAGCGCGCGGTCCAGCTGGTCGCGTCGGCGGCGGTCGCCACCAGCTTCTGGCCGAGCAGCGATAGCATGCCGCCGTTGCCGAGGTTGAACAGGGCCAGCGCCACCGCCAGCACCAGGAGCTTGCGGTTGCCGAACACGCTCATCAGGCCGGCCCGCTGCGGCTTGTCGTCCGCATCCTCCTTCCAGCCGACCGCCCGGCGCTCGTTGTAGCAGTGGCCGGGCGTGGTCGCGGTGGCGACGATCGCCAGCACCGCCATGCCGCCGAGCACCCAGAAGGCGACCGCCGGCCCGAACCAGCCCGTGCCCAGGCTGATCAGCCCGGCCGCCAGCAGGATGCCGAGATGGTTGAAGGCCTGGTTGCGGCCCTGCTGCTTCGGGAAGCGCTCCTTGCCGACGATTCCGAGCGTCAGCGCGGTCACGGCGGGCAGCAGCAGGGTCCCGCCGGCCGCCGCCAGCATCTGCGCCGCGAACACTCCCGGCACGCTGCGGGCCGGGAGCAGCAGCAAAGTCCCGCCGAGGATCGCCGCGCAGGCGATGCCGATCAGGAGGCGCGGGCGCCCGAGCCGGTCGACCAGGGCCCCGAAGGGCCCGCTGAGCAGCAGCGCGCCGACACCCACGAGCGTCGTGACGAAGCCGACCCGCGCCGGGCTCCACTGCGCCGCCTCCGCGAGCCATGTCCCGAGAAATGGCCCGAGCCCGCCCTGGATATCGCCGGTGAAGACGTTGATCAGGGCGAGGTGATGGGTGGCGAGCATGCGATCCTGGGGTTCCGGCGTCAGGGGCGGGACCTGTGCCGCGCTGCCGCACGGTCAAGCCCGGCCGCGGCGGGGTGCGGCCAAGTGCGGCGAAGGGGCCACGCCGAAGCGTGGCGGCGCTGGGAGGAACGCCGGAGGGGCCGAAACGGACCCATCGAACGGTCCTTTCATCGGCAACTTGGATCGGCGCACGAAAAACCCCGGCCGCGGGTGGGGCCGGGGTTGTGAGGCTCGTCGGACCGTCGCGCGGCGGATCAGGAGGCGAGCGGGCCGCCGGCCTGCTGCTGGGCCTCGAAGGCGCGCTGGCGGTAGAGACCGACGAAATCAATCGGGTCGATGTAGAGGGGCGGGAAGCCGCCGTTGCGCACCGCCTCGGCGACGATCTGGCGCGCGAAGGGGAAGAGCAGGCGCGGGCACTCGATCATCACTGCCGGGTGCATCTGGTCGTCCGGGATGTTGAGCATGCGGAAGATGCCGGCATATTTCAGGTCGAAGGCGAACAGCACCTCGTTGTTGACCTTGGCATCGCCCTCCAGCGCCAGCACCACTTCGAAGTCGGTCTCCGAGAGCTGCTGCGCGTTGACGTTGACCTGGATGTTGATCTGCGGGCCCTGGCCCTCCTGGGGCTGGAGCGAGCGCGGCGCGTTCGGGTTCTCGAACGACAGGTCCTTGGCGTACTGCGCCAGCGCGTTGATGGTGGGCGGAGCCTCGCCCTGCGGCGCGCCGCCGTTGCCGTTCGGAGCCGGAGAGTCGGCCATGGCGGTTATCCTCCTCAAAGTGTCGCGCCGGCGCCGGGGCCGGACACCGTCGTGCGAAGCGCGCCGGGTATTCGGGGCCGCGCGGCCCGCGCTTCGGGCGGGCTGGCCGCTAACATGCCCGTTCCACTGGAACAAGCGAGCAGGCCGGCGCCGGGTCGCCGTCGTCACAAGTCGTCCCTCACAAGTCATCCCTTCGGACGACAGGCCGCGGGCGACCGAGGTGACGCGACGCACGGAAGCGGGCCGGGGCGGCTGGAACCGGCCGGGCCTTCGTCCCATATGGCGGAGATCGTCAGGGCCTCGCGTCCGGCGAATCCGGCTCGCACCTCGCGCGGCGGTCGGGTAAGAGCAGTGTCGTGCGACGTCTGCCCGGTCCACGGTGCGGCGTTCCGCGGGGGACTCTCACGGGGCGCCGCGGGCTAGGTTCTCACGGATCCCCGCGCGGAATTCTCTGGACGCCGGCCCGCAATGGCCGGCACTCGGATCGGTGATGCAGGATACCTTCGACCTCACGACCATCATCTTCCTGGCGCTTGCGGTCTTCGTGATCTGGCGCCTGCGCTCGGTGCTCGGCCAGAAGACGGGGACCGAGCGCTCGCCGTTCAAACCGGTGGAACGGGGCCGCGCGGAGCCGCAGGCCCGCAGCGAGGGCGACAACGTGGTCCGCCTGCCCGGTGCCGACCGCGCCTCGCCCGAGCGGACGCAGGCGCCGCCCGCCCGCGATTGGCGCGGCATCGCCGAGCCCGGCTCCGCAGTCGCCCGCGGGCTGGAGGCGGCCGTTCAGGCGGAGCCGAGCTTCGACCCGCGCGCCTTCCTGGAGGGCGCCAAGAGCGCCTACGAGGCGATCATGATCGCCTTCGCCAAGGGCGACCGGAAGACCCTGCGCAGCCTGCTCTCCAAGGAGGTCGGAGAGGCCTTCGAGGGCGCCATCGCCGAGCGCGAGCGCAATCGGCAGACGCTGGAGACCACCTTCGTGTCGATCGACAAGGCCGAGATCGTCGCGGTCGAGGTGCGCAACCGCGTCGCGCAGATCACCGTGCGCTTCCTCTCGAACCTGATCACCGCCACCCGCGACGCCAACGGCGCGGTCATCGACGGCAGCGCCGAGACCGTGGTCGAGGTGCCGGATGTCTGGACCTTCGCCCGGACGCTCGGCTCCCGCGACCCGAACTGGCAGCTCGTCGCGACCGAGGCGGGCGCCTGATCCCCCGTGTGACGCGGTGATGCCACGCCCAAGACGCGGAGGGCGCCTTCTCAGCGCCGCCCTCCTGACCGGAACGCTCCTCGCCGGCCCGGCCGCCCAAGCGGCCGGGCCGCTTCGCGTCGGCGGCGCCGTGCTGGAGCCGGTCGCGACCACGTCGCTACCGGGCTTTCCCGGACCCGACCCGGCCGCCGCCCTCGACGCCTTCCGGCGGGTCTGCGCGGCGCCCGCCCCCGCCGCGCCCGTTCCCCCAACCGCCACGGGCTCGGCGCCGGACCTCGCCGCCGCCTGCGCGCTGGCGGCCGACGCGCCGCCTGAGCGGGCCGGCGCCTTCTTCGCCGAGCGCTTCGACGCCTACCGGGTGGTGCGCCCGGCCGAGGGCGGCGAGCCGGAGCGTCGCGCCGGCTTCCTCACCGGCTATTTCGAGCCGGAACTCGCGGGCTCGCTCACCCGCGCGCCGGGCTACGACGCGCCCGTCCTTGCCCGGCCAGACGATCTCGTCAGCCTCGCACCCGGCGAGGTGCGGCCCGGGCTCGATCCCGGCTTGCGGGCGGGCCGCGCGGTCGGCGAAAGGTTGGAGCCCTATCCGGACCGCGCCGCGATCGAGGATGGTGCCTTGGGCGAGCGCGCCCGCCCGCTGCTCTGGCTGCGGGATACCGTCGATCTTCTGGTGCTGCAGGTCCAGGGCTCGGGGCGGGTGCGGCTGCCGGACGGCAGCGGCGTGCGCGTGCTCTACGACGGGCGCAACGGCCGGCCCTACACGGCGGTGGCCAAGCTGATCGTGCAGGAGGGCCACCTGCCGCTGGAGGGGCTGACGCTCGCCCGCTGGACGGCCTGGATGCGGCAGAACCCAGAGATCGCCCGCCGGCTGATCCGCGCCAACGCCTCCTACATCTTCTTCCGCCTCGCCCCCGTGGCCGATCCGGCGCTCGGGCCGCAAGGGGCGGCCGGCGCGCCGCTCAGCCCCGGCCGCAGCATCGCGGTCGATGCCAATCTCTGGCGCTACGGCCTGCCGTTCTGGCTGGAGGGGCGCCTGCCGGGCGCGGCGACCTCGGAGACCGGCCGGCTGGTGGTCGCGGCCGATACGGGCTCGGCCATCGTCGGTCCGGCCCGGGGCGACCTCTATCTCGGCACCGGCGCGGAGGCCGGGATCGCCGCCGGCAACCTGCGCGACGCCGTCGGCTTCGTAGTGCTGCTGCCCAAGGCCGCCCCGCCGGCCACCGAGCCAGAGCGCTGAGGAGCCGCCATGCGCCGCCCGCGCCGCTCCCCGACGCTCACCGGCGAGGAAGCCCGCCTCTGGGCCGAGATCGCCAAGCTGATCACGCCGCTGCGCGGCCGCGGCCGGCCGAAGGCGGAGCCGGCTGCGAAGATGGAGCCGGCCAAGCCCTCCGTCGGCACGGCCGCGAAGAGTGCGGCGAAGAGTTCCGTCCGCATGCCGGTCCCTCCCACCGCGGGTGCCCTGGCCCGGGAATTCGCGGAGGAGTTGGCGGCGACCGCGCCCGCAAAACGCCCCGCGCGCGCCGCGACCGTCAAGGTCTCCAAGGCTCCGACGGTCCCACGCGATCCCGCGCCCGGCGCGTCACCGGCGAAGCCCGCGCCGCGGCCCCCGAGCGCCGCCCCCTACCAGGCGCCACCGCAGGCGCCGCGCCCGCCGGCCGGACTGGACCGGCAGGCACGCCTCGCCCTGCGGCGCGGCACCCTCGCGGTGGAGGCGCGCATCGACCTGCACGGCATGATCCAGAGCGAGGCGCACGCGGCGCTTACCGGCTTCCTGATGCGCGCCCGCGCCGCCGGCCACGCCCACGTCCTCGTGGTGACGGGCAAGGGCGGAGAGGGTTTCGCCGATCCGTTCTCCGAGCGCGGCGTCCTGCGCCGCAGCGTGCCGCACTGGTTGCGCGGGCCGGACCTGCGCGGCCTCGTGCTGGGCTTCGAGGAGGCGGCCCGCCACCACGGCGGCGGGGGCGCCCTCTATGTCCGGCTCCGGCGTCGCTGAGCGCTCACCAGCGCATGGTGCGACGGCGGCAGGTCCGGCCGTTGTCCTCGAAGCCGGCCGGGCAGCGGCGCACGCAGGCGCCGGCCGCGAACTTCAGCGGCGGCCGGCAGGCGGCGCCGAGCTGCCGGCCGTACTGGTAGGCCTTGGCCGGGCTCTCGGCGGCGGCCGGGCCGGCCGGCAGGACCGCGAGGCCCACGAGGAGAGCGGGCGCCAGCAGGAGCGCGCGGTGGGCGAAGCGTGTCGGCATCGGACATCCGAGAGGGTGGAAACCCTCGCTCAACGCGCTCCGCGGTTCCGGGTTCTGGATGCTCGCAGCCAGCAGGTCCGGGACTTGAGCCGACGGCGGAAACGCTGTATGCGTCAGTTGCCCTCCTCAAAAGACCGAGCGCCGCACCGCATCCGCGAGCCCAGGCGGCTCCGTTTCACCGATGCCACGGGTCCCCTCGCGACACGCGAGCCCGATGTCCGGTGCCTCACCCCGAGGCCCGCGCGGATCAACCTCCGCGTTGCCACGCCCGGATCTTCCATCCCGAACGTCCCCGATCTTCCCCCTCACGTCCCACGTCGGTTCAAGACACTCCATGACTGCACATCCCGACGCTTTCGCCGACGCCCCCGAGACCGAGGAGCCGGCTGCCCAGGCGCCCGTCCCGGCGGTGCTCGCCGGCGTCAAGGAGGTCAAGCTCCAGGACCTCAAGGCCAAGACGCCGACCGACCTCATCGCCTTCGCGGAGGAGGTCGAGGTCGAGAACGCCTCGACCATGCGCAAGCAGGAGCTGATGTTCGCCATCCTGAAGCAGCTCGCTGCCAAGGAGATCGAGATCATCGGCTCCGGCACGGTCGAGGTGCTGCAGGACGGCTTCGGCTTCCTGCGCTCCTCCGACTCGAACTACCTGCCGGGCCCGGACGACATCTACATCTCGCCCACCCAGATCCGCCGCTTCGGCCTGCGCACCGGCGACACCGTCGAGGGCCCGATCCGCGGACCGAAGGACGGCGAGCGCTACTTCGCGCTCCTCAAGGTCAACACGATCAATTTCGAGTCGCCTGAGAAGATCAAGCACAAGGTCCACTTCGACAACCTGACGCCGCTCTTCCCCACGCGGCGGTTCAAGCTGGAGCTGGAGAACCCGACCAAGAAGGACTTCAGCCCCCGCATCATCGACATCGTCGCACCGATCGGCAAGGGCCAGCGCGCCCTGATCGTGGCGCCGCCCCGCACGGGTAAGACCGTGCTGATGCAGAACATCGCGCAGTCGATCACCCTCAACCACCCCGAGTGCTACCTCATCGTGCTGCTCATCGACGAGCGTCCCGAGGAGGTCACCGACATGCAGCGCTCGGTGAAGGGCGAGGTCATCGCCTCGACCTTCGACGAGCCGGCCACCCGCCATGTGCAGGTCGCCGAGATGGTGATCGAGAAGGCCAAGCGCTTGGTCGAGCACGGCCGCGACGTGGTGATCCTGCTCGACTCGATCACACGCCTCGGCCGCGCCTACAACACGGTGGTGCCGTCCTCCGGCAAGGTGCTCACCGGCGGCGTGGACGCCAACGCGCTCCAGCGCCCGAAGCGCTTCTTCGGCGCCGCCCGCAACATCGAGGAGGGCGGCTCGCTCTCGATCATCGCCACCGCGCTCATCGACACCGGCTCGCGCATGGACGAGGTGATCTTCGAGGAGTTCAAGGGCACAGGCAACTCCGAGATCATCCTGGACCGCAAGGTCTCGGACAAGCGCATCTTCCCGGCCATCGACATCACCCGCTCCGGCACCCGCAAGGAGGAGCTGCTGGTCCCGCCGGACGCGCTCAAGAAGACCTACGTGCTGCGCCGCATCCTCAACCCGATGGGCGTCACCGACGCGATCGAGTTCCTGCTCGACAAGCTGCGCCAGACCAAGAGCAACGGCGACTTCTTCGACTCGATGAACACCTGAGCGGCGTCGCATCGCTGAAGCCTTCGCGCGGCGTCGGACCCTCGGGGTCCGGCGCCGTTTCTGCTTTCCGGGATGCGTTGTCGCCTACGTCACTGACGCATGTCGATCGCCATCCTAGCTTGGCGCATGGGGGACAGGCTGCACACGGTCGCCGAGACATCGGCCTATCTCGCGCGGTGCCGAACGCTTGGTGTGACCGATGCGGAGCGTGCCGCGATCGTCGATCAGGTCGCGGCCGATCCGAGCGATGGCGAACGGCGATGGCGACCGGGTCCGCGGCTCCGGCGGCATGCGAAAGGTGCGCTTCGGCGGATCGGGCGGCTACCGCGTGATGGTCGCCGATCACGGGCCGAAGGTGCCGGCTTACCTGCTGTCGATCCTGTCGAAAGGGCAGCAAGCGAACTTCACGCCCGCACAGGTCGCAGCGATGCACGACCTCACGAAGAACCTGAAGAGATGCTGGTCCCGGCAGATGAAGGAGGCGGAGGAGGTCCGATGTGACGGACGACGTGTTCGGCGACATCGTTGCGGGCCTGCGAGGAGCCGGTGCCCATGCGCGGGGTGAGACAGCAGCGGGATTGGTGCTCCATGTTCCCCCGAGCATCGACGTTGCAGCAATCCGCAAGCGGACCGGCAAGGCGCAGACCGCATTCGCCGAGAGTATTGGCGTCCCGGTCGGAACGCTGCGGCAGTGGGAGTCGCGGCGCCAACCGCGTGGGGCCGCGCTGGTTCTGCTCGCCCTGCTCGAACGCAATCCGCGCCTCGTCGAAGAGACGCTGGGACAGGCGGCCTGAGAGAAGTCAGGCTGGTCCGTCGATAGGCTTGAGCCGGTCTGGCCCGGTGCCAGCGGCGCGGGGTGCGCGCTCGGACCGGCCGAGCAGCCGGGCAAGGCCGGCGAGGTCGGGCGTCTCGCGGCCGGCGGGCGCGTAGACTACCCGGTCGAGCGCCGCCAGGCCTGCGACGATCTCGGGCCGGGCGCGCCAGAGCGCCGCCAGCTCCGGCTCGGCCTGCGTCGCGGCCGCGACTGCTGCCCGGAAGGCCACCGGATCATTCTCGGCCGCGGCGCGCTTCAGGGCGCGGCGATGAGGACCAGGCAGGCGCAGGCGGGCGCCGCCGGGGCCGAAGCCGAGGAGCAGAAGCCCGAGCCCGAAGGCCGCCAGCCCTGCCGCCGCGGCGATCAGGGGTGAGCGGGCGACCGGCGCCGCGCCCGCCTCCCCCTGATCCACGAGGCCGCCGCCGATCTGACGGGCCGGGATCTCGGCCTCCCGCATCATGCGCGAGACCGTGTCGAACCAGGGTATGCTGATCGCGTCGAGGGGGATCACCTCCGGCACGCCGGGTCGCACGTCCCACTGGTAGGTCGCGCGCGCCACCGGGCCGGTGGGTGTGAGGATGGTCTCGCGGGTCACCGGGCCCGCGAAGGTGATGATGCCGCGGGTGCGCATCACCGGCCGGGGCGGCAGGCCCTCCGCCACCATGCCCTGCGCCTCCACCGTCACGATCCGCCGCCCGGTCTCGCCCATCTTCAGCGTTTCCGGGTCGGGGCTCCAGGAATCGGTGATGCTGACGTCGCGGGCGGGCAGCCACCAGGGCTCTTTCGCCTCGGGACCGCCGGTCGCTTGCGTCCAGGCCGCGACGGGGAGCGGGATCGGGTTCGAGCGCACGTCGACCACCCGGCGGGTGCCCGCGTCGTTGACGGTGAGCCGGTGCACGAAGGGGTCGAGGGTGAAGTCGCCCGCGTGGTGCGGGAAGATCGCCACGGTTCGGTCGAAAGCGAGCCCCACCTGCCCGTCCGGCAAGCGCTCGCGCCGCCAGTTGTCGCGCCCGAGCTGGGTCCAGCTGAAGTTCGCGAGCGTCGGCTGCACCACCTCCTCCAGCAGGATCTGCTGGCGGTAGAGCCCGCGGATGCGCAGCAGCACCATCTCGCGAGCGTAGGGCGCCGCGTTGCCGGCCCGCTCCGCCGTCACCGTGAGGGTGAGGTCGCCGGGCTCGATCTCGGCGTGGGCCGCGGTGGCGAGGAGGAGGAGAGGAAGGGCGAGCCAGAACCGCGCGGTCTCTTCCCCTCTGCTTCGCAGGCTACCCTCCCCCGCAGAGGGAGGAGGGACGATCGCGCGGCGAAGTTCCAAACGCATCACCACGGGTTGCTCCCGGCGGGCATGTTGGTGCCGGCCTCGATGCGGCGGGTCTGCTCGGCCTTGAGGCGCAGCTTCAGGTAGCGGCCGGGATCGTCCGGCAGGGTCTGGAGCCAGAGCCGGTCGGGACGGATCTCGTGGGCCTCGAAGCTCTTGGTCACGCGCCGCACCTCGCGCTCTGGGGCGGCCGCCACCATGGCCGAGCCGCTGCCGGTGCGCCCGCGCCCGGCCGCGTCGCTCGCCGAGCCGCGGGCCTCGCCGCGGCCGGAATCCACCGCCTGCTGCTCGGCCCGGCCGCGGCGGGCCACCTTGCTGTTGCCGGGCAGCGAGGCGCTCGACCCGGCCTCCTTGTTGCCGGCCAGACCCTCGCCGCTCGACGTGGCCCGGATGTCGTCGCTCTGGTCGTGGTTGCGCGTGTTGTTGTAGCGCGCCCCGTACTGCGCCGTGCCGTTGGCGAGGCCTCCGCCGGGGCCGCGGTCGATCGCCTCCTCCATGAGCCGGGCGATCAGCGAACGGTTGGCCTGCGCGTCGGCGTCGCGCGGGTTGTACTGCAGCGCCTGATCGTAGGCCGCGACCGCGCCCGCGAGGTCGCCTGCGCGGGCGAGCGCGTTGCCGAGGTTGTAGGCGTTGCGCCGGCCGCCGTTGCGGAAGATCGCGGCCGCTTGGCCATAGTCGCCGGCCGCGTAGAGGGCGGGCCCGCGCCAGGCCGGATCGGCGATGATCTCGGCGGCCAGCCCCGGCAGGCCGATGCCCATCAGCAGCCGGCCGAGGCCCGTGCGCGGCTCCGACAGGGCGCCGAGGGCGAGGAGGCCTGCTCCCGCGATCGCCAGTCCCGACCCGCGGGCGTAGCGGAGCCAGCGGCGCGGAAGGGCCAGGGCAGCCGGCAGGGGGAAGGAGACGGGGCCGCGCATCAGGCGCTCCGGCGGAAGAGCAGGAGGGCGGGGAGCGCGGCGAGCAGGAGCAGCCAGCGCCCGAGATCGGCGAACGCCAGAACCGTGTAGCCGCCGGCCGCGAGGTGCTGGGCGGTGCTGGCGCCGACCGCGTCAAGCACGGGGGCCGGCGCGTCGAGATCCGCCGTCAAGCCGCCGCCCGCGCGCACGATGGAATCCAGCGCCGCGCGATCGGGCCGCGGCGCGCCCGGAGGCAGGGGTCGGGTCGTCGGCACGAACAGGCCCTGCAGGCGCCAGCCGCGCTCGGCGATGGCGCGGGCCTCGCGCCGGGCTGCCTCGCCGAGTCCGTCCCCGTCGCTGATCAGCACGACGTCGGCGGCCACGACATCGGCTTCGGCCAGCGTGCGCCGGGCGAGCGCGAGACCCCGCTCGGGATGGCTGCCCCGGTCGGGCACGGTGTCGGCGTCTAGGGCGAACAGGGTGGTGCCGAGGCTGTCGCGGTCGGTCGTCGGCGACATCGCCAGGTAGGCGTCGCCCGCGTAGACGACCAGCGCGACCGAGCGGGTGCCGGCAGCCTCCGCCACGGCCTGCGCGGTCTGGCGGACCTCCTTCAGGCTGCCGCCCTCCGTCACCGAGCGTGAGAGGTCGAGCACGATCACGGTGGCGTCGAGGTTGCGGAAGGTCGCGGCATCCTGGCGCTCGACCGCCGGGCCGGTCAGCGCCAGCGCGATCAGGGCGGCCGCCACCGCTGCCGCGAGGTTGGCCTGTCGCCGTCCGCCGAGAACGGCGCCGCGCCGTTCCATCAGCCGCATCAGGGCCGGATCCACCGCCCGACGCCAGTCGCCGAGCGGCGCCGCGCGCCACGTCGCCCGCAGGACGAGGAGCGCGAGCGGCAGGAGGGCGAGGAGCCACCAGGGCCGCAGCAGGGTGAAGCTGTCCAGGCTCATGCCCGCCTCCGGCTCGCGAGGAGGGCCGCGGCGCAGAGGAGCGCCAGGGCGGCGGGCCAGGGCCAGAGGTCGCGCCGCAGCGGCACCGGCGGCGCCTTGGCGCGGCCGCCCTCGATCGCGTCGATGCTGTCGGCCACCGCGACGAGATCCTCGGTGGTCTTCACCCGGAAGGCGCGGCCGCCGCTGACCTCCGCCATCTCCCGCAGGGTCTCGGTGTCTACCACGTCCTGCTCGCCGTCCGCGTTGGCGAGGTCGCGGGGACCGAGCGCGATGGTGTGTACGCGGATGCCGAGGTCCCGGGCGAGCGCGGCCACGTCCCGCGGAGCCGTCTGGCCAGCATTGTTGGCCCCGTCCGAGAGCAGGACCACGACCTTGGCGCTCACTGGGGCCAGCTGGCCGGCCTCCGTCCCGGCATCGCGCGGGTCGAGGCGGCGGAGCGCGAGCCCGAGCCCATCGCCGATGCCGGTCGAGCGGCCGACGAGCCCGATGCCGGCTTCCTCCAGGGCGCGCGCGACGCTCGCGGTGTCGAAGGTTGGGCTCGCCGCGACGTAGGCTTGGTCTGCGAAGATCACGAGGCCGATCCGGTCGCCGGCCCGGCGGCGGATGAAGTCGGCGCCGACGCGCTTGACGGCCTGGAGCCGGCTCACCGTCTCACCGTCGAGGGCGAAGTCGCGGCGCTCCATCGAGCCGGAGAGGTCCATCGCCAGCATGATCTCGCGACCTGAAGCCGGCAAAGCAACACCGGAAAGGACGAGGCGCGGGCCTGCCACCGCGAGGACGAGCGCGGCCCAGAGCGTCCAGATCAGCCAGGTCCGGCGCCGCCCGCGGGAGGCGATGGCACCGGCCTCTCCCGCGTCTGGCACGAGCGAGGCCGGCACGCGCAGCGCCCCGCTCGATCCTTCGGCCTCCGCGGGCAGGAGCCGCGCGGCGAGCCAGGGCAGGGGCAGCAGCAGGAGCGCCAGCGGGGTCGCAAGGTCGAGGGCGGAGAGGAGCGCGCTGGCGGAAGCCGGAAGAAGGGCCATCGCGTCAGGCCCGCATCCGGCCGATGAGGCGGCCGAGTTCCGCGTCGAGGGCGGCGGCGTCGGGCGCCGCGTGGCGGCGGTAGAGGCCGTCCACCAGCACGCGGCCAGCGCCCGCGCTGAAGAGGTCGGTCGCGAACAGGCGATCGAGCCGGGCCGCCCATTCGGCGCCATGAGCCGCGGCGGCTTCCTCGCCGAGGCGAGTGCGCGCGATCCGGCGCAGCAGGCGCGCCTGCGCCACGAGCCGGGCCTCGGGCGGAAGCTCGCGCGTGGCCGCGAGTTCGCGGAGCGCCGACCGACGCAGAGTGGTACCGGCTCTGGACCGGAGGAAGCGGAACAGCCCGATACCGAGCGCGGTCGCGAAGCCGACCAAGGCGGCGGCCACGACCTCGCCCTGCAGCGCGCCGGCGGCGTTGCCCGGCAGGTGCAGGCCGCGGAGCTGGTCGAGGGCGGCAGCGGTCTCAGGATTCATGCGACCTGATCCCGTGCGCGCTTCGCACCGTGTAAACAGCGCCCCTCACAGCACCGCATCGAGGCGCTCCATCAGCGGGGCGTAGGCCTCGGGCCCCGCCTCGACGTCGAGGCGCAGGCCCG
Organism: Methylobacterium radiodurans; assembly: GCF_003173735.1. Taxonomy (NCBI): domain Bacteria; kingdom Pseudomonadati; phylum Pseudomonadota; class Alphaproteobacteria; order Hyphomicrobiales; family Methylobacteriaceae; genus Methylobacterium; species Methylobacterium radiodurans. Next base: position 840,976 of record NZ_CP029551.1, on the reverse strand, counting down.
CGATGCCGCGGCGGGCGTATTCGGCGAGGCGGTCCTCGGCGGTTGCGCCCGGCCGCGCCCGCCGGCCGCCGTCGAGGAGGCCGCGGCGGCCGTCCGGTAGGGCGAAGGGGTAGAGGCCAGCAGGCCGCGCCCGCTCGAACGCGTCGCTGACGAGAATCAACCGGATCGCGATCCGCTCCGCCGCGAGCGTCAGCAGGTGCTCGAAGTCCGGGCCCGGCGCGTCGAGCGCGCTCGCGATCACGAGATGGCCGCCCGACGGCAGCAGGCTCGCCGCCACGGAGAGGAGATCCGTGAGCGGCGGGTCGGCCGTGTCGGGTGCGGCCAAGGCCTGCGCGTGCGCCAGGGCGAGGGCGCCGGTCACCGCGGTCATCGCGCGCTCACCACCGGCCGGGCGCAGCGCCGTAGGCTCACCGGCTCGGGCTGCCACGAGGCCGACGCGGCCGCCGTCGCCGACGACGCGCCAGCCGAGCAGCGCCAGCGCCTCGGCGGCGGCCACCGAGCGCAGGGTGCGGCGGGTGCCGAACAGCATCGAGGGCCGGAAATCGGCCAGGAGCACTACGGCGCGGTCGCGTTCGTCGTGGTGGGTGCGCGTGTGGAGCTGCCCCGTGCGGGCGGTGGCGTTGCGGTCGATGTGGCGCATGTCGTCGCCCTCCGACCAGAGCCGCACGTCGTCGGGCTCCGAGCCGCGCCCGCGCCGCCGGGTGACGATGCCGCCGGGCAGGCCCGCGAGCGTGCGGGTCACGGGCGCCGAGCCCCGGCGCGCGAGGTGGCGCAGGCCCATCAGCGCCTCGCCCGACAGGTGGATGCCGGGATCCTCCGGAGCGTCCGCCCTGCTGTCCGTCCTCTGCCCCACCCCTAGAGCGCCCGCACCCGCTGCACGAGGCCGGCGACGATGTCGCGCGTCGTCCGCCCCTCGGCGGCGGCCCGCCAAGTGAGGCCGATGCGGTGGGAGAGCGCGTCGGCGGCGAGGTCGGCGATGTCCTCCGGCACGACGTGGTCGCGCCCGTGCAGGTAGGCGCGCGCCTTGCCGGCGAGCATCAGCGCCAGCGTCCCGCGGGGCGAGGCCGGGTGCTCAATCGCGGCGCGCAGGTCCGGCGCCGCCGCGTCGGTCCGCGTCGCGGCGACCAGGCGGACCAAGTAGTCCTTCAGCGCGGGCGAGACGTAGGTGGCGAGCGCGGCCTCGCGGGCGGCGCGCACGTCGTCGAGGCTGAGCTTGGCCGGCATCGCTTCGGCATGGTGGGTCAGCTCACCCTCGACGAGATCGAGGATCCGGCGCTCGGCGGCCTCGTCGGGCATCTCCACCACGACGTGGAGCAGGAAGCGGTCGAGCTGCGCCTCCGGCAGCGGGAAGGTGCCCGCGTGCTCGATCGGGTTCTGGGTTGCCACCACCATAAAGGGGTCGGGCAGCGGATGGGTGTGGCCCGCTACCGTGATCTGCCTTTCCGCCATCGCTTCGAGCAGCGCCGACTGCACCTTGGGCGGGGCGCGGTTGACCTCGTCCACGAGGATCAGCGCGTGGAACAGGGGGCCGGCCAGGAACTCGAAGGTGCCTGCGTCCTGGCGCCAGACCGTGGTGCCGGTAAGGTCGGCGGGCATCAGGTCCGGCGTACACTGTACCCGGGCGAAGGAACCGTCGAGCCCGTCCGCGAGGCGCTTGACCGCCCGCGTCTTGGCGAGGCCGGGCGCGCCCTCGATCAGCAGATGGCCGCCGGTGAGCAGGCCGATCAGCAGGCGCTCCACGAGGCGGTCCGAACCGATCAGGCCGTGGAGGAGCCCGTCGCGCAGACCCAGGATGCGGGCGCGCAACGCTTCGTCTGCGGCGGGTTGTTCGGACGGTGGTGTGCGGGTGGCGAGACTGATGCCACTCATGCGCGGGGAAATCCCGCCGTCGCGACCGGACGATGCGTCATGCTTGGCCGTCTCCTCGGGCGCCGCTGCCGGGGCGCCGGACTCTTAATCGGTCCATAGGAAACCGGTGTGCCTGCCGGACCGGGGAAGCGTCAATCCCGGCAACCCTGGATCGTGCCGCCTCGGGCAATTTGCCCTAGAGCCGGCTGTCACGGTTCCGTCATCGGCCCGCGCCTAGGAGGCGCCATGATCTCGCTCACGCCGCTTCCCGAGACCGTCAACTCGGCCATCAGCCTCGCCGTGGCCTTCGGGCTCGGCACGCTCATCGGTGCCGAGCGGCAGTACCGGCAGCGCAATGCGGGGCTGCGCACCACGGTTCTGGTGGCGCTGGGCGCGGCGGCCTTCGTGGATCTCGGCATGCGGCTCACCGGCGGCGAGGGCGCGACCCGCACCGTGGCCTACGTGATCTCCGGCATCGGCTTCCTGGGCGCCGGCGTGATCATGAAGGAGGGCATGAACGTGCGCGGCCTCAACACGGCCGCGACGCTCTGGTGCTCGGCTTCCGTCGGCGCCTTCGCCGGAGCGGACCTGCCGCTGGAGGCCTGCTTCGTCACCGCGGCGGTGCTCGCCTGCAACACGCTGCTGCGCCCGCTCGTGAATGCCATCAACCGGGCGCCGATCCGCGAGGACCAGACCGAGGCGACCTACGAGGTGCAGGTCACCACCGCGACCGAGGCGGCGGGGCCGGCCCGCGATCTCCTGGTCGATCGGCTGGAGGCGGCGAGCTACCCGGTGCGCGGCGTCGAAGTTGTGGAGCGCGGCGAGGACGCGGTCGACGTGGTGGCGACGCTGCTCGCCGACGCGGTCGAGGGCGGGGAACTCGACGCCGTCACGGACGACCTCGCCCGCGACCCGCGCATCCGTCACGCGACGTGGTCGGTTCGGGCGGCGGATTGAGGAGCTGATCGGCCTCCAACGCATTCGCGCCGCTTTCCCGGACATCCGGAGCACGAGCGGAGGGTGATCCGGGAAAGGGGCGGCGCTTCCGTATCACGGTCGGTCGAGGGGCTACCGATCACAGCCGGCTGCTCCCTAATCCCGACTCCGCGTGCGCCGGCACACGCGCCGCGCGCGCGGTCCCTTCACCGAACCCCGCCCGCGACCGACCTCGCCCCTGGCAAGCGGGGCGCCGGGCGCCCGCCGGAGATTCTCCTATGAGCGACACCTCATCCAAGCGCGCCCTGATCGTCGGAGCCTCGCGCGGGCTCGGCCTAGGCCTCGCCGAGACCCTGCTGCGGCGAGGCTGGACCGTTACGGCCACGCAGCGCCGGGCCGGCTCCGATCTGGAACGGCTGAAGGCGGACGGCCTCACCGTCGAAACGGTCGATATCGACGACGACGCGGGCGTGGCCGGCCTGCACGAGCGGCTTGGGTCGCAGGCCTACGACGTGATCTTCGTGGTGGCGGGCGTGGCGACACAGGCGCACGACCCGGCCCACACGGTGCCCCGGGACGTCGCCGCCCAGGTCTACCTGACGAACGCGATCAGCCCGATCCGCTTCGCCGAGGCCTTTCGCGATCGGCTGGCGCCGGGCGGCAGCCTCGCGCTGATGAGCTCGATCCTCGGCAGCGTCGGGCTCAACGAGTCGGGCGGCTGGGAGACCTACCGGGCCAGCAAGGCGGCGCTGAACACGCTGGCGCGCAGCTTCGAGGTCCGCCATCGCGACAGCGGGATCAGCGTCTTTCTGGTCCATCCGGGCTGGGTCCGCACCGACATGGGAGGCGCGGAGGCCGATATCGATGTGGCGACCAGCGTCACCGGCATGGCGGACGTGATCGAGGCCCGGCTGGGCGAGCCGGGCGTGGCCTATGTCGATTACCGGGGCGAGACCCTGGCCTGGTAGGCCCGGTCAGCGGCGCGGGTCGAGGGGGCGGCCGCGCCGCTCCACCACCACGGGCGCCCGGGTGCGGCGCTCGACGATGACGGTGCGGGGCGCCCGGCTCGGGCTGCCGGGGCTCATGATCCGCTCCGGCACCCGCTCGGGCTTCTTGCGGGCGGCGGCCAGCACATGCGGGCGCACCTCCTCCGCGGACAAGCCGATCAGCCCGCAGGCGATCTCGACCTGCTGCTCGATGTCGTCCGCGAGGTCCTGGGCGGCGGCGACCGCCTCGGCGATGGTCGGCGGTTCGCGACGCACCCGGATCGGTGGCAGGTCAGCGAAGCTCTTCGGCGATTTCTTCACGGCACGGCTCGCACGGTTCATGGGCCGAACATAGGGTGTTGCGGCCGATTGTGCACCGCATCAAAATGGAAGGAAAGATTTTTTCGCATGCATGGCGGCTGGCTCGGCTCTTGCCGAACGCCTAGACTTTAGGCGCCGCCGTATCAGGATTGACCGATGTCGCGCCGATGCGGGACTCGTCGGCTTGTGCGGTGCCACAGAGCAGGGGATCGACGTCCCGCAGCGCCTGACGTCTTGATCAGTCGTCAACGGGCTGGGCGCATCATCGTTCATCGCGATCGTCAACGAACCGCCGCGAAGCGGGAGAATCACCGGTGTCACCGCTTCCGGAAGATCCCATGCCCCTCGACCCGCGCCTCACCCCCGCCCGACCGGACCTAGCCGACATCGTCCTGGAGGGCCGGGTGAAGGCCCGGCGCTTCGTCGCCGGGGATGCGCGTCGCGTCGTCGTGCCCTCCGCGCCCCTGCGCCGGGCGCCGTCTATGGAATCCGGCATCGACACCGAGGCCGTTCTGGGCGACGCCGTGCAGGTCTACGAGGTGCGCGACGGCTTCACCTGGGTCCAGCTCGTCCATGACGGCTATGTGGGCTATCTGACGGCCGACAGCCTCGGACCCGCCGACCCGGCGCCGACCCATCGCGTCGCGGCGCTGCGCACCTTCCTCTATCCGGCGCCCGACCTGAAGCGCCCGCCCCGCGCCCATCTCGGGCTCGGCGCGGCGCTCGCGGTGACGGGGACCGAGGGCGATTACCTGAGGGTCGCTGACGGCTACGTCTTCGCCGGTCATTGCCGCCCGATTCACGAAGTCGAGCCGGATTTCGCCGGCACGGCGGAGCGCCTCGTCGGCGCGCCCTATCTCTGGGGCGGTCGCACCACGCTCGGGCTCGACTGCTCGGGGCTGGTCCAGCTCTGCCTGGAGCTTGCCGGGCGGACCTGCCCGCGCGACGCGGACCAGCAGGAGCGGGCGCTGGGGGAAGCCCTCCCGAACGACCTCGCCGACCTGCGCCGGGGCGACCTCGTGTTCTGGCGCGGCCATGTCGGGATGATGCTCGACGGGACGCGCCTGATCCACGCCAACGGGCACCACATGGCGGTGGCGGTCGAGCCGCTGCAGACGGCCGTCGCGCGCATTCTGGAGAAGAGCTACGGGCCGGTGACGTCCGTGCGGCGGCTGCCGCTCACCCCTTCAGCCGGCTCTTGATCCGCCGGATCAGCCCGTCGCGCACGTCGCGGTAGGCGTCGAGCCGCTGCTCGCGCGAGGCCTCGTAGAGGGCGGTGGGGTCGGGCGTGGGCCAGTACTCCACGTCCGCCGCGAGCGTCCGTGTCAGTTCCAGGGCGGCGTGGTGGGCCTCGGGCGCCAGGGTGACGATGAGGTCGAAGTTCAGCCCCTCCCATTCCTCCAGCTGCTCGACGGTGCGGGACCGGTGCTTCTTGGCGTCGATGCCGATCTCGTCCAGCGCCGCCACCATGAAGGGATCGACCGGCTCGCCCTCGCGCACGCCCGCCGACTGGACGTAGATCGACTTGCCGAAATAGTGACGCGCGATCGCCTCCGCGGCGGGCGAGCGCACGGCGTTGAAGTTGCACATGAACAGGACCGACTGGACCCGTTTCTTCTTCGGTGCGAGGCCCGGCGCGGTCTCGTCCATCGGAGCCTAGCCCCGCCCCACGCCGTCAGCCCTTCCAGTGCAGGGCGAAGATCAGGGTGAAGAGCCGCCGCGCCGTGTCGTGGTCGAGGTCGACCTTGCCCTCGAGGCGCTGCTTCAGGGTCTCGGAGGCCTCGTTGTGCAGGCCTCGGCGACCCATGTCGATCGCCTCGATCTGCGTCGGCGAGGCCGTGCGGATCGCGTTGTAGTAGCTCTCGCAGATCATCTCGTAGTCGCGGATCACCCGCCGGAAGGGGGTGAGCGAGAGGAGATGCGTCATCACCGGCTCGCGCGACTCCGTGCTGATCGCGAAGGAGAGCTTGTTCTCCACGAGCCCGAGATGCAGCCGGTACGGCCCCTCGTCCCGGCCCGGGATGACGAACTGGTTGTCCTCCAGGATGTCGAAGATCGCGATGGCGCGCTCGTGCTCCTGGTCCGGGTTGCCGCGGCCGATCGAATCCTCGTCGAGCGTCACCGCGACGAGGCGGTGCGGCGAGCGCTCGTTCCTGGCCTCCGACATCTTAAGCCTGCCTCACAGGTTCAGCCGGATCGCGACGGAGCGGGCATGGCCCTCCAGGCCCTCCGACCGGCCGAGGTTTATCGCCGCCGGGCCGAGCGCCCGCAAGCTCTCCGGCGTGCAGGCGAGGATCGTCGTGCGCTTCATGAAATCGAGCACGCCGAGGCCGGAGGAGAAGCGGGCCGAGCGGGCGGTCGGCAGCACGTGGTTGGGACCGCCCACGTAGTCGCCGATCGCCTCCGGCGTGTGCGAGCCGAGGAAGATCGCGCCCGCGTTGCGGACCTTGGCGGCCAGGCCTTCCGGGTCCGCGGTCTCGATCTCCAGATGCTCGGGAGCGAGGCGGTCGGTGAGCGGCACGGCCTCGTCGAAGTCGCGCACCCGGATGATCGCGCCGTAATCGCGCCAGCTCGCCCGCGCGATCTCCTGGCGGGGCAGCGTGGTGAGCGCGCGCTCGACCGCCGCCTCGACGGCCTCGGCGAGGTCCGCGCTGTCGGTGATCAGGATGGCCTGGGCCGCGGTGTCGTGCTCGGCCTGCGCCAGGAGGTCGGCGGCGATCCAGTCCGGGTTGGCGTGACCGTCGGCCAGGATCAGCACCTCGGAGGGACCGGCGATCATGTCGATGCCGACCTGCCCGAAGACCCGGCGCTTGGCTGCCGCCACCCAGGCGTTGCCGGGACCGACGATCTTGGCAACCGGCGCGATGGTCCGGGTGCCGTAGGCCAGCGCCGCGACCGCCTGGGCGCCGCCGACGCGGTAGACCTCGTGCACGCCCGACAGGTGGGCGGCGGCCAGAACCAGCGGGTTCATCCGGCCCTCGGGCGCGGGCGCCACCATGACGATGCGCGGCACGCCCGCGACGCGCGCCGGCACCGCGTTCATCAGGACGGACGAAGGATAGCTCGCGGTGCCGCCCGGCACGTAGAGGCCGACCGATTCGAGCGCCGTCCAGCGCCACCCCGCGGTGACGCCGAGCGCGTCGGTCTCGCGGTGGTCGGCGGGTACCTGGGCGCGGTGGAAATGCTCGATCCGCTCGGCCGCGAGCGTCAGGGCCTCGATCTGGTCGGCCGGGCAGGCCGCGACGGCCGCCGCGATCTCCGCCTCCGTGACCCGCAGGCTGCCCTCGGTGAAGTCCTCGCCGAGCCGGTCGAAGCGGCGGGTGTAGTCGACGAGGGCGGCGTCGCCTCCTGCGACCACGCCCGCGATGATGCCGCGCACGGCCTCGTCCACATCCTCGGCGATCTCGCGCTTCACGGTGAGGAGGCGCGCGAAGTCGTCCTGGAAGGTCGGGGCGGAGCTGTCGAGACGAACCATGGAGCCGTGTCGTTTCGTGTTGCGGGAGCCGGTGGTGATCAGGCCGCGTCGCCGTGGCCGGGCCGGCTCTCGGCCTCCCAGACCGGGCCGAGATCCTTCATCTGCACCTCGACGCACTCCACGTCGAGCCGGATCGCGGCGTCCCCTGAGAAGATCAGCGTCACGGTGCCGGAGGGCGGCTCGCCCGGCGTGAAGGTGACAGCGAGCAGGTTCAGCGCCGTGTCCGCGTTCCCGCCCGGCGCGATGCCGCGGGTGCGCACGCCGAGCACCCGCTCGAAATGCACGCCCGTAAGCCGCCGCCGCTCCAGCTCGCCGGGACCGACCGACCAGTCGAAGCGCCGGGCCACGAGGACGAAGCGATGCTCTGCCGCCAGATAGGTCAGGTCGCCGGCCCGCAGGACAGCGTCCTGCAAATGGGCGGAGATCACCGTGAGGTCTTCGGCATCGAGGGCGGTGAGCTTCAAGAGCTCCATGCGGACACCTTGGCTGGATGGCGCATCCGGCGGATCCGGATGCTTGGCCGGAGGGTAAATTTCACGTGAAAACGCTGGGGCGTAGGTAGCGGTGGCACAGGGGATCGACAACGGGCACCGACGCAGGCGCCCGCATGCCGTCGCGACATGTCGGTCATCAGGATCAGGTGCCGTTCAGGCAACGCCCGCTATCTCGGCCTCACAACACGAACGACGTTCGAGGAGACCGACCGGTGACGCGCTTCACGCTCGCGGCTCTCGCCGCCCTGACACTGGGAACGACCCTGGCCGCCGTGCCGGCCAGCGCGCAGTACTACGATGACGGCCCGCGCCGGTTCGATCGCGGCTACGAGGATCGCTACGACCGTTACGAGCGCCGCCGCCGGGACGACTACTACGACGACCGCTACGAGCGGCGCCGGGATTTCGGGCGGCGCGGCGGCAGCATCTGCGTGACCTCGCGCGGCAACTGCCCGACCCGTCCGGCCCCGTTCAACGCGCCCTGCGGCTGCGAGATTCCGGGCTTCGGCTTCAAACGCGGTGCGATCGGCGGCTGACGCCGTCCAATCCCTCGAGAGGTTTGAAGGGGTGCCCGAGCGATCGGGCGCCCCTTTCATTGGCTCAAGCCCGCACGCGCTCGATCCGGGCGCCGCAGCGGCCGAGCTTGGCCTCGAGCGCCTCGAAGCCACGATCGAGGTGGTAGACCCGGTTGATCTGGGTCTCGCCCTCGGCGGCAAGGCCCGCGATCACCAGCGACACCGAGGCGCGCAGATCCGTCGCCATCACGGGCGCGCCCTTCAGGCGCTCGACGCCCTCGACGATCGCCGCATCCCCGTCGAGGCGGATCCTGGCGCCGAGGCGGGCCAGTTCCTGCACGTGCATGAAGCGGTTCTCGAAGATCGTCTCGCGGATGCGCGAACTCCCCTTGGCCAGCGTCATCAGCGCCATGAACTGCGCCTGCAGGTCGGTGGGGAAGCCCGGGAACGGGTCGGTGGTCACGTCCACCGCCGCGATGCCGGCGCCGTTGCGGCGCACCCGGATGCCGTCCGGCACCTGCGTCACCTCGGCGCCCGTCGTGGCCAGCACGTCGAGGGCCGCGTGCAGCAGGTCGGCGCGGGTGTTCTCCAAGACCACGTCGCCGCCCGTCATCGCCACCGCCATGGCGTAGGTGCCGGTCTCGATCCGGTCGGGCAGGACCTCGTGGCGGGCGCCGTTGAGCCGCGCCACGCCCTCGATCTCGATGCGCGGCGTGCCCGCCCCCTTGATGCGCGCGCCCATCTTGGTGAGGCACTCGGCGAGATCGACCACCTCGGGCTCGCGGGCGGCGTTCTCGATCACGGTGGTGCCGTAGGCGAGCGCGGCCGCCATCAGGGCGACGTGCGTGCCGCCGACCGTAACCTTCGGGAAGCTGATCTCGGCGCCGCGCAGGCCGTTCTTGGTCTTGGCCACCACGTAGCCGCCGTCGATCTCGATCTGCGCGCCGAGACGCTCCAGTGCCATGATGAGGAGATCCACGGGCCGCGTGCCGATGGCGCAGCCGCCCGGCAGCGAGACCTTGGCCTCGCCGAAGCGGGCAAGCAGCGGCGCCACCACCCAGAAGCTCGCCCGCATCGTCGAGACCAGCTCGTAGGGGGCGGTCGTGTCGATGACGTTCGAGGCTGTGAGCCGGACGGTCTGGCCGGTCTCGGTTGTCTGCCCGGGGCGCTTGCCAACCACCGTCTGGTCGACGCCGTGGTTGCCGAGAATGCGGGTCAGCGCGTTGATGTCGGCGAGCCGCGGCACGTTGACGAGTTCCAGCGTCTCCCCGGTGAGCAGGCTCGCGATCATCAGCGGCAGCGCCGCGTTCTTGGCGCCCGAGATCGGGATGGTTCCGTGCAGCTCGGTGCCACCGGTGATGTGGATGCGGTCCATGCTGGTTCCCTGAGGCGCCCCGCGGCCTCGCGCGGCGCCTGTCGTCCCGTCGGGCGCGACGGTGCGCCCATGCTTGTCCGCAGGCTATAGTCCAGTTTTGTCGGAATCGGGACCGGAGCCGGACGCATCGGTACCCGGCGCGTCGGAGCGGGGCTGTGGGGCCGTCCCGCCCTGCACCCGGTCCGGCGCCTTGGCGCGCTCCTGCGCCTTGCGCCGCCGCAGGTTGTCGCGCAGCGCCGCCTTCAACCGCTCCGCGCGCGTCTCGCCCGTATCCGCCATCGTCGTCCCGTCATCGCGGCGCTCGCGCGCGGCGCATCGTCACCCTGAGCCCGCACTTCTGCCCCGCACAGGGCAGGAATGTTAGAACTCACCTTGAACCCATTCCAGATCCGCCTGTATCTTCCTCCCCGACAGCGCCCAAAGACGCTGCCGCAAGAACGCTCAAGGAAACCGCCAGCCTGCGTCCGGGGCCTCTCTCTAGGTTCAGCGGACGTCAATCCAAACGTCCGATGCTCGCCGGAGGCCCGCGTGGGTCTCGCGTGCCGAACGATCCCGCGCCGCGACGGCTCGTCCGTCCGTGCCAGCCACCCGAAGGATCCTCATGCCCGTGACCCGGATGCCCGCTGCCCCGAAGACCGCATCGTCCGGACCCGGCATCAAGACCGACTTCGAGGGCTACTTCCGCGCCGCGCTGGACAAGCTGCACGGCGAGCGCCGCTACCGCGTCTTCGCCGATATCGAGCGCGTGGCCGGCCGCTTCCCGCAGGCGAACTGGCGCCGCCCGGACGGCTCGACCCGCGAGATCACCGTGTGGTGCTCGAACGACTATCTGGGCATGGGTCAGCACCCCGAGGTGGTGGGCGCCATGACCGAGACGGCCCGGCGCTGCGGCGTCGGCGCGGGCGGCACCCGCAACATCGCCGGCAACAACTCGCCGCTGGTCGACCTGGAGCGCGAGCTCGCGGATCTCCACGGCAAGGAGGCGGGCCTCGTCTTCACCTCCGGCTACGTCTCGAACCAGGCCGGCATCTCGACGATCGCCAAGCTGATCCCGAACTGCCTGATCCTGTCGGACGCCTTCAACCACAACTCGATGATCGAGGGCGTGCGCCATTCGGGCTGCGAGAAGCGCATCTTCCGCCACAACGATCTCGGGCACTTGGAAGAGCTTCTGATCGAGGCCGGCGACCGGCCGAAGCTCATCGTGTTCGAGTCCGTCTACTCGATGGACGGCGACGTGGCGCCGATCGGCAAGATCTGCGACCTCGCCGACCGCTACGGCGCCATGACCTACCTCGACGAGGTCCACGCGGTCGGCCTCTACGGCGAGCGCGGCGCGGGCATCGCCGAGCGCGACGGGGTGATGCACCGGGTCGACGTGATCGAGGGCACGCTCGCCAAGGGCTTCGGCTGCGTCGGCGGCTACATCACGGGATCGGCCGCGGTGCTCGACGCGGTGCGCTCCTTCGCGGCCGGCTTCATCTTCACCACCGCGCTGCCGCCCGCGGTGGCGGCGGCTGCCCGCGCCTCGGTGCGCTACCTGAAGCGCTCGCAGGTCGAGCGCGAGGCGCACCAGCGCCAGGCGGGGCAGACCAAGGCGGCCCTGGAGGCGGCGGGCCTGCCGGTGCTGCACACCGAGACGCACATCGTGCCGGTGATGGTAGGCGACGCGGAGCTGTGCAAGGCGGCCGCGGACCACCTGCTGGAGTGCCACGGCATCTACATCCAGCCGATCAACTACCCCACCGTGCCGCGCGGCACCGAGCGCCTGCGCATCACGCCCTCACCGTTCCACGACGAGGCGCAGATCCACAAGCTCACCGCGGCGCTGGCCGAGACTTGGGACGCGCTCGACCTGCCGCGCGCCGGCACGGTCTTCGTCGAGGCGGCGGAGTAAGCACCCGTTTTCTCCCTCCCCTCTCTGCGGGTGAAGGAGCCAAGTGCTCACAGCTCCAGTACCAGCCCATCCTCCGCAGCGATGTAGCCGTCGGGCGGATGGGCGATCATCTCAGGGCTCATGTGGGTGAGCATGAGCCGCTTCGGCGCGATCTCCGAGAGGTTGTGGTTGAGCGTCGCCCAGTCGAGGTGGAACTTCACCGGCCGCTCCACCGTGTAGCCCTCGGCGATCATCAGGTCGGCGTCCCGGCCAGCCGGGATCAGCGCGTCGACCCACTGCGTGTCGCCCGTATAGGTCACCACGCGTCCCGCATGGGTGAGCCGCAGGGCGTGCGACGGAGCGCCGGAGGGGTGCTCGACCGCGAAGGCCTCCACCACGACCCGGCCGAACGCCGCCGGGGCGCCGGCCGCGATCTCCCGCACCGTGACCGCGAAGGCCCGCTCCGCCGTGCTGGATCCCGGGAACAGCACCTCCATCGCGGCGGGAAGCCGTTCCCGGATCCCGGGCGGCCCGACGATGGTCAGCGGCGTCGTCCGGCCGCTCACGAGCTGCCCGTCGAGAATCAGCCAGGGCAGGCCGCCGAAATGGTCGCCGTGCAGATGCGTGAGGAACACCGTGTCGATCCCGTTTGGATCGACGCCGAAGCGGCGCATGGCGATGAGGGCGGAGGCTCCGCAATCAATCAGGAAGCCGGTGCCCTCCCCGGCGATGTGGAAGCAGGTGTGCAGGCGCCCGCCCGAGCCGAAGGCGTCGCCGCAACCCAGAACCGTCAGTCGCATGGCCGGACCCTCCGCGTTCCGGGACCAACGCGGCGACGCCCGCCCGCGCTCCCGTGGCTGTTGCACCGCCGCAGGAGATGCGCTGTAGCTCCCCCGCTCACGAATCAGGGGGATCGGGGATGTCGGGCGGTCACGGGGCGATCGAGGGTTCCAACAAGCGGGTAGCGTTGCTGATCTCGGTGCTGGCGCTGTTCCTGGCCTTCAGCGAGACGCTGGGCAAGGCGGCGCAGACCGAGGCGATCGGTGCCAATATCGAGGCCGCCAACCAGTGGGCTTTCTTCCAGGCCCGCACCATCCGCAGCACGGTGCTGAAGACAGCCGACGAGATGGTGGCGCTCGCGCCCCCCGGGCCGAACCAGGAGGCGGTGCAGGCCAAGCGCGCCGAGTGGGCCAAGACCATGGCGCGCTGGGACTCGGAGCCCGCGACCGGCGAGGGCCGCAAGGAACTCGCCGAGAAGGCCAAGGCGAACCAGGAGAAGCGCGACCTCTCGCTCCACCGCTACCACCATTACGAGCTGGCCTCGGCGGCCTTCCAGATCGGCATCGTGCTGGCCTCGGCCCAGGTCATCACCGGCATCGTGGCGCTCGCGGTGGCGGGCGGCCTCCTCGGCGCGGCCGGCGCGGTGATGCTGGGCTTCGGCTTCCTAGCACCCCACGCCCTGCACCTGTTCTGAGAGAGGCCGCCCACAGCAACCGAGGGTGGTTTTAACGGAGCCTTCATAGACCTGGGGCCGCATGGCCGGATGACCTGAACCGCATCCGGACACCGCCTCATGCGCAAGCGTCTCGCCCTGGTCCTGCTCCTGGCAGGCTGCGCCTCCGCCGCGGCGGAGGCCTCCCCGTTCCGTGCGGCCCTCGCAGCGGGCGGCGGCTGCGGCCGGCACCGCGCGCTCGCCGCCGACCTGCTCGGGTCACTCGACGGCGACCCGGTCGCGCGCCCGGGCGAGAGACGGGACGTCGATCTGTTCGGCAAGGCTGCGAGCGCGTGGAGCGAGGCGGAGATCCGTGATGCCGGTGCGGCCTTCGCGGCCTGCGAGGCGCGCCTGTCCGGCGCCCACGCCGATCCGGGGCCGGTGCGCCGCTTCGAGTCAGCCTTGCGCCGGACGGTGATCCTTGCCCGCGCGCTTGAGCCCGCGGAGGAAGTCTCCGAGGTCCCACAGCAGCGCGCGGCCGACGGAAGCGCCCGGACGGCACCCCGTCCAGGCGAGCGCGGCCTGCGCCAGGGCGCCGCCTTCATCCCCGCCAAGGTCACGGCCGGCAAGGCGGGGCCCGGCAGCACGGCCGCGCCTGCGCGCGATCCCAGCCAAATGGCCGCCGAGGCCTTCCGGGACGCGGAGCGAATCGAGCGGGCCGAGACCCCAGCGGCCACATCGGCCGATATGCCGGCCGCAGGGCCGGGGGCTGGGACGGCCAGCGGAGCGAACAGGGAGCGTGGGCCCCAGCTCGCCCTGTCGGCAGCCTTTGGGGCTCCGCGGCATGCGGCGTTCGCGCCCGACGCGGGCGAGCCCCGGCCGGCGGGCAGCCCGAACTGCGCCGTCGGCCTGCGCAGCTTCGAGCTGCTTCAGGCCGACATGCGGATGCCCGAGGTCGAGAGCCTGCTCGGCTGCCGCGGCGCGAGCGACGGCACCGCGACGATCCCGGGGCTCGGCACCTTCGAGACCTATAGCTGGACCGACCGCGGCGGGACCTTCTCGGTGACCCTGGTCTTCCAGGGGCAGCGCCTGAAGTCGAAGGCCCAGCGCGGGCTCGTCAACTGATCATCGGCCGCGCGGCTTGCCCTCGGCCGCCCGGCGCAGGGCGTCGGCGAGCGCGCCAGCCGGATCGGATCTCGCGGCCGGCGCGCGCTCGGCCTGCGGGCGCGGGGCCGGCCGGCCCGCGGCCGGTGCGGGTCCTTCTCGGCGCGCGGGACGCGCCGCCTCGTCCGAGCGCATGCTGAGCGCGATGCGCTTGCGGGCGGCATCGACCTCCAGCACCCGCACCTGCACCACGTCGCCGGGCTTCACCACCTCGCGCGGGTCCTTCACGAAACGGTCGGCCAGCATCGAGATGTGCACCAGCCCATCCTGATGCACGCCGATATCCACGAAGGCGCCGAAGGCCGCGACGTTCGTCACCACACCCTCCAGCCGCATTCCGGGCCGCAGGTCGCCGATCGTCTCGACGCCCTCCGCGAAGGCGGCAGTGCGGAAGCTCGGGCGCGGGTCGCGGCCGGGCTTCTCCAGCTCGGCGATGATGTCGGTGACCGTCGGCAGGCCGAAGCTCTCGTCCACGAAGGCGTTGGGCGCGAGGCCGCGCAGGGTGGCGCCGTCGCCGATCAGGGCCTCGATCGGCCGGCCCGTCGCCGCCAGGATCCGCTTCACCACCGGATAGGCTTCCGGATGGACGCCGGAGGCGTCGAGAGGGTCCGCGCCGCCGCGGATGCGCAGGAAGCCCGCGGCCAGCTCATAGGCCTTCGGCCCGAGGCCCGGCACCTTGCGTAAAGCGGCCCGCTTGGGGAACGGCCCGTTGGCGTCGCGGTGGACGACGATGTTCGAGGCCACCCGCTCCGAAAGGCCCGAGACCCGGGCGAGCAACGGGGCCGAGGCGCTGTTCACGTCGACCCCGACGCTGTTCACGCAATCCTCCACCACCGCGTCGAGGGAGCGGGCGAGCTTTCCGTCCGCCAGATCGTGCTGGTACTGCCCGACGCCGATCGCCTTCGGCTCGATCTTCACCAGCTCGGCCAGCGGGTCCTGCAGCCGCCGGGCGATCGAGACCGCGCCCCGCAGCGTCACGTCGAGGTTCGGCAGCTCGGCCGAGGCGTAGGCCGAGGCCGAGTAGACCGAGGCGCCGGCCTCCGAGACGAGGACCTTGGTGAGCTTGGCGTCGGGGAGCTTGGCGACGAGTTCGGCAGCGAGCCGGTCGGTCTCGCGCGAGGCCGTGCCGTTGCCGACCGCGATCAGCTCGATCTTGTGCGCCAGCACCAGCTTGGCGAGCGCTGCCAGCGCGCCGTTCCAGTCGCGCCGCGGCTCGTGGGGATAGATCGTGTCGATCGCCACCACCTTGCCGGTGGTGTCCACCGCCGCGACCTTCACGCCAGTGCGGTAGCCTGGATCGAGCCCGAGGGTCGGCCGCGCGCCGGCCGGCGCGGCGAGCAGCAGGTCGCGCAGGTTGCGGGCGAAGACCGTGACGGCCCCCTCCTCCGCCACCGCCCAGAGACGCGCGCGGAGATCCGTGTCGGTGGCGGGCTTCAGGCGCTTGCGCCAACACTGCCGCACGCTGTCGAGGAGGAAGCGGTCACCGGGACGGCCCCGGTCGGCGACGCCGAGCACCTGCGCGATCCGCGCCTCCTGCCAGGCGAGCGCACCGGGCCGCGGCTCCTCGCCGTCGGCGATATCGAGGTCCAGCACCTCCTCCTTCTCGCCCCGGAACAGGGCGAGGATGCGGTGCGACGGGAGCTTGGTCAGCGGCTCGGAGAACTCGAAATAGTCGGCAAACTTCTCACCCACCTCGCGTTTGCCCTTGCGAACAGCGGCCGTCATGCGGCCCCGCTGCCAGCCGGTCTCGCGCAGCGATCCGACGAGTTCGGCGCTCTCGCAGGCACGCTCGATGAGGATCGCGCGGGCACCCTCCAGGGCCGCCTCCGCGTCCGGAACATCATTTTTGCCGGCAAATCGACTCGCCTGCACCACGGGATCGAGATCCGGCCGGGCGACGAGAGCCTCGGCCAGCGGCTCCAGCCCGGCCTCGCGGGCGGCGAGCGCCTTGCTGCGGCGCTTGGGCCGGTACGGCAGGTAGAGGTCTTCGAGTCGCGCCTTGGTGTCGGCTCGGGCGATCTGCGCGGCCAGATCCGTGTCGAGCTTGCCCTGCTGGCGGATGCTGTCGAGGATCGCGGTGCGACGCCCTTCGAGGTCGCGCAGGTAGGCAAGGCGCTCCTCGAGCGTGCGCAGCTGGGCGTCGTCCAGCGCGCCGGTGGCCTCCTTGCGGTAGCGGGCGATGAACGGCACCGTGGCGCCGCCGTCGAGGAGATCGACCGCCGCCTTCACCTGGCTCTCGGCCACGCCGAGTTCCGCCGCGATGCGCCCGTTGATGCCGGTCATGGTCCCTCCCTGGCTGGAGGGGGGGTGTGGCGCCGGCCTTGGGCGGGCGTCAAGCCAGGGTCAGTTGAGGCGCAGGATCGCGGCGTTAAGCAAGCTCGCGAAGGCGACCCAGCCGGCATAGGGCACGAGGAGCCAGGCGGCGATCCGGTCGAAGCGCCAGCTCAGCCGGATGGTCCAGAGCACCATCACGAGAAGAGCCACCACCACGACGAGCGCGGCGCCGATCGCGTGGGCGGTGAAGAAGACCGGCGTCCAGGCGGCGTTCAGCACGAGCTGCACCGCGAAGGCCGCGACCGCGAGCCACCAGCCCTGGCGCGCGGGGCCCGTGCGCGGCATCGCGCCGAGCAGCCGCCAGGCCGAGACCGCGATCATCGTGTAGAGGATGGTCCAGGCGACCGGAAACACCCAGTTCGGCGGGTTGAAGCCCGGCTTGTTCAGGCCGGCGTACCAGCCCGGGATCTCGGCCTGCGTCGAGGCGGAGCCGAGGGCGGCGGTGACGACGACCGGCAGGACGGCCACGGCGAGCCGCAGCCCGGGCCGCAGGGCCGGCTCTTCGGGAACGTGGAGGGCGGTGCTCATGCTGGGGCTCGCGCAGGTCGTGTCGGTCGCCCGCCTTGCCGTCCCGGGGCGGATCGTGTCAGGCGCCGTCCACGCCGCCACCTAGCGCGCCGACCGGCGCTCGGGCAGGGGCAGCGACCGAACGGGAGACCGCCATGTCAAGGACCAACGCGCCGCCCGGCCCCGAGGATGCGGACGGGCCGGCGCAGGCGTTCTCCCGCCGCAGCCGCGCCGCGCAGGCGCTCGGCCGGATCGACCCGGTCACCAAGGGCGTGGTGCCGCCGCTCCACGTCGCCACCACCTTCATCCGCGATCCCGACAACGCCTATTCCTCCGGCTTCGCCTACGCGCGGCCCGACAACGCCACCGTGCGCGAGGCCGAGGCCGTGCTGGCGATGCTGGAGGAGGCGCAAGCCGGCGCGCTGCTGTTCGGCTCCGGCATGGCGGCGGCCACCACTGTCTTCGGCGCGCTGGAGCCCGGCGACCACGTGGTGGCGCCCAACGTCATGTACTGGGCCCTGAAGCGCTGGCTGCGCGAGGAGGGGCCGCGCCGCGGCCTCGCGGTCGACTTCGTGGACGCGGAGGATCCGGAACGCCTGCGCGCGGCCGTGCAGCCGGGGCGGACGAAGCTCGTCTGGATCGAGACGCCCGGCAACCCGCTCTGGACCGTCACCGACATCGCGGGCGCGGCCGAGATCGCGCACGCCGCGGGCGCCCGGCTCGCCGTCGACTCCACCGCCGCCTCGCCGGTCCACACCCGGCCGCTCGCGCTCGGCGCCGACCTCGTCATGCATTCGGGCACCAAGATCCTCAACGGGCACTCGGACGTGGTCGCGGGCGTGCTGGCTGCCCGGGAGGCCGACGCCTTCTGGGCTCGGATCGGCGCGATCCGGGCGAGCGGGGGCGCGATCCTCGGGCCGTTCGAGGCCTACCTGCTCACGCGCTCGCTGCGCACCCTGCACCTCCGGGCGGAGCGGCAGGCGGCGGGCGCGATGGACCTCGCGGCCCGGCTGAGCCGCCACCCGCACGTCGCGCGCGTGCTCTATCCGGGCCTGCCCGACGATCCCGGCCACGCGGTCGCCGCCCAGCAGATGGAGAGCGGCTTCGGCTACATGCTGTCGATCCGGGTCCGGGGCGGCGAGGCGGCGGCGATCGCGACCGCCGCCCGGGTCGGGCTGTGGAAGCGAGCGACCTCGCTCGGCGGCGTCGAGAGCCTGATCGAGCACCGCGCCTCGGTCGAGGGGCCGGGCACGCCCTGCCCGCCGGATCTCCTGCGCCTCTCGACCGGCATCGAGGACCCGGACGACCTCTTCGCCGACCTCGACGCGGCGCTCCGGGCGGCCCACACCTAGGTCGCGACGGGGCTCGTCCGTGAGAGCCGGCCACCCTCAGGAACCGCGGATCACAGGATCCGGGTCATCCTCACACCGCGATGAACTTCAGGCGGTGGTCGCGGTAGAGATCGAGGATCGCCGCGGCGGTCTCCTCGATGGAGCGGCGGGTCACGTCGATGGTCGGCCAGCGATTGCGTGTGAAGAGCCGGCGCGAGGCCGTGATCTCGTCGGCGACGGCCGTGCGGTCCACGTAGGTCGTCGACTCGTCCGCCTGCAGGCTGAGGATCCGGTTCTGGCGGATCTGCACGATCCGCTCGGGGCTCGCGAACAGCCCGACGATCAGCGGGCGCCGGGCCCGCTCCAGTTCCGGCGGCAGGGGGACGCCGGGAACGAGGGGCAGGTTCGTGGTCTTCAGCCCGCGGTTCGCCAGGTAGATCGAGGTCGGCGTCTTCGAGGTGCGGCTGACGCCCAGCAGGATCACGTCCGCCTCTTCCAGATCGTGCGGCAGGTTGCCGTCGTCGTGCGCGAGCGTGAAGTTCATCGCGTCGATGCGCTTGAAGTACTCGGCGTTCAGCATGTGCTGGGCGCCGGGCCGCGCCGCGACGGGAGCGCCGAGATAGGATTGCAGCAACGCGTGCACGGGCTGGAGCACCGAGAGGCAGGGCGAGCCGCTCTCGCGGCAGGCGCCTTCGAGCCGCTCGCCGAGGTCGCCGCCGACCAGCGTGTAGAGCACGAGGCCCGGCGCGGCCTTGATCTCGGAGATCACCCGCTCGAGCTGGGAGGCGGAGCGCACCAGCGGGTAGACGTGCTCGATCGCCGAGACGCCCTCGTACTGGGCGGCGGCCGCGCGGCCGACATTGATCAGGGTCTCGCCGGTGGAGTCCGAGACGAGGTGGAGGTGGAAGTAGCTGCGGCTCATCCGGTCGCCTCGGCGCTCCGCGCTTGTCCACCGGGAGCCGTCAGGGGAGTCGATGAATGTGGATAGGATGCCCCGGCGGCGGGGTCCAGCGCCGGCTCCGTCCCGCTCGTCGACTCCGCGCTCAACAGGCACGTCGGCAAACGACCCGGAATCCGGGTGCGTGGGAGAATCCGGGACGCCGGCACGCGTTCCGCGCATCGCCTGCGCCCAAGGCCTTCTGGGGCCGAGCCTATCCCGGACATTAGAGCGAACCTGTTAAAGCCCTCTTAACGTCGCGGCGGCGGGGACGGCCTGTGGACACGGTTGCGGTCCCGTCATCCAGCCTCCAATAGAAAAAACAGAGTCCTAGATTCTCTCTTCTCTTAGATAGGGCCGGTGTGGGGACGGAGCCGTCGCGCTCCCTCCTGCGGGCGGAGCCGAGGACCTCCGAGAGACGGTGCCCTCGGGTGCCGAAGGGTTTTCGCAAGGACGGCGCCGGTCGGGCGCCGCGATCGGGGAGCGGGATGGCAGAGGGTCAGGGGACGAACCGCGAGCGGGACCGGAAGCTCATGCGGGTGCTGGCGGGCGAGGCCGTCTCGCCGGCGCCGGCCTGGATGATGCGGCAGGCCGGGCGCTACCTGCCGGAATACCGCGCCACCCGCGCCGAGGCCGGCTCCTTCCTCGATCTCTGCTACAGCCCGGACTTCGCCGTCGAGGTGACCCTGCAGCCGATCCGCCGCTTCGGCTTCGACGCCGCGATCCTGTTCTCGGACATCCTCGTCGTGCCGCACGCGCTGGGCCAGGACGTGCGCTTCGTGGAGGGCGAGGGGCCCCGTCTCGACCCGATGGCCGGCCGGGCGGAGTTCGACCGCCTGAAGCGGGCCGACGACCCGTCCGTGTTCGGCCATCTCGCCCCCGTCTTCGAGACGGTCGGGCGCTTGCGGGCGGAGCTGCCCGCCGAGACCACGCTGCTCGGCTTCTGCGGCGCGCCCTGGACGGTGGCGAGCTACATGATCGGCGGGCGAGGCACGGCCGACCTCGCCCCCGCCCGGGCGCTCGCCGAGGGTGACACGGCGCTGGTCGACGCGCTGATCGATCGCCTGGTCGCGGTGCAGACGGAATATCTCATTCGCCAGCTCCGGGCCGGGGCCGACGCGGTGCAGATCTTCGAGTCGCATGCCGGCACCCTGCCGCGGGCGATGCCGCGCTCCGGCAGCCCCGTGGAGCCGGTCGGCGACGTCACCGAGAGCGCCCTGCCGGACGAGGCGCCGGAGGACGCGCTGACGCGCTGGTCGCTCCGCCCGATCGCCCGGATGATCGCGGGCATCCGCGCCGAGGTGCCGGACGCCAGGATCATCGTGTTCGCGCGCGGCTCCGGGCTCGACGGCCACGCCCGCGTGGTGCCGGAGACGGGCGCCGACGCCGTCGGCGTCGATTGGGGTGTCGATCTCGCGGCTCTGCGCGCCCGCGTGCCGGCCTCGACCGTGACCCAGGGCAACCTGCACCCCGAGACGCTGATCGCGGGCGGCGACGCGCTGGACGCGGAGGTGGACGCGATCCTGCGGGCGACCGTGGGGAAGCCCCACATCTTCAACCTCGGCCACGGCATCACCCCGCAGACGCCGGTGGCGCATGTCGAGCGGATGCTGGCGCGGCTGCGGGCGGGAGCATGATGCGGAAAAGTGGCCGCCGGTTTTCCGGAGACATCATGCGGGGAGAGAACTGACCGGTGCTCTACGACTGGATCAAGGCGCTCCACATCATCGCGCTGATCGCCTGGATGGCGGCGATGCTCTACCTGCCGCGGCTCTTCGTCTACCACGCGGCGCTGCCGCCGGGCTCGGAGGCGCAATCGGCGACCTTCAAGGTGATGGAGCGGCGCCTGCTCAAGGCGATCATGACGCCCGCCATGATCGCCACCTGGGTCTTCGGCCTGACGCTCGCCTGGATGAGCGGCTACTACGCGAGCCTCTGGCTCCAGCTGAAATTCGTGCTGGTGCTGGCGATGAGCGGCGCGCACGGCTTCCTCGCCCGCGCCGTGAAGGACTTCGCCGCCGACCGGAACACGCGGGGGGACAGGTTCTACCGCGTGATCAACGAGGTGCCGACGCTCCTGATGATCGGCATCGTGATCCTGGCGGTGGTGAAGCCGGGTTTCTGAGGCGGTACCCGGCGGGTTCGGTCCCGCCGGGTGTCCTGCCCGGTTTCAGGCCTGCGGAAAATGCCGGGCCAGCACCTCGCGCACGCGGGCGACCATCTCGGATTCGGGGCAGGAGAACTGCGCGGGCCGCGCGGCCTTCCACTCGGCGTTGCTGGCGATGCTCTCGGCCGCGCGCGCGCCCTCGATCAGGTCCTTGACCTGCACCTCGTTCGCCGCCCGCTCGTTCGAGCCCTGGATGATCGCCACCGGGGCCCGGCGCCGGTCGGCGTACTTCATCTGCGCCTTCATGCCGGCGCCGCCGAGATAGAGCTCGGCCCGGATGTTCTCGGCGCGCAGCGCCGCCACGAGGCGCTGGTAGTCGGCGATGTTCTCGCGGTCGAGCACCAGCACCACCACGGGGCCGGGCTTGGCCGCCCCGCCGAGCAGCGGGCTGCCGACGAGCTGGAGCGCCGAGAACAGGCGCGAGACGCCGATCGAGAAGCCGGTCGCCGGCACCGGCTCGGGCCGGAACCGCCCCACGAGCCCGTCGTAGCGCCCACCGCCCGCGACCGAGCCGAAGCGCACCACCTGGCCCTCCTCGTTGGTCACCGGGAACGTCAGCTCCGCCTCGTAGACGGGGCCCGTGTAGTACTCGAGCCCGCGCACCACGCTGGCATCGGCCCGGATGCGGTCGTGGCCGTAGCCCGCCGCCTCGCAGAGCCGCATGATCGCGTGCAGCTCCGCGATGCCCTCGCGGCCGGTCTCGGATGTGCCGACCACGTCCCGCCAGGAGCCGAAGAACTGCTCCCAGAAGGCCAGCCGGTCGGCGCCCGCGTCCGCCGAGGGCTGGAAGGCCACGTAGGCCAGGATGCGGCGGATCTGCTCCTCGTCGAGGCCAGCGCCCTTGGTGAAGTCGCCGCTCTCGTCCTTGCGGCCGGCGCCCAGCAACTGGCGCACGCCGTCGGCGCCGAGGCGGTCGAGCTTGTCGATGGCGCGGAGCACGGTCAGGCGCTGGCCGGCCCGGTCGTCGCCCGCGAGACCAATCGCCTCCATCACACCGTCGAGCACCTTGCGGTTGTTGACCTTGACGACGAACTGGCCCGCGAGCCCGAGCTTCTCCAGCGTGTCCGCCATCAGCATGCAGGTCTCGGCGTCCGCCGCCACGGAGGCCGCGCCCACGATGTCGGCGTCGAACTGCATGAACTGGCGGAAGCGGCCCGGCCCCGGCTTCTCGTTACGGAAGACGTAGCCGGCCCGAAAACTCCGGTAGGGCTTGGGCAGGCTGTCGTAGTGCTCGGCCACGAACCGGGCGAGTGGCGCTGTCAGATCGTAGCGGAGCGACAGCCAGGACTCGTCGTCGTCCTGGAACGAGAACACGCCCGCGTTCGGCCGGTCGAGATCGGGCAGGAACTTGCCGAGCGACTCCGTGTACTCGACGAAGGGCGTCTCCAGGGCCTCGAAGCCGTAGAGCTCGAAGGTCTCGCGGATGCGCTCCAGCATCCGGTGCTGGGCCGCGATCTCGTCCTCGCGCCGGTCGACGAAGCCGCGCGGCAGGCGGGGCTTCAGGGCGCCGGCCTTCTTCGGGTCGGCCTTCTGGGCTTCGGCCTTGGACATATCGGGACTTCGCTATGTGTAGGAACGCGTTGCCCGGGCTCTAACGCAGGGCGCCCGCGCACGGCAACCGGCGCGGACATGCCCGCCCTCCCCTGCCCCGCTACTCCGGGCTACGCAGTTCGACGTGCCCGACCGCGGAACCTCACGGCTTCGTGAGCTTTGTCCATCATGGTCAGTTCACAGCAACCCGGGCGTCCCCGCGTGGAGCCCTGCCCCGACAAGCCCGGTACGTTCCGCTGGCATATCCGCCTGGAGGACGGCAGCGTCGTTCACGCGCCCTACGCCTTCACGACGCGCGGCGGCGCCGAACTCTCGGCCGATCTCTGGCTGAAGCAGCTGAGCGCTGCGGCGTAGGATCAGGCCGAACCGTTCGCCGGATCTCACCCGGCCGGGACGCGCCTGCCCACGGAGCGCGTGGTGTGCGTCCGGTGCCCAGCGACTGAAAGGCCACGAAGCGGCGCTATCTCAGCAAACGTTGCAGCGTTCGGACCCTGCGTGCCGGCGTGCGCTGGACCCCGGATCACCCTGCACTGCGCTCCGGGCGTCCGCGACAAGGTTGGGAGCTTGTCCGGATGACGGCACTGCGGCCGGCATCGGATGCGTCTGCAGGCGCCTATCGTCCCAGGAACAGCCCTGCCAGCAGGAAGCCCAGGCCCGCGAGCCCGAGCGTGCCCTCGTGCCGGCGTGCGGTTTCGATGAAATGCGCGGCGGCCCCGCCCACGCAGAACAGGGTACCGAGGCTGATGGCCAGGAAATGCATGCCGCCTCCTCAAGAGTGCCAGGACGCGTAAGACATCGCCCCACGGATCAGCCACGCGCGGAACGGGTTAAGCGAAGCAATATTAATGCCGTTTCTCCGGAGGTGTGGGCTGGCGCATGGTTGGGGCAGGATAGGCTCAATCTCCCCCTTGGAATCGGTATGTTAACCATCTCTCCCTCGCGCCTAGCGGGAGGGAAAGCGACGTGGCTGTCGGTACTCAGCGCCTGAATTCCGCGGCTCTCCGGGGAGGCGAGCGCACAAGGATTATGATCCGCGGGGTCGGCGCCGCCCACCGCAACTCCCACGCTCCGCCGTCCCGCACCCGCACCCGCACCCGCACCCTCGCGCCGCATCCGTTGACGATCCCGCGTCCGCGCGCCTAATCACCGGCATGTCCGACATCACCTCCTTCGACGTCGTCGTCATCGGCGGCGGCCATGCCGGCGTCGAGGCCGCCTCCGCCGCTGCCCGCTGCGGCGCGCGCACGGCGCTCGTCACCCATTCGGCGGCCACCATCGGCGCCATGTCCTGCAACCCGGCGATCGGCGGCCTCGGCAAGGGCCATCTCGTGCGGGAGGTCGATGCGCTCGACGGGCTGATGGGCCGGGTCGCGGACGCCGCCGGCATCCAGTTCCGCCTGCTCAACCGCCGCAAGGGACCGGCCGTGCGCGGACCCCGCACCCAGGCCGACCGCAAGCTCTACGCCGCCGCGATGCAGGTGGCGGTCGCCGAGACGCATGGGCTCACGGTGATCGAAGGCGCGTGCGAGGATCTGGTCGTGACGCAGGGCCGCGTCGCGGGCGTGGTGCTGGGGGACGGGCGCACCCGCTCCTGCGGCGCGGTCGTGATCACCACCGGCACCTTCCTGCGCGGGCTGATCCATATCGGTCCGGTTCAGGTGCCGGCCGGCCGCGTCGGCGAGGCGCCCGCAATCGGCCTCGCCCGCACCCTCGATCGGATCGGCTTCCGCCTCGGCCGGCTGAAGACCGGTACGCCCCCGCGCCTCGACGGCACCACCGTCGACTGGGCCGCCCTGGAGATGCAGGAGGCCGACGCCGAGCCGGTGCCGTTCTCGACCTTGACCGAGCGGATCACCACGCCGCAGATCCGCTGCGGCATCACCCGGACGACACAGGGCGTGCACGACCTGATCCGGACGAACCTCCACCTCTCGCCGATGTACTCGGGCGGCATCAGCAGCCGCGGCCCGCGCTACTGCCCGTCGATCGAGGACAAGGTGGTGCGCTTCGGCGACCGCGAGGGGCACCAGATCTTCCTGGAGCCCGAGGGGCTCGATGACCCGACCGTCTACCCGAACGGCATCTCGACCGCCCTGCCCGAGGACGTGCAGCGCGCCATCGTGGCGCTGATCCCGGGCCTGGAGAAGGCCCGCATCGTGCGACCGGGCTACGCCATCGAGTACGACTACGTCGATCCGCGCGAACTCGATACTGGGCTCCAGACCAAGCGCCTGCCCGGCCTGTTCCTCGCCGGCCAGATCAACGGCACCACTGGCTATGAGGAGGCTGCAGCCCAGGGGCTCGTGGCCGGCCTCAACGCGGCCCGTCTCGCGGGCGGCCAGGCAGTCACGGCGTTTGACCGGGCCGAATCCTATCTTGGCGTGATGATCGACGACCTCGTCACCCACGGGGTGAGCGAGCCCTACCGCATGTTCACCTCGCGCTCGGAGTACCGGCTGAGCCTGCGCGTCGACAATGCCGACGAGCGGCTGACCCCGCGCGGCATCGCCCTGGGCTGCGTCGGCGGGACGCGCGCCGCGCATTTCGCCGCCTCCCAGGGGGAGCTTGCCGCCGTTCGAGCCCAGCTCGACGCGCTCAGTCTCACGCCGAGCCAGGCTCGTTCCCACGGGATCGTCCTGAACCAGGACGGCATCCGCCGCAGCGCCTTCCAACTCCTCTCCTATCCCGAACTCGACTGGGCGCGGCTCGCGAGCGTCTGGCCGGAACTCGCCGCGGTGACGCCGCGGATCGCCGAGCGCCTGCGCACGGACGCGACCTACGCGGTCTATCTCGACCGGCAGCAGGCGGACATCGCGGCCTTCCGGCGCGACGAGGCGGTGCGGCTGCCGTCAGGTCTCGACTATGCCCGGATCAGCGGCCTCTCGAACGAGATGCGGCTGAAGCTGGAGGCCGTCAGGCCCGGTACGCTCGGGCAGGCCGCGCGCATCGAGGGCGTGACACCGGCCGCCCTGACCCTGCTGGCGGCTCACGCGCGCCGCGACAACCGCGCGGCGGTGCGCGCCTGATGGCAAGGCTGGATGATCGGGACCGCGTCCTCGCCGAAGCCGGTGTTTCACGTGAAACGGCCGAGCGACTCGATATCTACGTCGCGCAGCTCCGGCGCTGGCAATCGGTCAAGAACCTCGTCGGCCCGGCAACGCTCGCCGAGGTCTGGACCCGCCACGTCGCCGACGCCCTGCAGCTGCTCGCGCTGGCTCCGGATGCACGGCGCTGGCTCGATCTGGGTTCCGGGGCCGGCATCCCGGGGCTGATCCTCGCCATCGCGGGCGGCCCCGATATCAGCGTCGACCTCGTCGAGAGCAACGCGCGCAAATGCGCCTTCCTCACCGAGGCCGCCCGGCTGACCGGCGCGCGGGCGCGGGTCCACGCCGCGCGGATCGAGGCAGTCATCCCGAATTTCCAGGGTGTGGACGTGGTCTGCGCCCGGGCGCTCGCGCCGCTCGAACAGCTCATCGCTTGGACCGAACCGCTGTTGAAATCGGGCACCACCGGCCTGTTTCCGAAAGGGCGCGAGGTCGAAGCGGAATTGACCCGGGCGGCCGCACGGTGGACAGTCGCCTACGACCTCGTTCCGAGCCGAACCGAGTCGATGGCCCGGATCGTGCGGGTCACCGATCTCGCGCCAGCGAGTCACCGATCGAGCCCATGACAAGCGACGTCCTCCCCTCCCCCGTCCAGCCGGCCGCTTCCGCGCGCCCGCTGCGGATCCTCGCGCTCGCCAACCAGAAGGGCGGCGTCGGCAAGACCACGACGGCGATCAACCTGGGCACCGCGCTTGCCGCGATCGGCGAGCAGGTGCTGGTGATCGACCTCGACCCGCAGGGCAACGCCTCGACGGGGCTCGGCATCGACCGGCGCGCCCGGCGCGTCTCGACCTACGAGGTGATGGCCGGCGAGGCGACGCTCGCCCAGGCCGTGGTGCCGACCGCCGTGCCGCGCTTGTCGATCGCGGCCTCCACCATGGACCTGCTCGGCCTCGAGTTGGAGATGGCCCAGAGCCCCGACAGGGCCCACCGCCTGCGCAACGTGCTCAAGGGACTCGCCGACGCGCCGGAGACCGCCGGTTTCAGCTACGTGCTGATCGACTGCCCGCCCTCGCTGAACCTCCTGACCATCAACGCCCTGGTCGCGGCCGACGCCGTGATGGTGCCGCTGCAATGCGAGTTCTTCGCGCTGGAAGGCCTGAGCCAGCTCCTGCGCACCGTCGAGCAGGTGCGCGCCGCGCTCAACCCGAAGCTGACGATCCAGGGTGTCGTGCTGACGATGTTCGATCCCCGCAACAACCTTTCGAACCAGGTGGTGGCGGATGTCCGCAGCTTCATGGGCGAGAAGGTCTACGAGACGATGATCCCGCGCAACGTGCGGATCTCGGAGGCGCCCTCGCACGGCAAGCCGGCGCTGCTCTACGACCTCAAATGCGCGGGGTCCCAGGCCTATCTGCGCCTCGCCTCCGAGGTGATCCAGCGGGAAGGCCGGGTGCCGGCCCCCGCGGCGGCCTGAGCGGCGAAATCCAGGGCGGCGGGTCCCGGTCGATCCAAGGGCGGCGCCGCAGGTTGCGTAACGGAGTGAATGGGTGGCGGTGATGGCGGAAGAGGGCGCACGGCCCCGGCTGGGGCGCGGGCTCGCGGCTCTGATCGGTGATTTCGGCGCGGCAGAACCCGCCGCTGACGGTGCCAAGTCCCCTGCCCCGCAGCGCCGGGTGGCGGTCGAGTTCCTGCGCCCCAACCCGCGCAATCCCCGCCGCCGCTTCAGCGAGACCGATCTCGACGAACTCGCCGTCTCACTGAAGGCGCGCGGGCTGATCCAGCCGATCGTCGTGCGCCCGCTCGCCGACGTGCCGGGCGCATTCGAGATCGTGGCCGGCGAGCGCCGCTGGCGCGCGGCGCAGCGCGCGGGTCTGGACGAAGTTCCGGTGGTCGTCGTGGAGATCGACGACCGCGCCTCGCTCGAATTCGCGATCCTGGAGAACGTGCAGCGCACCGATCTCAACGCGATCGAGGAGGCGGCCGGCTACGAGCGGCTGATGAGTGAGTTCGCCTATAGCCAGCGCGAGCTCGCGGAGATCTTGGGTAAGAGCCGCAGCCATCTCGCCAATACGCTGCGCCTCCTCAACCTGCCACCCACGATCCAGGAGCGGGTGATCGCGGGCGAGATCACCGCGGGCCATGCGCGCGCGCTCCTCGCCGTGCGCGACCCCGAGGCCGTCGGGCGCCGCATCGTGGAGGAGGGGCTGTCGGTCCGCGAGGTGGAGGCGATCGCCGCCGCCGAGGTGCCGGAGCAGGAGGGCCCCCGCCCCGGCCGTCCTCGTGGGGCCGGCGAACGCTCCGAGGAGGTTCGCAGCCTGGAGCGCCGCTTCGCGCGGGCGCTGGGCGTCGGCGTCAGCCTGAAGGCGAAGAACCCGAACGAGGGCGAGATCCGTATCCGCTACCAGACGGCTGAGGAACTCGACGCCCTCTGCCGCCGCTTCCAGATCCCGGACGCGGACTGAGCTGAGCCGCCGTCAGGTGGCGTCGCGTTCGGATTTGGCGCGGTAGAGCGCCCGGTCCGCAGCGGCCAGCAAGGTGTCGACCGTGTCGCCGTCCCGCGCATGCGCGATGCCGACGCTCGCCCCGACCGCGACCGTCTCGCCGGCGAGCGCGATTGGGCCGGCAATTGCCGCACGCAGGTCTACGGCCAGTCGGCCGGCCGCGTCCGGCGTCGGGGCATCGGCGACGACGACGAACTCGTCTCCCCCCGGCCGCGCGGCGAAGACCCGGCGCGCTGCCGCCAGACCCACCAGGCGGCGGCCGATCTCCCGGAGCACCAGATCCCCGGCCTCGTGGCCGAGCCGGTCGTTGATGGGTTTGAAGCGATCGAGGTCGATCGCCAGAGCACAGCAGCCCGTTCCGCCGAGCCGCGCCTCGAGATGCTCGCGCAGATAGAGCCGGTTCGGCAGCTCGGTGAGGGAGTCGTGCCGGGCCGCGTGGCGCAGGCGCTCGGTCGCCGCCTCGCGCTCGGTGATGTCCCGGTCGATGCCGCGATAGCCGCGCAGGCTGCCGTCCGGGTTGAGCAGCGGCACGCCGCTGGTCTCCAGCACGACGATGCGGCCGTCGCTGCGGATGTTGCGGTTCAGGAGGTGGGAGAAACTGCGCTTCTCGGCGACGATCGCCGCGAAGGCGGCCCCGACCCGGGCGGCCTCGTCCGCCGGCATGAAGTCGAAGGGCGTGCGCCCCAGCATCTCCTCCGGCGCGTAGCCGAGCAGGGGAAGGCAGTGGAGCGAGACGTAGGTGTAGCGGCCGGCCGCATCGACCTCCCAGATCCAGTCCGAATTGAGGTCGAGCATCTCCCGCAGGCGCTGAACCTCCCGCTTCAGCGCCGCCAGATCCGGTTCGGGATCGGGCGCGTCGGCCGGTTCACTCTGGCGCTGCCGGAAGAAGTAGGACGACATTGCGTTTGGGCGGATCGAGATGCCGGAAGATTGGACCGAACAGAATTAACGGAGCGTTCGCGGGGCGTCCCCGCGCGCCCGAACTCGCGCAGATGTGTCAGCCGCCGCGGCGCCGGGCCGCCTCCGCGGCGATGCGCAGGAGCGCCGCGGAGGCATGGGCGTGGGCGAGTTCGGCATCCGCCCTACGGCAGGCCAGCACCGCCTCCTGCAGGATCTGGACGGCCTGACGGAGCGCGGCCGGGCTCCAGCGGCCGAGTTGCGCCTCGACCGCGGCCTTCCGCTTGAAGTGCAGGCCGCGCCAGGAGGCGACGAGCAGGCTTGGGCTCTTGTCCGGTCCCTCCAGGCGGCTCGCCAGCAGCGCGAGCGCGTGGCGGAGCGCGGAGCCCAGCATCATCGAGGGATCGAGTCCCTCGTGACGGAAGCGGCGATACTCGCGCTCGACCTCGCCGGCGCGCCCCACGAAGGCCGCATCGATCAGGGTGTTGAGCACGCTCGCCCCGACATCGCTGACGATCGCCTCGACGTCGTCGAGTTCCACGCTCCCCTGCCCGGCCGCGTAGAGGGCGAGCTTCTCGATCTCCGCGAGGCTGGCCCGCCGGTCTCCGCCCAGGCTCTGGCTCAGCACCTCGCGGGCCTCGCGGGCGATGCGCAGGCCCCGCTCCTGCAGGGTGCGGTCGATCAGGTCGGCCAGCGCCCGCTCGTCGTCGGGGTAGCAGGGGATGGCGAGCGCCTTCGGGGATCGCTCGCACAGGGTGCGCAGGGGCGCGGACTTGGCGAGATCCCCCGCCTCCACCACGATGCGGGTATCGGCGACCTCCGCCTTCAGCACAGCCTCGACCGCGGGCGCGTAGTTGCGGCTGCCGGGCCGGACCCAGATGGTGCGCTTGTCGCCGAACAGGCCGACCGTGCCAGCCTCGTCCACGAGGCGGCCCGGATCGGAGGCGAGCGCGTCACCGTCGATCTTTACCAGGGCGAAGGGGTCGTTCGGATCGGTGACGAAGCTCTCGGCGAGACGCTTGGCGCGCTCGACCACGAGGCCGGTATCGGGCCCGTAGACGAGGATGACGGGGAGGCGGGGATCGGGCCCGCGCCGGATCAGCGCTTCGGCCTCGTGCGCCTTGACGGCCGTCACGCGCCCTGCCCAATCAAGGCTTGGCCGAGAGCACGGAGGCGATGCGGGTCTTGATCTGCTCGGCCAGCACCTTCGAGAGGCGGATCTCGGCGTCGCGCGCGGCACGCTGACTGGCGAAGCGCTGGATCGAGCGGTCATAGGTCGCGGTCGAGGTGGCCACGCCCTCGGTGATCACCTTGAGCCCGTCGAGGCTCTCCAGGCTGTAGCGCACGCTGCCCACGATGGTGCCGGCCTCGGCCCGGCCGGTCTGGGTCGAGACGATCGGCGTCTGGATCGTCTCGCTGCCCTGCATCTTCAGGCGATAGCGCTTCGGCGCGGGCTGGCCCGAGCCGTCGAGGTCGAAAATCAGCTCGCTGCGCAGGTAGTGGCCCAGGCGCTCCTGACCTTGCGCCATGTTGATCTCGTCCACCTGGATGGCGGCGAGCAGCGCGCCCATCGACTCGCCGGAGGCGGTCGGCCCGTAGAGCGGGCGGAAGCAGGCGGAGAGGCCGAGCACCAGCGCGCCCGCGCAGGCGAGCCGACTCGTGATCCGGAACCCCCGCCGAAATCCCTGCCCTGCCCGACGAACCATGCGCCCGCGCCCCAGCCCTATACCGATCCGCTCTTTACGCGCGCGCCAGGCGCGGCGCCATCAGCCTGAGGCACAGGCGTTACGATTTCTCTGCGGCGGGAGCGTGGTGACAATCCCCCTGCCCTACCAGCGATAGATCAGGCTGCCGATCACGGTCGCGGGCGCGCCGCGGTAGCAGAAGCCGGCCTGGCAGTTCGTGTAGTCCCGATCGAAGATGTTGAAGCCGTTCAGCTGAGCGCGGAAGCCCTTGTACTTCGGATCGAGCGCCGCGAAGTCGTAGGCGACAAGGGCGTCGAACAGCGTCACGGTCGGATTGCGGACGGTGTTCTCGTCGTTCGCGAAGCTCGTGCCAGCGTAGCGCACGCCGCCGCCAACGGTGAGGCCGGACAGCGGCGAGGAGGGCGGGAACAGGTAGGTGGCGAAGGCCTTGAAGCTGTCGCCCGGGATGCCCGACAGCGCGTTGCCGTCGATCGGCAGATTCGGCACCACCAGCGAGGTCTGGCGCAGGAACCGGAAATCCAGGTGCGTGTAGGCCAGGGTCAGGTTCGTGCCGGGCGCGAGGTTGGCGACGAGTTCCGCCTCGAAGCCCTTTGAGCGGACCGCGCCGGTGGCGACCTGGTTGGCGGCGTTGGTCGGGTCCGTGCGCAGGATCGAGGATTGCACGATGTCGAAGCCCGCGAAGGCCGCGGTGATGTTGGTGTTCGGGACCGCGTACTTCACGCCCGCCTCGATCTGGTCGCCGGTGGCCGCCCGGAAGGGGCGGCCCTGACCGTCTACGCCGACCTGCGGGGTGAAGGTGGTGGCGTAGCTGGCATAAGGCACGAGGCCGGGCGCGAGGATGTAGTTCAGGCCGACCCGCCCCGTGAAGGCCGCATCGTTCTGCGTCGTCGCAGCACCGAGCGCACCCGGCGTGCCGGTCCGCGTGCTCTGGGAAACGAAGTCCTGCCGGCCGGTCAAGGTCAGCACGAATCGGTCGAACTTCGCCTGCTCCTGTAGGTAGATGCCGACCTGATCCAGGGTCTGGAACGAGGCCGCGGTCAGGGCCGGCTTCGGGATGAAGGTGCGGTAGCGGAAGTTCGAGAAGTCGGTGACGCCCGTCAGATCGAGATCGGGGACGTTGAAGTTGAAACCGGACCGGCGGGTGTAGTCGTAGCGCTGATAATCGATACCGCCCAGGATCGTGTGCGCGACCGGTCCGGTGATGGCATGGCCCTCGAACTGGTTGTCGAGCGTGACCGCGTGCAGGTCCTCGATGAACAGACCGGCGTAGCGCTGCGCTGACAGGCCGGTAATGCCGGTGATCTCCGTGTAGGGGAAATCGCCGTTGACGCCGTAGTAGCGAAAATTCTGGCGGAAGATCAGGTCTGGCGAGAACTTGTGCTCGAATGCGTAGCCGACCCGGTACTGCTGCGTGGTGAAGGCGTTGAAACCCGGGTCGCCCTGGTAGAGCCGCGAGACCACGAAACCCGGGAAGTTGACGAAGGCCGCTGTGCCGGGTGCCTGCGTGCGCTGGAACTCGGTCAGCAGCGTGAAGGTGGTGTCGGCGCTGGGCTTCCAGGTGAAGGAGGGCGCGATGTAGGCCCGGTCGTCGGTCGCACCCGGCAGGAAGGTGTCGGACTGGCGCACGAGACCGGTCAGCCGGTAGGCCATCGTGCCGTCGGAGCCTTCGATCGGACCGCCGAGGTCGAAATTACCCTGGTAGCGGTCGTAGTTTCCGCCTTGGAACCAGACCTCCCCGAACCGGGTGAAGACCGGCCGCTTCGTCGTCACGTCGACGATGCCGCCGGGCGAGCCGAGGCCGTAGAGACCGGAGGCGGGGCCGCGCAGGATGGTCAGCGCTTCCGTGCCGTAGGGCTCGATGCGGGGCACGGCGAGGCCGACGCCGGGCTGGCGCAGCCCGTCGCGGTAGATGCCGTTGTAGGTCACTTGGAAGCCGCGGATATAGAACGCGTCGAAGCGCGGATCGAACCCGAACACGTCCGTCGAGGTTCCGGGCGCGTAGGCGAGCGCCTCGTTGACGGACTGCACGTTGCGGTCGTTCAGCTGCTCCCGGGTGACGACGCTGACCGATTGCGGCGTCTCGATCAGCGGCGTGTTCGTCTTGGTCGCCGTCGGGCTGACTTTCGCGGTGTAGCCCACGACGCCGCTCGGACCGCCGCCCCCGCCGCTGGTGGCGGCGCTGTCGGCACCCGGGCCGAGGGGCCCCGCCTCGACGATGTCCCCGCCACCCGGTCCCGGCTCCACCCGTTGGGCGGGCTGCGGCGGCGCCGGCCTGCGCGGGCCAGCAGCCCGAGCCTTCGGCTTCGCGGCCTCTACCGAGATCTGGTTGAGCTGGATGCTCTGCTGGGCTGCCGCCGGCCCGGTGACGAGCAGCGAGGCGAGAGCCGCGAGACGGGCGGGCTGGGACATAAAACCTCGGGCGGGAAACGTCACGGTTACCCGAGGTTTAGCGGTCAAGCTTGCGTGATCAACCCGAAAACGTGATTGAAATCACACACTTGGAACGGTTCAAAAGTCTGCCGTACGCTCAGAACTGAAGAGCGGGCGCGGCGAGCACGTCGTTCTCGCGGGTGCAGATCGCCTCCGCCGGAGCGGGTCCCTTGCCGTCGAGCGCCTTGGCGAGCTCGGCCCGGGCCTTGTCCATGTCGGCACGGAAATCGGCGCTGCCCATCAGCGCGGCGAAGATCGCCGCACCGTTGGTGCGGCCGGCCGCGACGTCGGTGAGCCAGTGCACGCCGCACACGATCCGGCTCTCGCCGTAGACGCGCCCGCGGGCGAGGATCGCGCTAGTCTTCTCGGGGACCAGGGCCGCCATCATCAGTGCGTAGGACCAGCCCTGCGTGGCGTGCCCGGACGGATAGCTGAAGCTGTCGGTGAGCTGCTGGGTCCGCTGCACGCAGATCGGCGCGTCGTTACCGACGAAGGGCCTGAGGCGCCGGTAGTGCAGCTTGGGCGCCTTGGTGCCGCGGGCGATGTCGAGCCGGGCGCGCTCGAACAGGTTGATCACCGCGGGCACGCGCGCCGCGTCGATCTTGGTGCCGAGCACGCAGGCGTAGGTGTCGAGGATGGCCGAGGCGCCCTCCGCCACGTCGCTCGCGGCCAGATCCCAGCGCGGGCTCCCCTTGAGGCCGCGCGTCGTGTTGAAGGCCGCCCGGTCGGCGTTCTCCAGGGGCGAGTGGCTCGCCGGCGGCGGCGACAGGATCTTCACCGTGTCCGGAGCTGCGGCCTCGCTGAGGTAGGGCTTTGCCGCGGGCTTGCCCGGCTTCAGCGTGTCCACGCCGACCGAGGGGGCGGATTGTGGGCCCGGCGCGGCGGTCTCGGGTGGCATGGCCGGCTTCGGGGGCTCCGCGCGGGCCGGAAGAGAGGCCAGGAGCGAGGCCGTCGAGAGAGCGAGGGCCAGGCGTGCCGGCCCGGTGCGGAAGGCAGAGAGACGGAGCATCGGGTTCAGCGGCGTCACGATCCTGAGATTTTTAGAATCATACGAGGGGTTTCACGACGCGCCTATGGCAGCCGACAGGGCTCAAGCAACTTCGGCGGCATTCATGATACAAAACCGACCGGATCTTGCGTTTCTGCCAAGCGCGACTCTCAGCCCAGGGCGCGGATCGCTGCGGCTACGGCCTCCGGATGCTCCTCGTGCGCGCTCAGGGCGCCCGGAACCTGGACGGCGCGCACGCGGTCGCTGGCGGCCAGCGCGTCCATCTCGGCGCCCGAGCGGCGCGGGGCGCGCTCGGGCCGAAGCATCTGAACGGGCGAGAGTCCGTCCCGAAACAGGGCGAGGAAATCCTCCCGGGTGCCGACCGGATCGAGGCCCCCCGTGACGAAGGCCGCCGTACCGAAGCGCCCGTTGCGCTGGCGCGTGACGGCATGCTTCGCCCGCACCAGGGCCGGCGTGACGCGCTCCGGATCGGCGTAGACGTGGGCGCGCATCATCCGGGCGATGATCGGCGGGCTGATGTTGAGGCGGTAGAGCGCGTCGCCGAGGAGCGGCGCCTCGACGGCGCGGCGGATCCGGCCGAAGAGCGGCTCACGCCCGGGCATGGCGGTCGGCAGCGGGCCGCGCCAAGTGGGCGCGACGAGCGCAAGCCGGCCGAACAGGCCGGGATGGCGGGCGGCGGCCGCGACGAGGTAGCCCGCCGCGTGGCCCGCCCCGATCCCGAGCGCGTAGGGGCCGGGCAGGGCGGTGACGAGCGCGTCGAGGAAGGCGTGCAGCGTGTCCGGGTTCAGCGGCATGCGCGGGCGCGGGCGCGCGCCGAAGCCCGGCCAGTCCGGGACGAGGCAGCTGTGGTCGCCCGCGAGCGCCTCGGCGAGGCCGTGCATCTCGGCTCGGGCCGAGATGGTGGAGAGCGCCGGCAGCAGCAGCGCCGCCGGCCCGTCGCCCAGGACGTCGACCGGGGTGGGGCAGGGGCGCCCCGAGACCGTGAGGTCGAGGTGGCGGGTCTCCTGCCGCACGGGGTCAGTCGCGCAGGAGGTCGTTGATGCTGGTCTTGGCGCGGGTCTGCGCGTCCACCCGCTTCACGATCACCGCGCAGTAGAGCGCGGGGCCGGGCGAGCCGTCGGGGAGCGGCTTGCCGGGGAGCGCGCCCGGAACGACCACGGAGTAGGCCGGCACCCGGCCGCGGAAGACCTCGCCGGTCTCGCGGTCAATGATCTTGGTGGAGGCGCCGATGAAGACGCCCATGGAGAGCACCGCGCCCCGCTCGACCACGACGCCCTCGACCACCTCGGAGCGCGCGCCGATGAAGCAATCGTCCTCGATCACCACGGGGCCGGCCTGGAGCGGCTCCAGCACGCCGCCGATGCCGACGCCGCCGGACAGATGCACGTTCTTGCCGATCTGCGCGCAGGAGCCGACCGTCGCCCAGGTGTCGACCATGGTGCCCGAGCCGACATGCGCGCCGAGATTGACGAAGGACGGCATCAGGATGACGCCCGGCGCGATGTAGGCCGAGCGGCGCACCACGGCGCCCGGCACCACGCGGAAGCCCGCATCGCGAAACCGGTTCTCGCCCCAGCCCTCGAACTTCGAGGGCACCTTGTCCCAGGCCGGCGCGCCCGCGGCGCCCGCGGGCACCGCGACCATCTCGTTGAGGCGGAAGGACAGCAGCACCGCCTTCTTCAGCCACTGGTTGACCTGCCAGCCCTCGCCGGTCTTCTCGGCGACCCGGGCCTTGCCGGCGTCGAGCAGGTTCAGGGCCTCGTCCACCGCCTCGCGCACCGGGCCGCGGGTGCCGGTGTCGATGGAGGCGCGCTCCTCCCAGGCGTTCTCGATCGTGCGCGCGAGATCGGCGTGGGCTTCCGTGCGGGCTTGGGCCTCGGACATGGGTCTTCCGGTCGGTTGCTGGCGTGAATCGCGCCCGTGCTTACAGAGCCGGCCCTGGCCTGTCACCTTCGGTGGACGGGGGAGGGGCGGGAAGCGGGGAGGGCGCTCAGCCGGCCGCTAGCAGGCCGCGCACCCGCTCCAGGCCCTGCGAGAGCCCGGCCAGATCCTCGGCCAGCGCGTCGTGGATCGCGGCGGCCGCGTCCGGAAACTCCTCCAGCACACGCCGCATCAGGGCCGGGGTGATGCGCAGCACCGATGTCGGCTCGGCCGCGCGCGCATCGCCCGGCCGCTCGCCGCGCACGAACAGGGCCATCTGCCCGATCAGGGCGGCGCGGCCGGCCTCGACCGGCGCGGCGCCCGCCGCCTGCGGCACCAGCACGACTCTTCCCGAGACGACGACGAAGCCCCCGTCGGTGGCCTCGCCGCGCCGGAACAGGATCTCGTCCGGAGCGAGGTCGCGCCGCTCGGCCGCGAAGGAGAGGAGCCGCAGGGCGTCGCGCCCGAAGAAACGGAGGAGGGGGGCGGCGGCGAGAACCGCGATGTCGTCGTCGATCGCCAAAGCCCCGGGTCTCCGGCCTCTCACATGAGGACGGGTTCTAGCCGAACCGAGCCCTGCGCGCACGACGCACGGGCACGAAAAATGTCAGGGCAGCAGCTTGTAGCCGCCGGCCTCGGTCACGAGGATCGCGGCGGTCGCGGGGTTCGGCTCGATCTTCTGGCGCAGGCGGTAGATGTGGGTTTCCAGGGTGTGCGTGGTGACGTGGGCGTTGTAGCCCCAGACCTCGGCGAGCAGCGTGTCGCGTCCCACCACCTCGCGGCCGGCCCGGTAGAGGAAGCGCAGGATCGCGGTCTCCTTCTCGGTGAGCTTCAGCTTCGAGCCGCGCTCGCCGACCAGCAGCTTGGCGCCCGGCCGAAAGGTGTAGGGGCCGATCTGGAAGACGGCGTCCTCGGAAGCCTCGTGGCTGCGCAGGTGCGCCCGGATGCGGGCGAGCAGGATGCCGAACTTGAAGGGCTTGGTGACGTAGTCGTTGGCGCCGGCCTCCAGGCCCTCGACCGTGTCCTCCTCCGAATCCTGGCCCGTCAGCATCACGACGGGACCGCGATAGCCGTTGCGGCGCATCTGGCGCACGGCCTCACGCCCGTCCATGTCGGGCAGGCCGACATCCATCACCGCGAGATCGATCCGGTGCTCGGCGACGGCCTCGACCGCGGCGGCCGCGCCCGCGACGGCCACGACCGTGAACTCATCGTAGGCGTCGAACTGCTCGGTCAGAGTCTCCCGCAGGATCGCGTCGTCGTCGCAGATCAGGAGGCGGTAGGCGTTCATCCGTCCAACTCTCAAAGGCCCGCTCGATGAAGGCCGGGCCGAGGAGCGGCGCGCACGGCCCCTGGAAGCGGGAACCGGGCTCGCCCATACGAACCCCCTGGCTCCGGAACCGCGGGTCCGGGCATAGGCACCAGCATAATGCGCAGCTCGCGGTTGTGAATTGGCTTGCGCACAATTCTTCATACTGTCTGTCCGCGCCGGCCTCAAGGGCCGCCTCCGCCTGGTCCGAGACGAGGTTCCGCCCATGAAACCGACCCGCCCGGCACGCGCGCCGACCGTGTCAACGACCCTGAGGACGCTGCGGGTGCGGGCCGGGTCCGGGGACCGGCGGCGTGGCCAGATCCTGGTGCCCGGCGGTGCGATACCCTGCGCGCTCGGCGCGGCCGGGATCGTGCGTGCCAAGCGCGAGGGGGACGGCGGCTCGCCCCGCGGCAGCTTCCGCCTGCTCGGCGGCGCCTACCGGCACGACCGGCTCGGCCTTCGTCCCGTCACCGCCCTGAAGCTGCGCCGGACCGGACCGCAGGACGGCTGGTGCGACGACCCGCGCGACCGGCGCTACAACCGGCCGATCCGCCTGCCCGCGCCGGGGGTGAACCACGAGCGGATGTGGCGCGACGACGGCCTCTACGACGTGGTGATCGATCTCGACTACAATCGCGGCCCGATCCGCCCGCGCCGGGGTTCGGCGATCTTCCTCCACGTCGCCCGGCCGGGCTTCCGCCCGACCGAGGGCTGCGTCGCCCTGCGGTTGCCGGACCTGCTCCGGCTGCTCCGTCGGGTCGGGCCGCACACACGTTTGCGGATCGTCTGAAACGGGCACCGTAGTTCATCATCTAGACGCACACGCCCCGCGTGTGCCTTAACGGCCAAGATCCGGCACAGCCCGAGGCGATGTCGGCGCGAGGAGATCCCGCCCCATGTCCGTCGCCGCAACGACCGAGCCGACGCGGTGAAGAAGGCCGGTCGCTTGCGGCTGATTCCGAGCCCCTGCCACTGCCTCGGCGTCCGGCAGGCCGCCCGGCACATGACGCTCCTCTACGACCGCCACCTCGCCGAGATCGGGCTGCGGGCGACGCAGTTCTCCGTGCTGATGGTGCTCGATCAGGCGGGGCCGCTCGCGGTGAACGAACTCGCGCTGTTCCTGGTGCTCGACCGGACCGCCACCGGGCGCGCCCTGCGCCCGCTGTCCCGCGACGGCCTCGTGGAGATCGGGCCGGGCCACGACGGGCGCACCCGGGCGCTCACCCTCACGGAGGCGGGCCGCGTCAAGCTGGAGGCGGCCTACATCATCTGGAAGCGCGCTCAGGACGAGTTCGAGGCGCAGTACGGCGGTGTCACCGAGGCCGAGGCCCTGCGCCTGTCGCTCGCCCGGGTCATCGGGCGGGCCTGATCAGGCCCGCCGCCTCAGACCTTGCGGGCGCGGGCGCCGAAGATCGCCGTGCCGACCCGGACATGGGTCGCGCCGAGCTGGATCGCCGCCGGGTAGTCGGCGCTCATGCCCATCGAGAGGATCGGTAGACCGTGCCGCTCCGCGATCCGCGCCAGCAGGGCGAAGTGGGCTGAGGGCGGGTCCTCGACGGGCGGCACGCACATCAGGCCCTGGATCGCGAGGCCGTGGGTGTCGCGGCAGGCGGCGAGGAGCCCGTCGACCTCGTCCGGTGCGACCCCGCCCTTCTGCGGCTCGTCGCCGGTGTTCACCTGGATCAGGAGCTTCGGTGCCCGGCCGGCGCGGGCGATCTCCTTGGCGAGCGCCGCCGCGAGCGAGAGGCGATCCACGGAATGGATCACGTCGAACAACTCGACCGCCTCCCGGGCCTTGTTGGACTGGAGCGGGCCGACGAGGTGCAGCTCGACATCCGGGTAGCGCGCCTTGAGGTCGGGCCACTTGGCCCGGGATTCCTGCACGTAGTTCTCGCCGAAGACCCGGTGGCCCGCCTCCAGCGCCGGCAGGATGCCCGCGGCGGATACCGTCTTCGAGACCGCGATCAGCTGCACGCCCGCGGGATCCCGCCCGCAATCCTCGGCGGCCTGCACGATCCCGGCCCGCACCTCGGCCAGACCCGCCGCGACGTCGGCCTCGCCGACCGGAGGCCGGGCGACGGGGGAGGGGGCAGGCTCGGTCTTCGGCACATCCATGGGCACATCCAACGGTTCGGGTCTGTTCCTGGGGACCTACCAGCCGCAACGCGCGCCGCAAGGGCACGGCTCCTGCGCAGGGGTGATGCGCGGCAATGCGCGCCCGCGCGTTGACCGGATCGGGCGCGGATATGCTAGTGCCGGCCGCAACCCGCCGGCCTCGACGGCCCGCTTCCCGCCCCGCGACCGAACCCATGACGAACCCGACCCCGACCGAGCGCTACAACGCCAAGGATGCCGAGCCGCGCTGGCAGGCGGAATGGGCCAAGGCGAAGATCTTCGAGACGCCGAACGAGGACGGCCGGCCGAAATACTATGTGCTGGAGATGTTCCCCTACCCGTCGGGGCGCATCCACATGGGCCACGTGCGCAACTACGCGATGGGCGACGTGGTGGCTCGCTACAAGCGCGCCAAGGGCTTCAACGTGCTCCACCCGATGGGCTGGGACGCCTTCGGCCTGCCGGCCGAGAACGCCGCCATGGAGAGGCGCGTCAACCCGCGAGACTGGACCTACGCCAACATTGCCACCATGCGCGGCCAGCTCCAGTCCATGGGCCTCTCGCTCGACTGGAGCCGCGAGATCGCGACCTGCGATCCGGCCTATTACAAGCACCAGCAGCGCATGTTCCTCGACTTCCTTGAGAAGGGGCTGGTCACGCGCCGCACCGCGAAGGTGAATTGGGATCCGGTCGATCACACCGTGCTCGCCAACGAGCAGGTGATCGACGGACGCGGCTGGCGCTCGGGCGCGCTGGTCGAGAGCCGCGAGCTGACCCAGTGGTTCTTCAAGATCACCGATTTCGCCGAGGAGCTGCTGGGCGCGCTCGACGGGCTCGATCGCTGGCCGGAGAAGGTCCGGCTGATGCAGAAGAACTGGATCGGCAAGTCCGAGGGGCTCGAAGTCCGCTTCGCGCTCACCCGTGCCGTTGGCGGCCAGGACACGATCAAGCAGGACACGATCAAGGTCTACACGACGCGGCCTGACACGCTGTTCGGCGCGAAGTTCCTGGCGGTCGCGGCCGACCATCCGCTCGCCGCGGCGCTCGCTGCCGACAGGCCGGAGCTGCAGGGCTTCATCGAGGAGTGCCGCCGCATCGGCACCGCCCAGGCGGCGATCGACACGGCCGAGAAGCTCGGGTTCGACACAGGGCTCACCGTGCGCCACCCGCTCGACCCGGCCTGGGAGCTGCCGGTCTACGTCGCGAATTTCGTGCTGATGGAGTACGGCACTGGCGCGGTGTTCGGCTGCCCCGCCCACGACCAGCGCGATCTCGACTTCGCCAATCGGTACGGGCTCGGCAACACGCCGGTGGTCTGCCCCGAGGACCAGGATCCGGCCGCCTTCACGATCACCGACACCGCCTATGACGGCGACGGCCGGATGATCAACTCGCGCTTCCTCGACGGGATGACCACCGACGAGGCCGTCGAGGCGGTGGCGAACCGCCTGGAGCAGGAGATCCTGGCGGGCGAGGCGGTCGCCTCCCGCAAGGTTCAGTTCCGGCTGCGCGACTGGGGCGTCTCGCGCCAGCGCTACTGGGGCTGCCCGATCCCGATCATCCACTGCGACGCCTGCGGCCCGGTGCCGGTGCCCGTGGCCGCCCTGCCGGTGCGGCTGCCCGACGAGGTCTCGTTCGACCAGCCCGGCAACCCGCTGGAGCGCGACCATGCGTGGCGCAACGTGCCCTGCCCGCGCTGCGGACAGGCGGCCCGGCGCGAGACCGACACGATGGACACCTTCGTGGACTCGTCTTGGTACTTCGCCCGCTTCACCGCGCCCTGGCTGCAGGACGTGCCGACCGACCGCGCCGCGGTCGATCACTGGCTCGCGGTCGATCAGTATATCGGCGGCATCGAGCACGCGATCCTGCACCTGCTCTACGCCCGGTTCTTTACCCGCGCGATGCGCGAGACCGGATGGTCAGGCGTGGCCGAGCCGTTCGCCGGCCTGTTCACGCAGGGCATGGTCGTCCACGAGACCTACAAGGACGAAGGCGGCGCCTGGGTGCCGCCCGCCGAGATCCGCTTCGAGAGCGGGGAGGGGGAGCGCCGGGCGTTCCACGTGAAAACCGGTGCGCCGATCGCCATCGGGGCGATCGAGAAGATGTCGAAGTCGAAGAAGAACGTGGTCGACCCCGATGACATCATCGCGAGCTACGGCGCCGACACCGCCCGCTGGTTCATGCTCTCGGATTCGCCGCCTGAGCGCGACGTGATCTGGACGGAGGAGGGGGTGCAGGGCGCCGCCCGCTTCGTTCAGCGGGTCTGGCGCCTCGTGAACGCGGCGACGCAAGCGGGCGGCGACGGCGCAGCGGATCTCGGCCTTCGCAAAGCGGCGCACCGGGCGCTGGCGGGCGTCGGCGAGGATGTCGAGCGCCTGCGCTTCAACCGCTGCGTCGCGCAGGTCTACACGCTCGCCAACGCGCTCGACGAGGGCCTGCGCGGCACTGCATCACGGGCTGCCGCGACGGAGGCGGCCGGCATCCTGGTGCAGCTCATCGCCCCGATGATGCCGCATCTCGCCGAAGAGTGCTGGCAGGCGCTCGGCCGCTCGGGCCTCGCGGCCCAGGCCCCCTGGCCAACGGTCGAGGCGGCTTTGCTGGTCGAGGACGAGATCACCCTGCCGGTCCAGATCAACGGCAAGAAGCGGGCGGACGTGACCGTGCCCCGCGACGCCGACGCGAAGGCCGTCGAGGCCGCGACCCTGGCGCTCGAGCCAGTCCAGAAGGTCCTCGAGGGGCGGGCGCCCCGGAAGGTCATCGTGGTGCCGGGCCGCATCGTGAATCTGGTGGTGTGAGACCGATTAGGTCGATCGGTTCGGTGAGCCGTGCCTGTCCCTCTCCTTGCGGAGAGGGACAGGCACGAGGCTGAGCGCCGACGCGTCAGACATGCCGCCTCTTTCCGCAACCGGGTGAGGCGGCATCGTAGTCCCGAGCCGGTCAGCCGGTCCGGGCATGTGCCGATATCCTCAGGTAGCCAGTGCCGGCACCGCGAGCGCCTCACGCACCTTCGACGCCACGGCGCCAGCCCGGTGGTCCTTCGCCACGATCAGCGCGTCGGGCAATTCGACTGCCTCGCGCTCGGCCTCGGTCATGTCGCAGGCCAGCACGACGCGCAGGCTGGGGCGCAGCGCCCGGGCCTCCTGCGCCAGCCTCGAGCAACACAGCCGCCCCTCCAGGGAGGCGTCCACCACCATCACGTCGAGGGGAAGCCCGAGGGCGAGCACGGCCATCGCATCGACGCCGTTGTCACACGTCGTGACCTGACAGCCGGTCCGTCGGATCTGGGCGGAGACGGCGTCGCGCCAGCGCTTCTGGCGCGCGGCGACGAGCACCTGAACCCGGTAGCATCCCCTGGGCGGGACGACCGGGACGATGGCAGCGGATCCGAGGGCTACTCGCGGCATGGCGCGATCGGCTTCGTGTTCGCGTTGCATTGCATCATGCTAAACTGACATCTCACGGTCACACAAGAGCTTTGCCGCGAAGACGCCGCAATTGCGGCTGTCCTCCTCATAGGAGGGGCAGCGCGGCGAGGCGCATTGCGACGCAGCAGAACGCCCCGAACCGGTTGACGGCCGCGGCTCCCGCGAGGCAACACCGCGGCGCCCTGCGGTCAAAGCCGGAGATCGATTCCTTGTCGTCCGCCAATCCGCCGCCCGTCTCGCCGCTCGCGCCCAGGACACAGCCGGAGCTGCCGCCCGTGCCGGGCGTCCGGCTCGCGACCGCGCAGGCCGGCATCCGCTATTCCGGCCGCACCGACGTGCTCTATGTCGGGCTCGACGCCGGCACCGTGCCGGCGGGCGTGTTCACCCGCTCGAAATGCCCGTCGGCGCCGGTCGATTGGTGCCGCGAGGCGCTGACGGGCGGCGGGGCTCGGGCGCTCGTCGTCAATTCCGGCAACGCCAACGCCTTCACGGGGCAGCGGGGCCGCGACTCGGTGGCGCTCACCGCCCGCATCGCCGCGCGGGCCGCG
The DNA here is from genome assembly GCF_003173735.1 of Methylobacterium radiodurans. Taxonomy (NCBI): domain Bacteria; kingdom Pseudomonadati; phylum Pseudomonadota; class Alphaproteobacteria; order Hyphomicrobiales; family Methylobacteriaceae; genus Methylobacterium; species Methylobacterium radiodurans. The sequence continues at coordinate 796,814 of NZ_CP029551.1, read as the reverse complement.
TCCTGCACCGAGACCGACGTCTTCGTCGCCTCGACGGGCGTGATCGGCGAGCCGCTCGACGCCACGAAGTTCGAGGGCGTGCTGGCCGATTGCGCGGCCCGCACGCAGGACGGGCCCGCCGCCTGGGCGGCGGCCGCACAGGCCATCATGACCACCGACACCTTCCCGAAGCAGGCCACGCGCCGCGCGGAGATCGACGGCAGGGCGGTCCTGATCAACGGCATCGCCAAGGGCGCGGGCATGATCGCTCCCGACATGGCGACGATGCTGGCCTTCGTCTTCACCGACGCCGCGCTACCGCAGCCGGTGCTCCAGGCGCTGCTGGTGGAGGGCGCGGACAACAGCTTCAACTGCGTGACAGTCGACGGCGACACCTCGACCTCCGACACCCTGATGCTGTTCGCCACGGGCAAGGCGGGAAACGCGGCGGTGGCGGACGCGGCCGACCCGCGGCTCGTCGGCTTCCGGGCCGCGCTCGACGATCTCCTGGTCGAACTCGCACAGCTCGTCGCCAAGGACGGTGAGGGCGCGCGCAAGTTCGTGACCGTGGAGGTCACGGGCGCCGAGAGCGACCGCTCCGCCCACCACATCGCCATGTCGATCGCCAACTCGCCGCTGGTGAAGACCGCGGTGGCCGGCGAGGACGCGAACTGGGGTCGCGTCGTGATGGCGGTCGGCAAGGCCGGCGAGCCCGCCGACCGCGACCGCCTCGCGATCTGGTTCGGCGACGTGCGCGTCGCGGTCGCCGGCGCGCGCGACCCGGACTACAGCGAGGACGCCGCCAGCGCCGTGATGCGCGAGCAGGACATCCGCGTCCGGGTCGATCTTGGGCTGGGGGAGGGCAGGGCCCGCGTCTGGACCTGCGATCTCACCAAGGCCTACATCGAGATCAACGGGGATTACCGCTCGTGAGGGCGGCGCTCGCCGGCCTCGTCCTCCTGTTCGCCGCCGCACCCGCGCGGGCCGACGATGCCTGCGACCACGCGATCAGCGTCACCGGGCGGGCGGCCGCGAGCCGGCCGCCCGACTTCGCCGCAGTCACCGTCGGCGTCGAGGCGAAGGCGCAGAGCCCGGCCGCCGCCCTCGACGCGGCCTCGAAGGCGGTTGCGGGCGTGGTCGCCCTTGGGCGCGACCTCGGGGTCCCGGAGTCTGACATCGGCACCTCCGCGGTCGTGCTGGAGCCGGCGACCCGCGCCGTCACCCGCCCGAACGGCACCGTCGAGTCTCAAGCAGACGGTTACCGGGCGGCGAACGCGGTCACGATCCGGCTCGCCGACATGGCCCGCCTCGGCGACCTGCTGCGGCGCGCGCTCGATGCCGGCGCGAACCGCATCGATTCGATCGGCTTCGGCCTGAACGATCCCGAGAAGGTCGATGCGGAGCTTCAGGTCGCGGCGGCCAGGGACGCCCGCGCCCGCGCGGCTGAACTCGCCGAGGCTGTCGGCGCCAAGCTCGGGCGCCTGTGCAGCCTGTCGGGCAGCGGCAGCGCAGCGCCGCCGCCCATGCCGATGGCCGCGCAGGCCCGCATGAAGGCTCCGGCGCCCGGCCGCCGCGTCCCGATCGCCGCCGGCACGATCGAGAGCCGCAGCGAGGTCGCGGCCAGCTTCGCGGTCGCGCAATGAGCGAGCCGTCGCGCGAGCCTGCGAGCGCGGCCGTGCCGCTGCGCCTCCTGCTCGTGGTGGCGGTCGCCCTGGTGGACCGGGACGGGCGCGTGCTGGTGAGCCAGCGCCCGCCCGGCAAGCAGCTCGCCGGTCTCTGGGAGTTTCCCGGCGGCAAGGTCGAGCCCGGCGAGCGGCCGGAGGCGACGCTGATTCGCGAACTCGTCGAGGAGATCGGCGTGGCCGTCGAGGAGCCCTGCCTCGCGCCGCTCACCTTCGCGAGCCACGCCTACGAGAGCTTCCACCTCCTGATGCCGCTCTACGTCTGCCGCCGCTGGTCCGGCACGCCGCGGGGGCTGGAGGGACAGGCGCTGAAATGGGTGCGGCCGGGCGCGCTCCGCGATCTCGCCATGCCGCCGGCCGACCTGCCGCTGATCCCGTTTCTGGTCGACCTCCTCGGGCCCTGAGCACGAAAAAAGGCCCCGCACAGCAGTGCGGGGCCTGTTCTCATTCGACGGTGGCCGGCTCAGTGGCCGCCGGCCTCGGCGTTCCGGGTGGTCTCGTAGAGGAACCACGTGCGCTCCTCGGACTGGTCGATCCACTCCTCCAGCAGGCTCGTGGTCGAGACGTCGTTGGCCTCGTCCGTGACCTCGTGCAGCTCGCGCATGCGGGCGGTGAGCGCCTTGTTGTCGTCCCGCAGCTCCTTGAGCATGTCGAGCGGGCCGACATATTCGGCATCGTTGTCCTGCACGTTGGTCAGCGTGCTCGCTTGACCGATCGAGCGCAGGACCGTACCGCCGATCTTGCGGCCGCGCTCGCCCACGGCGTCGATGATCGCGAAGATCTGCTGCGACTGCTCGTCGAGGAGCAGGTGGTAGTCGCGGAAGTTCGGGCCGCTGACGTGCCAGTGGAAATTCTTCGTCTTGATGTAGAGCGCGAAGAGGTCCGACAGCAGGACGGTCAGACCCTCAGAGATCTTCTTGACGTCCTCGGGGTTCAGATCGGTCGGGGTGTTGAGGCGATCGCTGCCGATCCGGCTGACGGGCTTGGCCTTGGCCATGGTTGTCTCCGTTCGTCTGGAATTTCAGGTGCCGATACGCGCGTCGCGGGGTTCTCCGCGGCGGCAGCGGCATCGTTCATCGGCAGAATGAACGGTAACCCTGATTGTTCCGGACCCGTTGGACAGCGCATGGCCGGGTCCCGAGCAGTGCACAGCTTGGAGAAGTTCTAAACTATTCGTGATGCGTCAGTTGGTCCTCCCGACGAGGCCCGGCGGCAGAAGGCCGGCGGGCTTCGGGCTGCGTGGCGCGGCCGGACGGATCGAACCGGTCGTGGTGGGATCGGTATGCTGCGGCTCGGGGGCGCTCGCCTCGGCGGGCTTCTGCCGCGCTTCCGCGGGGCGCGGCTGCGCCCCGGCAGCTGCAGGCCGCGCAGGACCCGGCTTGGTGGGCTCGGCAGACTTGATGGGCTCGGAAGGCTTGGACGCGTTGGCGGCCTTGCCGGACTCGGCAGACGTTCCCGGCGTATCGAGGCCATAGATGTCGTCGCGGAAATGGGCGCGGCCGTCCGGCGTGGCGTAGCCGGTCAGGTACACGAAGGTGACCGGCACGGGCTTGGGCAGCTTGATGTCCCGCCGCTCGCCGTCCGCGATGCCGGTCTCGATCTCGATCGGCCCCCAAGACGAGCCCGATCCGTTCGGCCCCTCGGTGCCCTGGAGCAGCCAGCCGACGAACTCCTTCACCTGGCCGACGCGCACGCAGCCGTGACTGTGGAAGCGCACGGAGCGGCCGAACAGCGACTTCGAGGGCGTGTCGTGCATGTAGACCGCGTGGCGGTTCGGCATGTCGATTCGCACTTGGCCGAGCGAGTTGTCGAAGCCGGGATCCTGCCGCAGCGTGTAGTTCGCTGCCTTGTTGGTGTTCCAGTCGAGCGTCGTCGGATCGACCTCGACGCCGCCGGGGCCGAGGATGCGGATATGGTTCTTGGCGAGGTAGCCCGGCTCTTTCCGCATCCTCGGGATGATCTCGTTCTTCACCACCGAGATCGGCACGGTCCAGGTCGGGTTGAAGTTCACGTCGGTGATGCGGGTCTCGACGGACGGCGTCGCCTTGTCGGGGCTGCCGACCACCGCGACGTAGCGGCGGGCGACCTGCCCCTTCTCGACCGCTTCGACCACGGCGGAGGGGATGTTCACCACCACGTAGCGCTCGCCGAAGGGAAAGTTCGAGCCCATCAGGCGCTGGGCGGAAGCCGCGAGCTGGCGCTGGCGGACGCTGGCCGGCACGTTCAGCGCCGCGATGGTCTGGCGGCCGAGAAGCCCCGTCTCGGGCAGGCCGTGCCGCGCCTGGAAAGCCGTGAGGGCGGCGACCAGCGGCGGGTCGAGCCGGTCGCTCGGGGGCGCGTCGGCGGGCAGGTCCCCAGTGAGCGTCAGGTGGTGGCGCAAGGACGGCACCGCCGGATGGCTCGTGCCGGGCTTCAGCACGAGGTCCGTCGGCAGCGGCTCCCAGCCGCCCGCGTCGGCATAGGCCTGGTACTGCTCGGCGGCGCGCAGCGTGTCGAGGAAGGTGCGCGGGTTGAGCGTCGGCGTCGGATCGGCCGAGACCTTCGCGTAGACGAGAGGCGCGGGCTCCTTTTTCCGCGGCGCCTCCTGCTGGGCCGCGTCCTTCGAAGCGTTGTCCTTCGCGGCCTTGTCCTTGGGCTGGGCCGCATCCTTGCTCTCCGCCGGCTTCGGCGCGGCGGGCTCGGCCTTGCGGGCCGGTGCCTCCTTGCGGAGTTCGGGGGCGGGTTGGGCCGCCGCGGGCGCCGCCTGCACGGGCACCGGGAGGGGCACAGGGGCCTGCGTGGGCGCCGGGACGGCCTGCACCTGCGGCGCGGGCCCGGCCGGGGCGTTCTGCGCCGCCGCCGGGCCGAGCGCGATCAGAAGCGCGAGCGGCGCCGCGGCGGCGCGTGCGCAAGCGGACGTCGGGACCATACGCGTGACTCCGGTCGAGATGCCCGCTCGCGGACCGGGGGATCATGGCCGCCGGATGGTTACCAATCCGCTCCGCCCCGCCACGCGCATCTGTCCCACTCGACAGGACGGCCCGGCGCCCCACCCTTCGCCGGACGGATCCGACAGCGTGCCCCGGAGAATGCGAGCGATGTCCCATCCTGCGATCAGCCCCGGCCGCGCCGCGGTGGTGACGGGTGCCGCGAGCGGCATCGGGCTCGCCGCCGCCAAGGCCTTCGCGGGGGCCGGCATGAACGTCTGGCTCGCCGACCTGCCGGGCGACGCCCTGGAGGCGGCCCGCGCCGAGGTCGCCGCGCTCGCCGCCGTCGAGGTGCGGGCGGTGGCGACCGATGTCGGGCGGCGCGAGGCCGTCGAGGCCTTGCGCGACGCGGTCGCGCGCTCGGGCTCGCCCGCGATCGTCATGCTGAACGCCGGGATCGAGGCCGGCGGCCGCCTGTTCTCGGAGCCCGAGACCTGGACCCGTATCCTCGACACAAATCTCTGGGGCGTGATCAACGGCGTGCAGGCCTTCGCCCCCGGCATGATCGAGGGCGGCCAGCCCGGTGCCGTCATCGTCACCGGCTCGAAGCAGGGCATCACCACGCCGCCCGGCAACACGCCCTACAACGTCTCGAAGGCGGGCGTGAAAGCCCTCACGGAAGCGCTCGCGCACGACCTGCGCGGGCGCGAGGGCTGCCGCACCAGCGCGCACCTGCTGATCCCGGGCTTCGTCTACACGGGACTCGCCCGGGCGCGCGGGGTGGCCGAGAAGCCGGCCGGCGCCTGGACGCCGGAGGAGACCGTGGCCTTCATGCTGGAGCGGCTGGAGGCCGGTGACTTCTACATCCTCTGCCCGGACAACGAGACCACGACGGAGCAGGACCGCCGCCGCATCGCCTGGGCGGTCGGGGACATCATCGAGAACCGCCCCGCCCTGTCGCGCTGGCACCCGGATTACGCGGAGGCCTTCCGGAGCCACATGGAGCGCTGACGTCGCCCCGACCCGGGCTCGGCTGGCGAAGGGCTTGCTAAGGCGTATAAGCCGCAAGAGTCGCCCGGGGTGCCGGGCGACTGCGATCCACAGGGCCGTCAGCATACGGGAGCCGCTCTTGGCCACCATCATCCCCGTCGCATCCTTCGACTGTGTCGTGTTCGGCGCGACCGGCGACCTGACGACCCGCAAGCTCCTGCCGGCCCTGTTCTACCGCTTCCAGGACGGGCAGATCCCCGGCACCAGTCGGATCATCGGCGCCTCGCGCACCGACATCACCGCGGAGGAGTTCCGTGAGCGCGCCCGCGACGCGATCAAGCGCTTCGTGCCGCCCCAGGACATCCGCGAGGGCGCGCTCGACGCCTTCATCGACCATCTCGATTACGTGACGATCGACGGCGCGGGCGAGGAGGGCTGGGCCGAGCTCACCGCCAAGCTGAACGAGCGCCCCGATCAGGTGCGGCCCTACTATCTCGCCACCTCGCCCGACCTCTACGGCCCGATCTGCCGCAACCTCGCGAGCCACGGGCTGATCGGTGAGAAATCGCGCGTCGTGCTGGAGAAGCCGATCGGCAAGGACCTCAAGTCCGCCCGTGCCATCAACGACGCGGTGGGCGAGGTCTTCCCCGAGACGCAGATCTACCGGATCGACCACTATCTCGGGAAGGAGACCGTCCAGAACCTGCTGGCCCTGCGCTTCGCCAACACGATCTTCGAGCGGCTCTGGACCGCGGACGTGATCGACCACGTCCAGATCACGGTGGCCGAGACGGTCGGCGTCGAGGGGCGGGCCGGCTACTACGACCGGTCGGGCGCGCTGCGCGACATGCTGCAGAACCACCTGCTGCAGCTCCTCTGCCTCACCGCCATGGAGAGCCCGCTCAACCTCGACGCCAACGCGGTGCGCGACGAGAAGCTGAAGGTTCTGCGCGCCCTCAAGCCCATCACGCCGAACGACGTGCAGCAGGTCACCGTGCGCGGCCAGTACAGCGCGGGCGCGGTCGCGGGTAAACCGGTCGAGAGCTACGCCAACGAGCTGGAGGGCCCGAGCCGGACCGAGACCTTCGTCGCCATGAAGGTCGAGGTGCAGTCCTGGCGCTGGGCGGGCGTGCCGTTCTACCTGCGCACCGGCAAGCGCATGCCCCAGAAGCTCTCCGAGATCGTGGTGCAGTTCCGCGCCTCGCCCTTCTCGATCTTCCCCGAGGAGGCCTTCGGGCGCGAGCCGAACCGCCTCGTCATCCGGCTCCAGCCGGAGGAGGGCATGAAGCTCGAGGTGATGACGAAGGACCCCGGCCCCGGCGGCATGCGCTTGCGCCCGACCAACCTCGACATCTCCTTCGAGGAGACCTTCAAGCAGCGCTATCCGGACGCCTACGAGCGCCTGCTGATGGACGTGGTGCGCGGCAACGCCACCCTGTTCATGCGCCGCGACGAGGTCGAGGCCGCCTGGGCCTGGGCCGATGGCGTGCTGAAGGCTTGGTCCGACCGGCCGGAGGCGCCGCGGCCCTACCCGGCCGGCACCTGGGGGCCGACGTCCGCCATCGCGCTGATCGAGCGCGATGGCCGCACCTGGCACGAGGAACTGCGATGAGACGCCTCGCACTCGGATTGCTGCTGGCGACGAGCCCCGCCGCCGCGCAGCCGCGCCCGGACGTGACCGCGATGACCTGCGCCGAGGCCGGGGCGCTTGTCGCCCGCGCCGGCGCGGTCGTCGTGACGACCGGACCCGCCACCTACACCCGCGTGGTGCGCGACGTGAGCTTCTGCGTGATCGAGAAATCCACCGAGCCGGATTTCGAGCGCACGCGCGACGTGCCGAACTGCTTCGTCGGCTATCGCTGCGTCGATCCCTTCTCCGAGGGCCGCGACGGGCCCTGAGGCGAACGGCCAAGCTGCCGGAATCCCGCCCGGTCCGCTCCTTGTTGCGGACATGCCACCTCGGGATTCTGCCCGGACGAGACCCCGTCAGGGGCCGAGAGGGTCCGGGGCAGCCATGTCCGAGTTCGACGCCATCCGCCTGCAACTGTCGGTCGCAGCGGCGCTGCAGGCAATCGCCACCGTCCGCGCCGAGCGCGAGGCGCCCGCCACCCACGCCGCACGCCGGCATCTCGGCGAGATCCACGGCGCGACCCGCCTGCGCAAGCGACTGGAGCGCGAGCGGCGGATCGGCTGAGCCCTCCCTCAGGCCGGCGCGTCCCAGGTCTCGCTGATCCGGCGTCCGTCCTTCTCCAAGTAAGCCCGCAGGATCACGTCGCCGGGCGGCAGCGGGGCAGGAGGGCGCCACTCCACGTAGATGCGCCAGCCGCCGGTCTGCGGCACGGGCGCGGCCACGGGCTCCACCACCGCGCCCGCGCTCGCCGTGACCACCGCGCGCACGCTCTCGTCGTGGTCCCTCGGCAGGTTCGGCCCCTCGAAATCGATCGCGTAGAGCCGCCGCTGCGGGCTCGGCGGTTCGGTCGGGCGCAGCCGCTCGGCGGAGCCGACCCGGGTGGACACCACGCGCGCGAGGTCGCCCGGCAAAGCCTCGGTCGGCTCGGTCCCGACAGTCGTCAGGCGGTAGGCGAGGCGCAGCGGTTTGCCGGCTTCCAAGGGCGCGGCCGGCACGAAGGCCGCCACGATGTTGTCCATGTACTCCTCGCGCGAGGGGATCTCGAAGAGCTGGACCGCCCCGTCCGCGAAGGCGCCGGGCCGCGGTGATGCGCCAGCGGCGACCATCTCGGGCCGTTTCTCCTCCGCCAGCGGCTCGACCCAGTGCCCGGGACGGGCCTCGTGCCGGGCCTCGACGTCGAGATAAGCGGCAAAATTCCGCTCGCGCTGCAGCAGCCCGAAGCCCCGCAGCGGTGCAGCCCGGAAGGCGGAGATCTGCGGGGCCGGCCGCCCGTTCACAAGGGGCCGCCAGAGGCGGTCCGCTTCGGTCATGACCACCAGCCCGTCCGAATCGTGCACTTCGGGACGGAAATCGTCGAACGCTTGCGCGTTGCGGGCGCCCGGCCCACTCTCCCCGTGCAGGAACATGCTGGTCAGCGGCGCGAGCCCGGCCTTGTCGAGCCGGCGGCGCGGGTGCAGCGAGGCGGTCACCGTCATGCGGGATGGGTCGCCCGGCGCGATCTCGAACCGGTAGGCGCCGGCCACGCTCGGCGAATCGAGCAGCGACAGCACCGTGAGGGTGCGCGCCTCCGCGTCCGGCTCGCAGATCCAGTGGGCGACGAAATCCGGGAACTCCTCGCCCTCCGGCGCGCCCGTGCCGATGGCGAGCCCGCGGGCGGAGAGCCCGTATTCCTGCCCGTCCCCGCGCAGCCGGAAGTACGAGGCGCCGAGGAAGACCAGGAACTCCTCCTGGAAGCCGGGCGGCCGGTTCTTCGGAGCGTCCGAGAAGGCGTAGTGCAGGCGAAAGCCCGCGAAGCCGAGATCGGGCGCGAAGCTCTGGCCCGCCAGATCCTTGCCGAGATCGAACAGGCGCTGGTCGTAGGCCACGGGGCGCGGGGCGCCGCTCCGCGGCTGGACGAAGAGCCGCACACGCTTCTTCTGCAGGAAGCCGCGGTGGAAGAGCTGCGCGCTGAAGTTCCGGCCGAGGCGCAGCGCCTCGGCCGGCCGGAAGACGATGCGGCGGTAACCGTCGTAGCTCAGCGCCGCCAACGCGGGCGGCAGATCCTCCGCCGGAGCGGCGTAGGGGGCGGCCGCGAGACGTTGCGCCTCGGCCACGACGCCCTCGAACGTCATCGGGACGGCCTCGGTCCCGGGATTCCCGGCCGTAGCACCCTCCTGTGCCATCGTTCTGGCGGCATTCAGGTCGATGGCGCTAGGAAAGATCGCGCCGGCAGCAGCGGTCGCGGCCGTCCGAAGAACGGAGCGGCGGGAGGGGGAACGTGAATCGTCCGGCAGCGGCCTGTCCCGCCGCTCCGGCCCCAGCCCTTCGCCACCCTCGACGGCGTCCTCGCTCATCACGTTCTCCACGGTCCCCGATGGCGGCCGTGCCGCCCTCTCGTCCGAGTCTCACCCGCCATGCTCACCACTCCGTCGCCGCATGAGACACCCGACGCCACCTGGCACGCGTCCGTCGGCGCGGGCGACCTCCGTGCGGACCGCCCGCTCGCGGCCACGGAAGCGTGGCAGGTGGAGTCCGGAACCCCGGGCGGCAAGGACCCGCTGGATGATAAGGCCCCGCTGAATGGTAAGAGGCGGGCATCCTCCGTCCTGCTGCGCCGCCGCCTCGCGCTGGCGCTGCCATCGCTCGCCACGGGCGCGGCCATCGCGGCGCTGGCCGCCGCCGCTTATCCGGCGACGGACTGGCTCGGCGCCCTCGTGCTCGGCCTGTTCTGCGTGCTGATGGCGTGGCAGTCCTTCACCGCCTGGCAGTACCTCTACGGCCTGATCGCGACCGGCTTCGGGGATCGCGCCAAGTCGACGCTGGAGCTGCGCTCGGAGGGGCCGGTGCCCGCCCCGAGCGGGCGCAGCCGCACGGCGGCCGTTGTGGCGATCCACGCCGAGGACGCGGTCGCGGTCTTCGCAGCCCTGCGGGTCATGGCCCGCTCGCTGGCCCGCGCGGGCGCCGAGGACATCGACCTCTTCGTTCTGTCGGACACCCGCGACGGCGCGATCGCGGCGGTGGAGGAGCACGAATTCGCCCGCATCCAGGCCTGGCGCGAGAGCGCCGGCCCCGGCCTGCCGCTGGTGCGCTACCGCCGCCGCACCGAGAACAAGGGCCGCAAGGCCGGCAATATCGGCGAGTTCTGCAAGACCTACGGCCACGAGTACGATTTCATGATCGTGCTCGACGCCGACAGCCTGATGACCGGCGCCGCCATGCGTCGCCTCGTCGGGCTGATGGAGGAGAACCCCCGCGTCGGCCTGATCCAGACCGTCTCCTACGCGGCCGGCCGTGACACGCTCTTCGCCCGCGTGCAGCAATTCGCCGTGCGGCTCTACGCGCCGCTGGCGCTGCGCTGCCTGGAGACCTGGCAGGGGCCGGACGGCAGCTACTGGGGCCACAACGCCATCCTGCGGATCGAGGCCTTCGCGAACAACGCCGCGCTGCCGGTGCTGCCCGGCAAGGCCCCGCTCGGCGGCGAGATCCTCTGCCACGACATCGTCGAGGGCGCGCTCCTGCGCCGGGCCGGCTGGGAGGTCCGCCTCGTGCCCGAGATGGGCGGCACCTGGGAGGAGATGCCGACGAACCTCGTTGACCTGCTCGGGCGCGAGCGCCGCTGGTGCCAGGGCAACCTGCAGCACCTCTCGGTCCTGCCCTGGAAGGGCCTCCGCGCGGCGAGCCGCTGGCATCTGGCGGTCGGCATCCTCTCCTACGTGATGCTGCCGCTCTGGATCACCTTCCTGGGGCTCGGCACCTGGCAGGCGGCCCGCACCGGCGATCTCGGCCTGATCGGCTACGGGCTGACCGGCACGGGCGCGGCCGCCCACGCGCTGGCGCTCCTCACCGTCGCGGTCCTGGCCCTGCCGAAGCTACTGAGCCTCGGCCACGTGCTCGCTTCCCCCGAGCGCCGCGCCGCCTTCGGCGGCACCCGCAGACTGCTCGCCAGCGCCGCGCTCGAGCAGTTGGTCTGGGTGGTGCTCTGGCCGGTGATGACCCTGTTCACCGCGGGCGCCGTGGTCTCGACCTTCTTCGGCCGGGTGGTGCGCTGGGACGCGCAGGTGCGCGACGACCGCCGCGTGCCGTGGAGCGAGGCGTTCCGCCTCCAGGCCGACGCGGTGGTGGTCGGTGCGGCCCTTGCGCTGGGCCTCCTGCTCGCGGGCGATTTCGTCCTCGCCCTCTGGATGGCGCCGCTCGCCTTCGCGCTGATCACCAGCCCGGCCCAGAGCGTGCTGACGAGCAGCGCCGAACTCGGCCGCCTGTCCCGCCTGCGCGGCCTGTTTCTCACCGCCGACGACACCGAACAGGCGCCGGAACTCGCCGAGCTGCATCAGAGCCGGATGCCGCCGGCCCCGGTCAAGCCGAGCCACCGCGAGCCACAGCCCGCCGTCCTGCTCGCGGCCGACGAGGCCTGAGGTCATGGGATCCCCAAGGGCCCTTTCGGCGCCTAAAGGCGCTGCAGGCGGGGTCCCGAGGCAGAACACCGGGGTGGCGGAGCCACATCCTTGGCGTGGCCAAGCACTTGGCGGCGCCAAGCAGCAAGGTTCCACCCTGCACCCGCCAACGGTCTCGGACCTTTGGATTCCGAGACTTTGGCTCGCTATTTCCCCTCCAGCACCTGGATCGGGTTCGTCCGCTCGCTCGGCGCCGGCTCCTGGGTGAGCGTGCTGGTGCCCTGCTTGCGCTCCTGAGGGGCCTGGCCCTTCGCCGAGCCGGGGCCGCCCACCGCGGTGGTGTTCGCACCGCTCTGGGTCGGCACGGTGCCGCTCGCGAGTTCGAGGCAGGTCACCATCTCGACGTAGGAGGGGTAGCCGCCCGCCTGGAACTGGCTCTGGCACTGCTTCTTCGCGGCTGCGCTGTAGTCGTTCCAGCGGCGCTCGGCCTCCTTCTTGGCCTCGCGCTCCGAGCGCAGGCAGCCGTTGCGGCTCTCCTCCTCGGTGGCGCTGGAGCCGATATCGACGCGGCCGGCGCTGTTGCAGGTCTTCTCGATGTCGAGGTTCGGCACCGCGTCGGCGCGGGCGGCGCCCGGAAGGGAGCCGAGGAGTGCCAGGAGGGCGGCGCCCGTCAGGGCGGGGCGGATCGGTTTCATGGTGACGAACTCCGGCACGGGGAGCCCGGACGGAAGCCGGGCGCGTCTTGCCGGCACAACGCTCAAGGCGCCTCTTCGTCGCCGCGGCAGCCGGAATTTCCGCCTTCCGCTCTGGCGCGGGTCTGGCGCGGGCGTCGTGCCCTGCCGCACTCCGGGCAACACTTCGTCACCGCCGGGTCGACCGGACGACAAACGCCGTCGCTACCTTGCCGATCGACGCGCCACAGCGCGCCGCAGAACCGGAGGTTACCTCGATGAAGAACTTGCTCGCCGCCGTCCTCGCCACCGCGCTGCTGGCCGGAACAGGACACCCGGCCCTGGCCATCGACGGGCACGGCAACGCCGCAAATCCCGAGCGGGCCGTCCCGAACACGGGCAGCGTATCGGGCGGTCCGGCCCACCGGGACGATCCGCGGGTTCGCGAGGCCACGGAGTTCACGAAGGACGGCAAGCCCCTCCACCATGCCGGGGACGGCCACGTGCACGGGCACGACCACGGCGGCCCGCGCAGGTAGGGCCCGTTCCGGCTAGCTGCCCCGGCAGCGAGCCTTGATGGCTGCGGCGAACTCGCGCTCCGAGCCCTGGACCTGGGCGAGCCGCTCGTTGCGCTCGGAGCCCGATAGGCAGCGCCCGTAGACGCTGGCAACGCGCCGCATCGTGTCGACATGGCGGCGCCAGACCCGGCAGTTCTTGGCCTCGTCTCCGTCCGCCTGCTCCAGCTGGTCGATCGCCTGGCGCTGCATCGACTGAGCGACCAGCACGTCGCGCGGGCAGGTGCCGTCGGCCGCGCTCTGCGCGCGCGCGCCGGCCGGGATCAGGACGAGCGCCAGCGTGGCGAGAAGGCGGGACAGGCTCATGCCGCCTGGGGGGCCGGGGTGTGGGTGAGCAGGGCGTAGAGCGCGCTGGCGTCGCGCGCGGCGCGGATGCGCTCCAGGATGCCGGGCTCGCGCAGGACGCGAGCGACCTGTGCCAGCGCCTTTAGGTGGTCGGCGCCTGCCCCCTCGGGAGCGAGCAGCAGGAAAGCGATGTCGACCGGCTGGCCGTCGAGCGACTCGAAATCCACGGGCTTGTCGAGCCGGGCCACGAGGCCGAACAGGCGGTCGAAGCCCGGCAGCTTGCCGTGCGGAATCGCGACACCGTCGCCGATGCCGGTCGAGCCGAGCCGCTCGCGCTGGAGCAGGGTCTCGAACACCTCGCGCTCGTCGAGGCCCGGCAGGCGGCGGACCGCCTGCGCGCTCAGCTCCTGCAGAACCTGCTTCTTGGCGCGGGCGCGCAGAGCCGGGACCACGGAATCCGGATCGAGGAATTCCAGGATTGGCATGGGAGGACCGTTGCCCCTCTGGCCGGAGGATCCCGCAGGATCCCGGGGCCGTCACCTGGGGCCGGTCTGGCCGGCCCCCTCACGTCTCAATCACCGGCCCGATCGGCAGTTCCGGTTTCGTACCGGCGCCTCAGGCAGCCTCGGGCGGATCGACCCAGCCGATCGCGCCGTCGCTGCGCCGATATACGACGTTGATGCGGCCGGTGCCAGCGTGGACGAAGACGATGACCGGAGCGCCCGTGAGATCGAGGGCGGTGACCGCCTCGCTGACCGAGTGGCGCTGGAGCGTCCGGGTGCTCTCGGCGACGATCGGGGGGTGCTCGGCCCCCTCGTCCTCCGGCGCCTCCTCGGGCTCCTCGTCCTCGGGCGCCGCGAAGACTGCGTAGGCCGCCTCGACGGCGCCGTTGGTCTCGGCTGCCGCGTGGTCCTTCAGGCGGTGCTTGTAGCGGCGCAGGCGCTTCTCCAGCCGGTCGGCCGTCTGCTCGAAGCTCGCGCGCGGGTCGTGGGCGGCGCTGGTCGCCTCCAGCGTCAGGCCCGAGACGAGGTGGATGACGCAGTCCGTGCGGTAGGCGGCGCCGTCGCGGCGGAGGGTGACGTGGCCCGTGCAGGTGCCGCTCATGTGGCTGTCGAGGTACTTCGAAAGCGTCGCCGCCATCCGATCCTCGACGCGCCCGCGCAGTGCTTCCCCGAGGTCCAGGCCGTGGCCAGTGACGCGCAACGCCCCCATGTTTCCTCCGCTCAGAAATGGTTTGGCAGGAGAGTTAAGGAGCCGGCTCGCAGGAAGTCAACGGAGGCGCGGACCACACCGGAGTGGAGGCACCGCAGAGGCGCCTCAGCGTAACGCGACCGCCCCAACGGGGACGCCCCCATGCCCGTAGCGGGCCCGGCGGCGCTCGATCGAGGAGGGAATCCGCAGCGATTCCCGGTATTTGGCGACCGTGCGGCGGGCGATGTCGACGCCCTCGCTCCGCAGCTTCTGCACCAGCGCGTCGTCGGACAGCACGTCGTTCGGGGTCTCGCCGTCGACGAGCTGCTTGATCCGGTGACGCACGGCCTCCGAGGAATGGGCCGCCGCGCCCGCCGCGCCCGGGATCGCCGCGGTGAAGAAGTACTTCATCTCCAGCGTGCCCCGGCTCGTGCCGATCGCCTTGTTGGAGGTGACGCGCGAGACGGTCGACTCGTGCATGCCGATCGCCTCGGCCACCGTCTTCAGGTTCAGCGGGCGCAGGTGCGAGACGCCGTGCAGGAAGAAGCCGTCCTGCTGGCGCACGATCTCGGTGGCGACCTTCAGGATGGTGCGGGCGCGCTGCTCCAGGCTGCGGGTGAGCCAGTTCGCGGTCTGCAGGCATTCGGAGAGGAAGGCCTTGTCGGTGTCGTTCGCGGCCCCCCGCACCACGCGGGCGTAGTAGCTCTGGTTCACCAGCACCCGCGGCAGGGTCTCACCGTTGAGCTCGACCAGCCAGGAGCCGTCGGGAGCGGCGCGCACGAACACGTCCGGGATCAGCACCTCGACGGCGCTCGCGCCAAAGGCGCGGCCGGGCTTCGGGTCGAGGCGGCGGATCTCGGCCAGCATCTCGACCAGATCCTCGTCGTCGACCCCGCAGAGGCGGCGCAGGGCCGCGAAGTCGCGCTTGGCCACGAGGTCGAGGCGCGAGACCAGCGCCTGCATGGCCGGATCGAAGCGGTCCTGCTCGCGCAGCTGGATCGCGAGGCACTCGGCGAGGTCGCGGGCGCCGACGCCTGAGGGCTCGAAGCCCTGGATCAGCCGGAGGATGCCCGCCACCCGGTCGAGGGTGGCACCCAGGCGCTCGGCCACGGTCTCGATCGACTCGCGCAGGTAGCCGGCATCGTCGATCCCGTCGATCAGGAAGCCGCCGATCAGGCGATCGACCGGATCGCGGGTCGCGAGTTCGAGCTGCCCGGAGAGATGCTCGCGCAGCGAGGTCTCGGCGGTCAGGCTCGCCTCGAAGTCCGGCGCCTCGGCATCGAAGCTGCCGCCGGTGCTGCCGTAGGGGGCGGGGGTGAGCGCCAGCATGTCACCGGCCTGCCCCTCGGCCCGGGCCTCGGCCGGCGCGTCGTCCGGGAAGACGTTCTCCAGCCGGGTCTCGAAGCCGGCCTCGATCTCCCCCCGGGCCGGATCCAGCTCGGGCGCCGACCACGCCTCCTCAGAGCCCTCGAAGGGTTCCGCTGCCGGCTCGGCGCTCTCCGCGCCCTCCGCCGGTCCGGTCTCGACGCGCTCCAGCAGCGGGTTGCGCTCCAGCTCGGTCTCGACATAGGCGGCCAGGTCGAGCTGCGAGAACTGGAGCAGCTTGATCGCCTGCAGGAGCTGTGGCGTCATCACCAGGGCTTGGCCCTGGCGCATCTCCAGCCGTTGCAGCAGACTCATGCGACGCCCTGCCTGTTCGAGAAGACAGCCCAGCCCCGGGCTCGCGCCGTTTCGGCACGATTTTTGCTTCTGGCTTTTGTTACGTCTAACGCCTTCCGGCTCGCGCGTCAAAGCGCGCAATTGGTTTTTCCCTCTACGGCGGCGCCGAGCAGAGTACGTGCTGAACTACTCCAGCATCGCTTTAAGGAAGGGTTGCGCGCAATGCGTCGCGCGTCCGGAGGCGCCAGAACGCGGGCCGCCGTGTCATTGGCGTGCGACGGACAGGCGTCCGGAACCGCCTAGAGGCGGAAATCCTCGCCGAGATAGAGGCGGCGCGCGTCCGGGTTCGCCACGATCTCAGCGGGCGTGCCCTCGGTGAGGATGCGGCCCGAATGGGCGATGTAGGCCCGGTCGATCAGGCCCAGGGTCTCGCGCACGTTGTGGTCGGTGATGAGCACGCCGAGGCCGCGCTGCTTCAGATGTTTCACCAGATCCTGGATGTCGCCCACCGCGATCGGGTCGATGCCCGCGAAGGGCTCGTCGAGCAGCATGAAGGTCGGCGAGGAGGCGAGCGCACGGGCGATCTCGCAGCGCCGACGCTCGCCGCCCGAGAGGGCGATCGAGGGCGACTTGCGCAGGCGCGCGATGTCGAACTCCTCCAGCAGGGATTCGAGCTTGCGCTCGCGCTCCTTGCGGTCGGGCTCGGCCACCTCCAGCACGGCGCGGATGTTGTCCTCGACCGAGAGACCGCGGAAGATCGAGGCCTCCTGCGGCAGATAGCCGATGCCGAGCCGTGCCCGCTGATACATCGGCAGCTGGGTGATCGGCAGCCCGTCCAGGGTGATGTGGCCGCGATCCGCGGTCACCAGCCCGGTGATCATGTAGAAGATCGTGGTCTTGCCGGCGCCGTTGGGACCGAGCAGGCCCACGGCCTCGCCGGTGCGCACGGTGAGCCCCGCCTCGTGCACCACGGTGCGGGCGCCGTAGCTCTTGCGCAGGCCGCGCACGCTGAGGATGCCGGGGCCGCCCTCGGCCGCTTCGGCCAGCGCCTCGGGGGCGGGCGCCCGGCCGAACAGCCGCCCGAGCAGGGAGGGCCGCCGCGCGGTCGGCGGCACGGCGCCGGGATCCGGCCCCGGACCGGGATCGAACGACACGGCCGCGCTCAATTGGCCTGGGCCCGCGCCCTGGTCGCATCCGGCTCGCCCGCCTTCGGGCCGGGCTTGGCGACGGCCGGCTGCGCACAACCCTTCGGCGCGCCGCCCTTCGCCTCGGCCTTCTCCCCCGGCACGAACATGGCCGAGACGCGCCCGCCCGCGACCGGGTCCATGTTCGCCCGGCCGGTGTTCATGTCGTAGACGAGGCGCGAGCCGCGGGTGACGTTCTGGCACTGGCTCAGCACGACGTTGCCGGTGAGCACGATGCGCTTGGCGGCCTGATCGAACACCGCGCTGTCGCCGGTGGCGACCTGATCCTTCTGGACTACCGTCACCGGCCCGGCGCACTCGACCTTCTGGATGCCGTTCTCGGGCGTCGCGCGGGCCTCGCCCTCGGCGGGCTTCTCGGCGGCCTTGTCCTTCGGGGCGTCCTTCTCCCTGCCGCGCTTGTAGTGCACGGTCATGGTCGAGCAGCGGATGGTGCTGTCGCCCTGCACCGCCACCACGTTGCCGGCGAAGACCGCCTTGTTCTCCCGGTCGAACACGTCGAGCCGGTCGGCATCGATCTTGATCGGCTCCTTGCCGCTGCCGCCGAAGCCGCCGAGAGGCGAGGCCGCCTCCTTCTGAGCCACGGCCGGACCCGCGAGCAGCATCGCCGCGAGGAGGGCGAGAGGAAGGTGTTTCAGAGGAAGGCGTCTCATGGCCGGCTGTCCTGCGGCCCGGCCGCCGAGGTCATCAACCGCAGGGTATCGCCGTCCAGCGTGGGACCGGGCGCGTCGGCGGGCCGCCGCTGGACCGTCTTCTGGGCCTTGTCCTCGCCGTGGAATACGGTGCGGACGTTGCCGATGAAGGAGATGACGCGTCCGTTCTCCACCACGTCGAGGCTGTCGGCCTCGACGGAGCCGCTCGGTACCGTGACGGTCACCGGCTCCTTGGAGGCGACGCTGCCGGTCTTGAAGTTCACCGAGGCCGATTTCAGGCGCGCCTCCTCGCCCTTGTCGGTCCAAATCCGAATGTCGCGGTTGAGGTCGAGCGATTCGCGGGCGGTGTCGAACAGGCCCGTCGCGGCCTCCAGGCGGGCGAGTCCGCCCTTGTCATCGGTGGCGATGTGGCCCCGCATGGCCTCGAGCTCGATCAGGCTGGGCTTGCGCATGTCCTGGAGGGCGGCCGCCGCCGTGACCTCGTAGCCGCGGTCGCCCTTGCGGAAACCCGAGAGGCGCGGGTTGTCCATCCGCACCTTGGTCCCCGAGAGCGTCACCGGACCGACGCTGACGTTCGGTACGGCGGCGCCGAAGGGATTGAGCACCAGGGCGGCGACCGTGATCACCGCGCCCGCCGCGACCACCGGGATCACCCGCCGGAGCGTGCGGACCTTGGCGCTGTGCCGATGGGCGCGGGCATGCGCGCGCGTGCGCCGGGCGTTGCCGCCGGCCCCGTTCGTCCCGATCGCGTCGACCACCTGCATGGACCTGTCCGTGCGGCGCGCCCGAAGTGCGCGGATGCGTGGAAGGGCTGCCCCCGTGAGCCCGCCGCCGGATGCGCCCGGGCGATGGCGAAGTTATGGCTCAACCGTTTCGGAAACTTCAACCATAGCGCGCGTTTGGCGGACAGCGCGGCAGAGTGCCGAGAGGCGGATCCGTGCCGGGATGTGCGCCCCGGCACGCGCACCCCCGCCCTCAGCTGTGCGCGAAGATGTCGGTCTCCGGCCAGCCGTCGAGGTCGAGCCGGGCGCGGATCGGCAGGAAAGCGAAGCAGGACGCGGCCAGATCGGTGCGGCCCTCGCGGGCGAGCATCTGGTCCAGGCGCGCGCGGGCGGCGTGCAGGTGCAGCACATCGGAGGCCGCGTAGTCGAGCTGGGCCTGGCTCAGAGTCTCGGCGCCCCAGTCCGAGGATTGCTGCTGCTTCGAGAGATCGACGCCCACGAGCTCGCGCACCACGTCCTTCAGCCCGTGCCGGTCGGTGTAGGTGCGGGCGAGCTTCGAGGCGATCTTGGTGCAGTAGACCGGTGCCGGCATCACGCCGAGACGGCGGTAGAGCACCGCGAGGTCGAAGCGGGCAAAGTGGAAGATCTTGAGAACCTGATTGTCGGCCAGAACCCGCTTCAGGTTCACCGGATCCGGGCCGTCGAGCGGGATCTGGACCACGTCCGCGCTACCGTCGCCGGTCGAGATCTGCACGACGCAAAGCCGGTCCCGGTGCGGGTTGAGGCCCAGCGTCTCGGTGTCGATGGCGATGGCCGCGCCCGGCGCGTAGCCCTCGGGCAGGTCGCCCCGGTGGAGGCGGACAGTGGGGCTCGGCATCGGCTCGGGTCTTCGGCGTCAGGGATATGGGCAGGCGGGATTATTTTGCCGGTATCACCCGCGATGCGGACGGACAAGGGAGACGTCACCGCAGCAGAAGACCGGATCCGGTTTTCGCCACCCTGGGCCTCACGGATGAAGCGCGACCTTGTCCCGGACGCCCGGAACGGAGTGGAAGGTGATCCGGGAAAGGGCGCGATGCAGGTCGGGCACCGCGCCCTCGGGATCGGTTCAGATCGCCGCAGCCGGATCCGAATCGGCCTCGTCGTCCCGCGGCCGCTCGCGACGGCGCTCGCGGCGCTCCAGCACGGCGCGGCCGAGCGCGCGCAGCGGGGCGGTGAGCCGGCGCACGTCCTCGGCCCGCTCCATGAAGCGCTCGCCGTTGCGAATCTCGCGGTCGAGGCGCGCCATCGTGCGGGCGAGAGCCGGGTCGTCGTCCTCAAGCCAGGTCTCGGTCACGCGGGCGAAGGCGATGACCACGCCCTGCAGCTTCACCCGGCCGAGCGGCCCCTCGGTGTCGATGCCGGCCGCGGCCAGCATGTAGCGGTGCGAGTTCAGCATCACGCCGTTCAGCGCCAGCATGGTGAGCGGGTCGCCACGCAGCGCGTAGGCGATCCGGCGCAGCGCCGGCTTGTAGGGCGTCATCGCGTCGAGGCGGCGCATCAGTACGTCGAACAGGCGCTCGCGCGTCGGCTCGTCGGCGAGGTCGGCGTTGTCATCGGCCAGTACCTTGCGGTCGATGATGCGGGTGAGGCCACCCAGAACGGCGCCCTTCGAGGGGTAGAGTTCGCGCAGTTCGGCCAGCGTCAGCCCCGCCTCGCGAGCGATGTCGCCGATCTCGATGTCGTTCCAGGGTTGCTCGGCGGCGAGCCGCATCAGCGCCTCGACCGCGGCCTCGCGTGGGGGCAGCTTCGGCGTCTCGGGTGCGGCCTCCGCCCCGCTGCGGGTGCCGGCTTTCTGGGCGGTCTTGCGGGTCTTGGATCCCGGGTTGGCCGCGTTCGGGCCGTCACCTGCGCTCTCGCTCATCGCGTGATCCGCTCCTCGTCTCCGTCGGTTCCCCCGATCTAGGTGGCGCCGGCCCGGTTTGCGAGCGGAGAGCGGCGCTTCAGCGCGCCGTCTCGGCCGCCACGGTCTTCAGGATGGGCGCGGCGGGCACGCTGTGCTCCCAGAAGCGACCGGTGCGGCCCTTCTCGTAGCCGGCATTGTAGAGCGCCCGCATGTAGCCCGTGTCGAAGCCCCGCGCCGTCGTGGTATTCGGTGCGGCCTCGTCGATGTAGGTGAGGTTGAAGCCGATCCCGTTCGTCTTGGCGAAGGCGTAGGTCGCCGTCAGCGTGGCGCGGCTGCGGGCGCGGCTCGCCGTGGTGAAGGAGCGCTCGACGATCGCAAGCGTGTTGTTCCGCGTCACGTCGAATTCGGGCTCGAGCCGCCCGTTGATCACCACGTAGATGTCGGCCTTGCCGGCCCTGTGCAGGCGGCCCTCCTGCACCAGCAGAGACTGGGGCAGCGTGAAGACGGGTGTCACCACCGAGCCGTCCACGTGCAGCTCTTGGAAGCCGGCGGTTCCGGCCTGCACGTCGATGAGCTGAGGCGGGAACACCGCCGGGATGCTGGCAGAGGCGGTCAGCACGTCGCGGAATAGATCGACGGCGTTCGGGGCGCCGCTCGCGGCGATCGCGCCCATGTTCCAGATCACGGCGCGCTGCGAATCGAGGTTGGCCGTGACCACCAGCAGGCGCCGTCCCTTGGCGTGCTCCTCGGCCACCGCGCGGAGCAGGTCCGCATTGACGTAGCGGCCGATCAGGTTGCGCAGGCGCCCGTCTCCGAAGAGGCCGGAGCCGAACAGCACGTTGGTGATGTTGGGCGACTGCACCAGCGTCTCGGCGACGCCGCTGGTGTAGAACTCAGTGAGATAGGGGTCGTAGGCCGGGCCCAGGAAGGCGAAGGGCGCGATCAGCGCGCCCGTGCTCACGCCCGAGACCATGTTGAATTCCGGCCGCGTGCCCGAGGCCGTCCAGCCGTTGAGCACGCCCGCCCCGTAGGCGCCGTCGCCGCCGCCGCCCGACAGGGCGAGATAGCTGAAGCTGCGGCTCTTCGCCTTCGGTGCGGCGAGTGCCGTGAAGGTCTCCACCGCGGCATCCGAGTAGACCCGGGCGTCCGGGATGTTCGGCACGCTCGCGACCGCGGCCTGCGAGGCCGTGTAGGCGGTCCGCGGCAGCGAGGAGCAGGCGGCGACTTGGCCAGCGACCCCGAAGGCGAGGAGGCAGCGGAAGACTGTGAATCGGCGCGTCATGACCCTTGTCCTGAGACCCGCTCTCGAACCTGCCCCAGCCTTTAACGAAGCTTGAGCGTTCAGGTTCGACAGGTCAATCACATGGCGGCCGGGCGCAGCAATCGCGCCACATCTGTTGCGCCGTGGCAGCGGCCGAGGCGCGGCGGTTAATTTCACGTGAAAACCGTGGGCTGCCTCAGGCCCGGATCGCGAGTGCTTTCAGGTCGAAGGAAGGGTCTGCGGCCTGGTCGGGCGTGAGCGGCGTGCCAGCGGCGAACAGGCGCCGTGCCACCATGTGGTCGCCGGCGCGGTTGACCGACTCGACGGCGGCGAGCTGCCCATCCCGGAAGCGGAAGACTGAGAAGGCGGCCTCCGTGCCGCGCCGCACGCCGATGTCGCCGGGCGCGCCGAGACCAGCGATCTGAAGCTTGTGCGGGCCCTGGTCGCTCCAGAACCACGGCACCGCGGCGTAGGGCGCCGGACGGCCGGCAAGGCGCCCGGCGAGGCAGCGGCCCTGGTCGATCGCGTTCTGCACGGACTCGATCCGCACCGTGCCGTCCGGCGAGAGGCCATGGGCGAAGCGGGTCGGGAAGCGGGCGCAGTCGCCGATGGCCGAGACCGCCGGATCCTCGGTCGCCAGGAAGGCGTCGACTCGCACCCCGTCCGCGACCGCGAGGCCGGCTCTGTCCGCGATCTCCTGGTTCGGCAGCACGCCGATGCCGACGAGCACGAGCTCGGCCGGAAGGGCCGTGCCATCGGCGAGCGTCACCCCCGAGGTCCGGCCGTCCCGCCCCTCTACTGCGGCGAGGCCGGCCCCGAAGCGGAAGCGCACGCCCGCGGCCTCGTGGGCGCCGCGGAAGAAGGCAGCGGTCTCGGGCGAGACCGCGCGGGCCATCGGCCGGTCGGCCAGCTCGATCACCGTCACGTCGACGCCGCGCGCGGCGGCCACCGCGGCGAATTCGAGCCCGATGAAGCCCGCGCCGACCACGATGGCCGCGCGGCAGGTTGCGAGGGCGGCCTTGAGCGCATCCGCGTCGGCGAGCCCGCGGAGCTGGTACACGCCCGCGAGGTCGGCGCCCGGCACGGGCAGCGGCCGGTTGCGTGCCCCAGTGGCGATCACGAGGTGATCGTAGTGAACCGGCCCGTCGCCGGTCAGCAGCCGGCGCCCCGCACGGTCGATCGCCTCGGCGACGAGGCCCGGCCGGAAGCCGATTCGGTGCTCGTCGAGATAGGCGGCGGGTCGCAGCGCCAGACCTTCCGCGTCGGTCTTGCCGGCGAGATACGCCTTCGACAGGGGCGGGCGCTGGTAGGGCAGGGCGGTCTCGTCGCCCACCAGGGTGAGGGGCCCCGCGAAACCCGCCTCGCGCAAGGAGGCAGCCGCCTGGAACCCGGCCTGCCCCGCGCCCAGGACGACGACGCCCGCCTCGCTCACGGAGCGGCCCCGGCCGCCATCGCTCGCACGGCGTCGAGCCGCGGCAGACAGCGGGCGCCGTCGCGATAGAGGTAGTCCCAGAACGCGGCAGCCGCCGGGCCCAGCACCTTGTCGGCGCGGCGCACCACGTACCAGTCGCGCCGGATCGGCAGGCCCTCGACATCGAGCAGCACGAGCCGCCCCGTCTCGACCTCCGCCGCGACGGTGTGGGCGGAGAGCAGCGCGATGCCGAGGCCCGCCATCACCGCCTGCTTGATCGTCTCGTTCGAGCCGGTGTCGATGCCGAGCTTGGCCCGCCGGATGATGATGCCGCTGATGAACTCCTCGAACACCGTGCGGGTGCCCGAGCCGTCCTCGCGCACAAAGAAGGGCTGGTCGGCCAGCTCCTCGCGCGTGATGTTGCGCCGGCCGGCGAGCGGATTGCCGGGCGCGGCGATCAGCACCAGCGGGTGCGGCCCGAGCTTCTCGGCCTCGATCGCGAAGTCGCGCGGCGGCCGGCCCATGATGGCGAAATCGATCTCGTAGTTGCGCAGGGCCTCGACCGTCTCGCCCCGGTTGCCGACCGAGAGGTTGATCTCGACGCCCGGATGCTTCTCCAGGAACCCGGCGATTGCCCGCGGGGTAAAGTATTTGGCGGTGGACACCACGCCCATCGCCACGCGGCCCCCGGCGCCGCCCTTCAGGGTGCGCAGGCGGTCGGCGCAGGTCTCCAGCACCGTGTTGATGCTGTCGATCGCCCAGAGCATCTCGCGACCGGCATCGGTCGGCTTCAGGCCGTTCGGCGTCCGGTCGAACAGGAGGAGGCCGGCCTCCTCCTCGAGCTGGCGGATGCGGGCGTAGAGCGCCGCCGATGTGACGTTGAGTTCCTGGGCGGCGCGCGTCATCGTCCCGAGTTTGGCGACGGCGGCGACGGCCTGGAGCTGCTTCAAGGACAGGTTGCGCATCGCCTCTCGTTCTAGTTTTTTTGTAGGCTGCCGCAAGATATTTTAGAATTCTTGAGCCGTCCTGTCCCCCGCCTCTGGCGATGTAGACCGGGCGCGCGGTATCATCCGGACGCGGCTGCGGTTAGAGGCTTTCGCCTCGGGCCGGGTTCGTCCCGGCCGGGGCGACAGACGATGCGAGGGCTAAGAGCGATGGCTGACGAGTCTCTTGAGGTCGGAGCGCATCTCGACGCGTGCCTTGCGCGGGCGGTCTCGCACAACCCTGCGCTGAAGGACACGGCCGTGGTGATCGCTGCCATCGCGGGCGCCGCCATTACGATCAGCGAGGTGATCGGGCGCGGGGCGCTCGGTGGCGACCTCGCGGCGACGGGATCCAAGAACAGCGACGGCGACGTGCAGAAGGCGCTGGACGTGATTGCGCACCAGCGCGTGACCGAGGCGCTGCAGGCCGCCCCCGTGGCCGAGGTCGCCTCGGAAGAGGCCGACGACGTGATGCGCCTCAACCCCGGCGCACCGCTGGCGGTGGCGATCGACCCGCTCGACGGCTCGTCGAACATCGGCGTCAACATGGCGGTCGGCACCATCTTCGGCATCCGCCCGGCGGTGCAGGATGCGGGGAACCCGATCGCCTCGTTCACGACACCGGGCACGGCGCAGCTCGCCGCGGGCTTCGTCACCTACGGGCCGGCCACCGCGCTGGTCCTGACGCTCGGCGAGGGCACGCAGGTCTACGTGCTCGACCGGGCCGAGCGCGCCTTCCGGCTGACGCATCCGAGCCTCGACGTGCCCGCCACGACGAAGGAGTACGCGATCAACGCCTCGAACGCCCGGCACTGGGAAGCGCCGATCAAGGCCTTCATCGAGGATTGCCTGCGGGGCGCGGAAGGGCCGCGCGACAAGGACTACAACATGCGCTGGCTCGGCTCGCTCGTGGCCGACGCGCAGCGCGTGCTGATGCGCGGCGGCGTGTTCCTGTATCCGGGCGACCAGCGCAAGGGCTATGCGCAGGGGCGCCTGCGCCTGCTCTACGAGGCCGCGCCGATCGCCATGCTGATGGAGCAGGCGGGTGCCGGCGCGACCGACGGCGAGCGCCGCATCCTCGACATCGAGGCCACCGGCATCCACGAGCGCGTACCCCTGGTCTTCGGCTCGACCGAGGAAGTGGAGTGCGTGGCCAAGTACTTCGACGGCCGCAACCACGCCGCCGGGCGCTCGCCGCTCTTCGGCCAGCGCGGCCTGATGCGCAGCTAGGCGCGCCGCCCGGACGACGATGTCGGCACGCCATCCCATCATCTCGGTGACCGGCTCCTCGGGAGCCGGCACCACCTCGGTCCGGAACACCTTCGAGCAGATCTTCCGGCGGGAGGACGTCAGCGCCGTCTATATCGAGGGCGACGGTTTCCACGCCTTCGACCGCGAGACCATGCGGGCGATGATGGCGCGCGAGCCGACGCTCAGCCATTTCGCGCCGCGCGCCAACCTCCTGGCCGAGCTGGAGGCGGTGTTCCGCAGCTACGGCGAGTCGGGCCGCGGCCGCACCCGGCACTACGCCCACGACGCGCACGACGCCGCCCGCTACGGTGTGCCGGAAGGCACCTTCTCGTCCTGGGAGGATTTTCCCCCGGGCTCCGACCTGCTGTTCTACGAGGGGCTCCACGGCTGCGTGGTCGATGCGAACGTGGACATCGCCCGCTATCCCGACCTCAAGATCGGCGTGGTGCCGGTGATCAACCTGGAGTGGATCCAGAAGCTGCACCGGGACCGCTCGTTCCGCGGCTACTCGACCGAGGCCGTCACCGACGTGATCCTCAGGCGGATGCCCGACTACGTGCAGACGATCTGCCCGCAATTCTCGTGGACCGACATCAACTTCCAGCGGGTGCCGACGGTCGATACGTCGAACCCCTTCATCGCCCGCTGGATCCCGACCGCGGACGAATCGATGGTGGTGATCCGCTTCAAGGACCCCAAGGGGATCGACTTCTCGTACCTCGTCTCGATGATCCACGACAGCTTCATGAGCCGAGCGAACTCCATCGTCATCCCAGGCGGCAAGCTTGACTTGGCGATGCAGCTCATCCTGACGCCGATCATCATGCAGCTCGTCGAGCGCCGCCGCCGGCTGGCCTGACGCGCCGGACGGGCCGACAGCCCGGACCGACTGTCGCCGCCCGGCAGATGCAGACCGGGCTCAAAACCCTATCTGTCGTCCCGAAAGGCTTGTTCCATGACTACCCGTCCGCCCCTCATCGCGCCCTCGATCCTCTCGGCGGATTTCTCGCGGCTCGGCGAGGAGACGCGGGCGGTGGCCGCGGCCGGGGGCGACTGGATCCATCTCGACGTGATGGACGGCCATTTCGTGCCCAACATCACCTTCGGACCGCCGGTGGTGAAGGCGCTGCGGCCCCACACCGACAGGTTCTTCGACGTGCACCTGATGATCGCGCCGGCCGACCCCTACCTCGCGGCCTTCGCGGAGGCCGGCGCCGACGGCATCTCGGTCCATGTCGAGGCGGGGCCGCACATCCACCGCTCGCTCCAGACCATCCGGGCGCTCGGCAAGCGCGCGGGCGTGGCGCTCAATCCCGGCACGCCGGCCGCGATGGTCGAGCCGCTCCTCGACATGGTCGACCTCGTGCTGGTGATGACTGTCAATCCGGGCTTCGGCGGCCAGAGCTTCCTGCCCGGCGCGCTGGAGACCGTCTCGCGGGTCCGCACCATGATCGCGGAGCGCGACATCCGGATCCAGGTCGATGGCGGCATCGACCCCAGGACCGTCGAGGCGGCTGCGCGGGCGGGCGCCGACGTGTTCGTCGCCGGCAACGCCGTGTTCAAGGACGGTCCTGCCGCCTACGCGGAGCGGATCGCCGCGATCCGCGCGGGCGCCCAGGCGGCCGGCGGCGCCGGCCCGCTCGCATGCTGAAGGTGCTGATCTTCGACGTCGACGGCACGCTTGCCGAGACCGAGGACCTGCACCGGCAGGCCTTCAACCGCGCCTTCGCGGAACTCGGCCTGCCCTGGCACTGGTCGCCCGCGACCTACCGCGACCTGCTCGCCGTGATGGGTGGCAAGGAGCGGCTCGCCCACTTCATCGACGCCGAGCATCCGGGGGATGCCGCCTCGCTCCACGCGCGGGCGCCCGAGATCCACGGGCTCAAGACCCGGCTCTACGGCGAGCTGGTGGCCGATGGCGGCCTGGGCCTGAGGCCCGGCATCCGCCGGCTGATCACGGAGTCCCGGGAGGCCGGCCTGCGGGTCGCGGTGGCGACCACGACGAGCCGGCCGAACGTCGATCGCCTGATCGCGGTCAACTTCCCCGAGGGCGAGCAGCCCTTCTGCGTGATCGCGGCCGGCGACGAGGCGGCCCGCAAGAAGCCGGCGCCGGACGTGTTCACCCTGGCGCTGGAGCGCCTGGGCGTGCGCCCCTCCGAGGCGGTCGCCTTCGAGGATTCGGCGGCCGGCATCCGCTCGGCGCTGGATGCCGGGCTGCCGGTGGTGGCGACCCGCAGCCAGTACACCGAGGGCCACCCGCTCGACGGCGCCTTCTCGGCGATCTCCGATCTCGGCGAGCCGGACCGCCCGCACCGCCACCTCGCGGGCGTGGCCTGGCCGGGCGGCGTGGTGACGCTCGCGGCGCTGAAGGCATGGCACGCGGCGCAGGGCTGATCGAGGAGCCGGATCCCTCCGCTCTCCTCCAAGAATCCGCTCGATCACCTCGAATGCCGCAGCTTCCCCTCTCCCCGCGCGCGGCGCGAGAGGGAGCCGCGACGCCCGAGGTGTTTATCAGAGCCGCGGCTCGGCCGCCGCCCGCAGCGCGCCCGTTGCCCCCGGTTCGGCTACCATCTTCACCGGCTTGCCCCGGCCGATCAGGATCGCCGCGCGGGACTGCTCGGGATCGTCCTCGAAGCGGGTCCGCACCCAGGCCACGAGAAACTTCGCGTACTCGGCGGCGAGCAGGCGCGCCGTGCCCGCGCATTGCCACCAGCGCGCGGCGTCGAACCCGTCCGCGACGACGGGGTGGGGGATCACGTGGTCGGCACCCTCCAGCACGTGGTCGAGTTCGATCAGCGTGCGCGGCATGTGGTAGTTCGAGGTCACCACCGCGACCGTGCCGAAGCGGTGGCGGCGCATCCAGCGGCGCGTCTCGATCGCGTTGCCGATCGTGTTGCGCGCCCGGTAGTCGAGATCGACGCAGCAGGCGATCAGGTCGCGCTGGCTCGGGTTGAGGCGGGCGATCTCGTCGCGGCTGGTGCGCTCGTTGACCCCGGTGATCAGCAGGCGCCGGCCGTAGCCCGCGGCCAGCAGGTCGATCGCGTCGCCGATGCGCTGGGCGCCCCCGGTGAGCACCACGATCCCGTCCGCCCGGTCGACCGGAACGCGCTCCAACCGGACGAGCCCGTCCACGAAGCCGAGGAAGCCGAGGCCGAGCGCGATACCGCCCAGGCCCGTTCCGGCCAGAAGCCCGAGGCCGAGCCGGCGCAGGCGGGGCTTCGGCCGTCCGGCGTCGACCGACTCGCCCGTCCGCAGGGAGCGCGCCGTGTCCCAGCGCCAGCCGAAGGGCTCGCCCGCGTTCGATTCGGAAGCGCACGGCATACGCGTGGACATTCTCCGGCAGGATAGCCCCGATTGCGGCGATGCGGAGGCGCCGCCGGTGCGACGGGGAGGGGCAGGATGCCCTGCCGGCCATTGCGCGCGCCAGTGGTTTACGAAACGTTAACGCGCCGGATCCGGACTTCATCCGGCGCGCTCCCGTCCCTCAGGCCAGGAAGCGCCGCACCGTCAGCCGCGAGACCACACCCGTCACCAGCGAGGCGATGATGCCGATGGCGAGCACGGCGGCGTAGCCGCGCCAGCCGATGTGGAAGGCGCCGAACAGGGCCTCGATCTCGTCGCCGGCCGGGCCCGAGCGCCAGGCGCGGGCGAGCAGCCCCGCCAGCCAGAAGGCCAGGAGTGCGAGACCCGCCCCGATCGCGCCGCCCCGCAGGCCCAGGCCGAAGAAGCGCCGCTGGAAGGCCCGGGCGATGAAGTCGGCGTCGGCGCCGACGAAGTGGAGCACCTCCACCACCTCGCGGTTGCCCGCCATCGCCCCCCGGGTCGCGAAGGCGACCGCAAGACCCGTGGCGACCAGCACCAGCGCGACGATGCCGACGCCCACGCCCACGAAGGTGTTGGCCATGGTCGAGAGCCGCTGCAGCCAGAGCGCGTGGTCGTCGAGGCTCGCCACGCCCGGCAGGGCCTCGCCGAGGCTCGTCCGCAGGCGCTTCAGGTCGGGCGCGGGCGTGCCGAGCGTCAGGGTGATGAGCCGCGGCACCGGCAGGTCGCCGAGGTCGAGCCCGCTGCCGAGCCAGGGTTCCAGCAGGCGCTCGGCCTCCTGCTTCGAGAAGACGTGGGCGGCCGCGATGCCGGGCTCGGCCTTCGCGACGCTCTCGGCCCGGGCGAGGTCGGTCTCGATGTCGCGCCCGGGCGCCGGGCGGACCTGGATCGTCACCTCCTGGGCGACGCTGCCCTGCCACTGGGCCGCGCTCGCCGAGACCATCTCGGCCGCGCCCGCGCAGAGCGCGGCCAGGAAGGTCAGGATGGCGATGACCGCCGCAAGCGAGCGGCTCGCGGCGGTGTCGGTCGGCACCAGGGGGGCGTTGCGCCTGAGCGTAGCCGGCAGCGGCTCGGCCGCCTCTGGCGCCGGGCGGGCCGCCCGTTCCGGGGCGCCGCGCTCCAGGTCGGAGGCCGCGGGTCTCCCCGCGGGCCGGCCCGCGGATGAGCCGGGAGGATTGGGGGTATTGCCGGACGTGTTGCCGGAGGTGTCGCGGTCCACGCTCATGCCTCGATCCGCAGGCGGCCCTCGCCCAGCACCATGCGGCGCGCCGGCACGGTGTCCATGATGCCGTAATCGTGGGTCGCGATGATCACCGAGGTGCCGAGCTTGTTCAATTCGAGGAACAGGCGCAGCAGCCGCCGCCCGAGGCCCGGATCGACGTTGCCGGTCGGCTCGTCGGCGAGCAGGAGGTCCGGCCGGCCGATCAGCGCCCGGGCGATGGCCGCCCGCTGCTTCTCGCCGCCCGAGAGCAGCGGGGGCAGGGCGTGCATGCGCTCGCCGAGGCCGACCCAGCGCAAGAGCTCGACGACCTCGGCCCGGTAGCTCGTCTCGGCCCGGCCCTGGACGCGCAGGGGCAGCGCCACGTTCTCGTAGGTGGTGAGGTGATCGAGCAGCCGGAAATCCTGGAACACCACGCCCATGCGCCGGCGCAGGCCCGTGAGCGCGCCGCTGGAGATGCCGCTGACCTCCTCGCCGAAGACCGAGACGAGCCCCCGCGTCGGCCGCACCGAGAGCAGGATCAGGCGCAGCAGCGTGGTCTTGCCCGCGCCCGACGGTCCGGTGAGGAACTGGAAGGAGTGCGGCGCGATCTTGAAGCTCACGTCGGAGAGCACCTCCGGCCCCAGGCCGTAGCGCATCCCGACATTCTCGAACTGGACCACCGGGGCCTCGGCGCCGGAGAGCAGGCTTGCCGTCTTCAAAGCTGCGCAACCTCGCGGGACACCGTTTCGGGACTTGGCCCCCGGCATGGACTTGGCCCCCGGCATGAAGTCCCGGGGCGGCGTTTTCAAGTCCGCGGGGCTTCACCGGCTTCACCGGAGCTTAACCGCGTTCGCTGACACTGGGTTAAGCGTTTCGTGCCGCACTTCGGCCGGGCGCCCGAGTGTCCGCGTGAGTTTCGGCCGATGCTGATCACCTGCCCCACCTGCGCCAGCAGCTACCAGGTCGAGATCGGCCGGGTCGGCATGGAGGGGCGCTCGGTCCGCTGCGCCGCCTGCCGCGAGACCTGGTTCATCACCCCCGCCGAGGTGCTGGCCGCGCACGCGGCGGAGCTGGCCGAGGCGGAGGCCGCCGAGCCGTCGGCGACGGACTGGCAGGAGGCCTCAGCCGAGGTCCGCGAGGCGGTGGGTGCGGACGTGGTCGAGAACGTGCCGCCCGAGCCGGCCGTCGCGAAGGGACGGCGCGCCGGGCCTAAGCCGCGCAAGCGGAGGCCCGTGGGGGCGCGGCGCGGGCTGCCGGGCTTCTCGCCGGCGCTCGCCGCGGGCCTCGCGCTGCTGGCCGCGCTGCCGCTCGCCTGTCTGGCCCGCACTGCCGTAGTGCGGGCGGTGCCCCAGAGCGCCGCGCTCTATGCCGGGATCGGCCTGCCGGTGAACCTGCGCGGGCTGGAGATCCGCGACGTGGTGGCGTTCCGCAATCCCGCCGAGGCCGGGCGCCCGGCCGAGCTGGTGCTGGAGGGCGACCTCGTCGGGCTCGCCCGCGACAGCGCGCCGGTGCCGCCGCTCGCAGTCGAGGTGCGCGACGCCGAGGGCCGGACCCTGCGCCGCTTCGCCGTCGCGGCCCCGCGCGCCGCGCTCGCGCCGGGCGAGCGCGCCCGCTTCCGCGCGAGCCTCCTCGATCCGCCCGCCGAGGGGCGCGGGCTGCAGATCCGGTTCGCGGCCGAGCCGCCCGCGCTGACGCTGGCCTCCGCAGTGGGGAAATCCGCCCATCCGTAAGGTGCCGCGCCGCTTTTCGCGGGTGCACCCGTGGAAGCGCCCGCAAAAAGATGGTCTAACAGACCCATGACCGAAGCCTCACGACGCGTGCGCGTCCTGTTCGACGAAGCCGCCATCGCCCGCCGCAACGCGGAGATCGCCGAGGCGATCGTGGCCGCCAAGCCTGAGAACCTGCTGGTGGTCGCGGTGCTCAAGGGCAGCTTCATGTTCGCCGCCGACCTGCTGCGCGCGCTGCACCATGTCGGGCTCGCCCCCCATGTCGAGTTCGTGCACCTGTCGAGCTACCGCACCGGCACCGTCTCTTCGGGCCAGGTCGAGATCCTGCGCGACGTGCAGAGCGAGGTGCGCGGCCGCGACGTGCTCCTCGTCGACGACATCCTGGAATCGGGCCGGACGCTCGTCTTCGCCAAGGACCTGCTGATGGCCCGCGGCGCCCGCCGTGTGATGACGGCGGTGCTCCTGGAGAAGCCCGGCAAGCGGGCGGTGACGATCGACGCGGACTTCGTCGGCTTCACCTGCCCGGACGTGTTCGTGGTGGGCTACGGCATGGATGCGGCCCACGCCTTCCGGCAATTGCCCTTCGTCGGGCTGGTGGATTTCGACAACGCCGATCCCGACCTGTTCGACGGCGGCTGAGCGTGACAGTGCCCGCAGGGAACCGCGGCCCAAGCGCGGCATTTTCAGTCAGGGACTGGATCGTGCGCATCGCGTCTCCGCGGCGGGCCTTCGGAGAGCGGCGCGGCGGACCGGCACAGCCCTCGGTGACGTCGAGCCATTGCCGGCCGGGCGGGTCTCGCGACAGGATGACGACGAACTGACATGGCGCGCATCCTGCTCGTGGATGACGAGGAAACAGTCCGGGGCTTCCTGAAGCGGGGGCTGGAGATCGACGGCCACGCCGTCGTCACGGCGATCGACGGCAGCGACGGGCTCGACCGGCTGAACGAGGCCGATGGCGCCTTCGACTTGCTGCTCACCGACATCCGCATGCCGCTGATGGACGGCATCGCGCTGGCGCTCGCGGCCAAGCGCGACTTCCCCGACCTGACCATCCTGCTGATGACGGGCTTCGCCGACCAGCGCGAGCGCGCCCGCGGCCTCGACGCCATCGTCACGGACGTGCTGACCAAGCCCTTCTCGCTGGCGGATCTGCGCGCCACCGTGAACCGCGCCCTCTCGGCCTGACCGCGCGCT
This sequence comes from Methylobacterium radiodurans, assembly GCF_003173735.1. NCBI lineage: Bacteria > Pseudomonadati > Pseudomonadota > Alphaproteobacteria > Hyphomicrobiales > Methylobacteriaceae > Methylobacterium > Methylobacterium radiodurans. Next base: position 764,062 of record NZ_CP029551.1, on the reverse strand, counting down.
CTTTGCCGCGTCTTAAGCACGTCGCTTAGGCGTGGTTTCACAATGCGGGACTTAGAGTAGCGGCGGGTGGACGCGGTCCGCCTTTCGGCTACGGCTCTCAACGACCATGACGTCCCAGGCGCATAACGAGTTCGGCCGTCGCCAGCGGGTCGAGGACCCGTACGACGACTGGGACGATGGGCGGTACGACGCGCCGCCGCGGCGCGGCCTGTTCTCCCGCCTGTTCGGTCTCGTCAAGCTGGCCGTCTTCCTGACGCCGCTCGGGATCTTCCTCTACGGCTACTTCGTCGCCGATTGCCGCGCGAGCGGCGGCACCGGCTTCGGCCAGATCGTCCAGGCGGGCGTCTGCGCGCGCGGCCAGATCGTCGACAGCGCCGTGTCCCTGGGCGACGGCCTCAAGCTGATCCGCCGCGTCATCGACTGATCCGACACATCTGCATCCAAGGGGGGATCCGACATGCAGACATCTTCGTCCAAGGCGCAGGCGGGGCAGGCCGGCCTCTTCGAGGCCCGCCTCGCGCGGAGCGGCGGCCCGAGCATCAACCGCCGCCGCGGCGGCCTGCGTCCAGGTGAGCCCGGTCGGGGCCGTCTCGGCTGGAAGGCCTGGCTCGTGATCGACGCGGTGGGCCTCGTCCTGTTCCTGGCGGTTGTCGTCGTCTGGCCCCCGCTCAGCACCTGCCGCGAGAAGGCGCGCGAGTACGGTCTCTACGCGGGCGACACGATCGAGAAGTGCACTCGCCGCGGCCTCGCCGAGCGCTTCGAGCGGGCGGACCAGCGCGTCAAGATGCTGATCCGCAGCTCGGGCCACTGAGGCCCGAGCCGGCTTTCCGTCTCTCAGAAAAGCCCGTCGATCTGTCCGCTCGCGTCGAGGCGGATCGTGTCGGCGGCCGGCACCTTGGGCAGGCCCGGCATGGTCATGATCTCCCCGCAGATCACCACCACGAAGCCCGCGCCCGCCGAGAGCCGCACGTCGCGCACGCCGACGATGTGTCCCTCCGGCGCGCCGATCAGGGTCGGATCGGTCGAGAACGAGTACTGCGTCTTGGCCATGCAGACCGGCAGGTTGCCGTAGCCCTCCTTCTCGAACGCGGCGAGCTTCTGGGCAGCCTTCGATTCGAGCTGGATGTCGGCCGCGCCGTAGAGCTTGGTCGCGATCGCCTTGATCTTGTCGGTGAGCTTGGACTCGGTCTCGTAGGTGTAGGTGATCGGCTGCGCGCCGCCCTCGGAGAGACGGACCACCGCCTGGGCCAGCGCCTCGGCGCCCGCCCCGCCCTCCGCCCAGTGCTTGCAGGTGATGGCCTCGACGCCGAGACGCTCGCTGCAGAGTTCCCTGAGGCGCGCGTGCTCCGCGTCGGTGTCGGCGTAGAAGTGGTTGACCGCCACAACCACCGGCAGGCCGAAATTGCGCACGTTGGTGACGTGGCGGGCGAGGTTGGCGAAGCCCCGCTCCAGCGCCTCGATGTTCTCGCCCCCGAGATCCTTCTTGTTGACGCCGCCGTGCATCTTGAGGGCGCGCACCGTGGCGACGATGACGACCGCCGAGGGGCCGATGCCGGCCTGACGGCACTTGATGTCGAGGAACTTCTCCGCCCCGAGATCGGCACCGAAGCCCGCTTCCGTCACGGTGTAGTCGGCGAGCCTCAGGCCCGCCCGCGTGGCGATCACCGAGTTGCAGCCGTGCGCGATGTTGGCGAAGGGGCCGCCGTGGATCAGGGCCGGGTTGCCCTCCAGCGTCTGCACGAGGTTGGGCTGCAGCGCGTCCTTCAGGAGCACGGTCATGGCGCCCGTGGCCTTGACGTCCTTCAGCGTGACGAGCTTGCGGTCGCGGGTCTCGGCGATGACGATGCGGCCGAGCCGCTCCTCCAGGTCTTCCAGGTTCCGGGCGAGGCAGAACACCGCCATCACTTCGGAGGCGACCGTGATGTCGAAGCCGTCCTCGCGCGGAAAGCCGTTGGCGACGCCGCCGAGCGACTGGGTGATCTGGCGCAGCGCCCGGTCGTTCATGTCCACGACGCGGCGCCAGAAGATGCGGCGCACGTCGATGTTGAGCTCGTTCGCCCAGTAGACGTGGTTGTCGATCAGCGCCGCCGCGAGGCTGTGGGCCGAGGTGATGGCGTGGAAATCGCCGGTGAAGTGCAGGTTGATCTGCTCCATCGGCACGACCTGCGCCTTGCCGCCGCCGGCCGCGCCCCCCTTCATGCCGAAGCAGGGGCCGAGCGAGGGCTCGCGCAGGCAGATCATGGTCTTCTGGCCGATGCGGTTCAGCGCGTCGCCCAGGCCCACCGTCGTGGTGGTCTTGCCCTCGCCGGCCGGCGTCGGCGAGATCGCGGTGACGAGCACCAGCTTGCCCTCGGGCCGGCCTTCGAGGCCCGCGATGAAGCCGTGGTCGAGCTTGGCGATGTGCTTCCCGTAATTGTGCAGGGCCTCGTCCGGGATGCCGAGCTTCTCCGCCACCGCGGCGATTGGCTTCAGGGTGGCGGCGCGAGCGATCTCGATGTCTGACGGCATGGTTTCCTCACCCTGAGTGGTGCGGGCCGCGCCGCGTCCGTCGCGTTCCGCACAAGATCCCCGCCGGCTTTTGCCGTGCGGACGCGGCGCGACCAAGCCCGAGCCGGGCTCGATCGGCGCGCTATCCCGGTAGTTTAGCGGCAAGCCAAGGTGAAAAGCCCGTCGAAATTTTTCGACGAGCCCACAAAATATCTTTCGTGATTGTGCGGGTGGCGAAGAAGCCTTCGCGGGCTTTCCCGCTTCAGCCCCGCCTCAGCCCGTCATCGCGGTCGCGGTGTAGCCGGCCTTGTCCAGGGCATCCGCGATGGCGAGGCTCTGGGCGCTCGTCCGGATCGCGACGCGCTCGCCGGCGCGGTCGACCTCGACGGAGGCCTCGGGATCGAGCCGGCGGACCGTGCGCCGCACCGCCTCGGCGCAGCCGTCGCAGGTCATGCCCTCGACGTGCATCAGAAGTTCGATCCTCTCGTCCATGCGGCGGCTCCGGTCGGCGGGATGCGGTGGGATGCGGCGCATCCTTCGTCAGCGCGGCATGTCGGGCCGCGGACCGGCGGCGGCAAGGTGGGTGCGGGCCTCAGGCGCGGCCGACGCTGCCAGAGAGCATGGCCGGATCGATCCCGATGCCGCGCAGCGCCCGCTCGTACTTGGCGTCGAGATCGGTGTTGAAGATCAGGGCCGGGTCGGCCGGGCAGTTCAGCCAGCCGTTGGCCATGATCTCGCTCTCGAGCTGGCCCGCCTGCCAACCCGCGTAGCCGAGCGCCAGCACCGCGCTCGCCGGGCCCGCACCGCTCGCGATGGCGCGCAGGATCTCCACGGTCGCGGTGAGGCAGATGCCCTCGTCGATGATCAGCGTGGACTGGTCGATGTGGAAGTCGTCGGTGTGCAGCACGAAGCCGCGCCGCCCCTCGACGGGACCGCCCATCAGCACCGGCATGTGGCCGACCCGCTCGCGCAGCCGGATCGCGTCGGCCTCCTGCGCCACGTCGAGCTGCAGCAGGAGGTCGGGCATCGAGAGGTCGGTGACCGGCTTGTTGACGATGATGCCCATCGCCCCGTCCGCCGAGTGGGCGCAGACGTAGATCACCGCGCGGGCGAAGCGCTCGTCCGTCATCCCCGGCATCGCCACCAGGAACTGGCCGTCGAGATAGGAGGGGGCGCCGGACGGAGGCATCTGCATGGCGCCATGCTACCCCCTGCCCGACCTTTGTCCAGCGGGCAAAACGCGCGGCGGGCAGGCAGAACGGGCTCGGCCGCCGTGCCGGGCCACCGAGTCCGGCTCGACAGTGACAGCCCTTGGCCCTAGTTCAACGGCGATCCGCGCAAGCGTGGCAGTTTCGAGACGACGGAGACGGCGATGATTCAGGTCGGCGATCACCTGCCCCAGGCGACGTTCCGCGTGAACGGCCCGGACGGCCCCGCGGCCAAGACCACGGACGACGTGTTCAAGGGCCGCCGCGTCGTGCTGGTCGGGGTGCCGGGCGCCTTCACGCCGAGCTGCCACCGCAACCACCTGCCGGGCTTCGTCACGCACCGGGACGAGATCCTGGCGCGCGGCATCGACGCGATCGCCGTGACCGCCGTCAACGACGTCTTCGTGCTCGACGCCTGGGCCAAGGCCAGCGGGGCCGAGAGCATCGAGTTCCTGGCCGACGGCAACGCCGACTTCGTGAAGGCGATCGGCCTGGAGATGGACGGCACCGGCTTCGGCCTCGGCATCCGCTCGAAGCGCTACGCCGCGTTGGTCGAGGACGGCGTGGTGCGGGTGCTCAACATCGAGGAATCTCCCTCCAAGGCGGAGATCTCCGGCGCCGAGGCTCTCCTCAAGGTGATCTGAGGCCGGTCCTCCGGGGCGACGCGTCGCCCCGGGCCGCCCTCGAAAGGCCACGTTCGGGTCGCGACGCTCGGTTGAACCGCAACCGAACGGGATCCCGACGCGTGTCCTTCCTTCACGATCTGCCGATCGCGGATCTGATCACGAGCTACGGCTACCTCGCGATCTTCACGATCATCACCCTGGAGAGCGCGGGCGTGCCGCTGCCCGGCGAGACGGCCCTGATCTCCTCGGCCGTCTACGCGGGCAGCACAGGGCAGCTCAACATCGGGCTGATCGTGCTGGCGGCGGCCTCCGCGGCGATCCTGGGCGACAATCTCGGCTACTGGGCGGGGCGCCGATGGGGCATGCCGCTCCTGCTGCGCTACGGCCACCTCGTCGCCCTCGACCACGGCCGGCTCAAGCTCGGCCAGTACCTGTTCCGGGAGCACGGCGGCAAGATCGTGTTCTTCGGCCGCTTCACCGCGATGCTGCGGGCCTACGCGGCGGTGCTGGCCGGCGTGAACCGGCTCGATGCCCGGCGCTTCATGCTCTTCAACGGACTTGGCGGCCTGGTCTGGGCGGCGGCGATGGGGGTGGGCTCGTATCTCTGCGGCCGCTCGATCGAGCGGATCGCCGGGCCGGTCGGCCTCGCGCTTCTCGCGCTGGTGATCTTCGGCGGGCTCGCGCTCTGGCTGTTCGTGCGCCGACACGAGACCCGCCTGCGGGCGCAGGCCGAGGCCGCGATCCCGGGGCCTCTCGCCTGAGGCTCAACCGCGCTTGCGGAACGGCGCCATCGCGGCGACCGCCAGCGCGTCGACCCGGTTGTTCAGCGGGTCGCTGGCGTGGCCCTTCACCCAGTGCCACACCACCTCGTGGCGCTGGCGGGCCGCGTCGATGCGGCGCCAGAGATCCTCGTTCTTCACGGGCTTGCGGTCGGCGGTGAGCCAGCCGCGCGCCTTCCAGTTATGGATCCAGGCGGTCACGCCCTGGCGCAGGTACTGCGAGTCGGTGAAGAGATCGACCCGGCAGGGCCGCTTCAGGGCCTCCAGCGCCTCGATCGCCGCGAGCAGCTCCATGCGGTTGTTGGTGGTGTGAGCCTCGCCGCCCGAGATCTCCCGCTCCTGGTCTCCGTAGAGCAGGATCGCCCCCCAGCCGCCGGGGCCCGGGTTTCCCGAGCAGGCGCCGTCCGTGTAGATGCGCACGCTAGCGGGCGCGCGGGCGTCGCTCATCTCAGCCGCGGCCGTAATCGCGGGCGTCCCGCGCCTGACGGTGGAAGGTGAGGCGCCGGTCGTACTCGCGCGGGTCCTTCGGCTGCACCAGGGCGCCGGGCGGCACGTTGAGCCAGTCCACCAGCCGGGTCAGCATGAAGCGGAGCGCCGCCCCGCGGGCGAGGACCGGCAGGGCCTCGACCTCGGCGGGCTCCAGCGGCCGCACCGCCTCGTAGCCGGCGATCAGCGCGGCGGCCATGTCCTTCCGGAAGGTCCGGCCCGCATCCTCGAAGCACCACGCATTGAGGCAGATCGCGAGGTCGTAGGCGAGGGCGTCCGTGCAGGCGAAGTAGAAGTCGATCAGGCCCGACAGCGCGTCGCCGATGAAGAACACGTTGTCGGTGAAGAGATCGGCGTGGATCACCCCGCCGGGCAGCCCGGTCGGCCAGGAGGTTTCGAGGAGCGCGAGGTCGGCGCGGGTGCGCTCGGAGAGCCCCGGCGAGACAGCGTCGGCTTGGGACCCCGCCTGCGCGAAGAGCGGCCCCCAGGCCCCGACCGAGAGGCTGTTGGCGCGGCTCATGCCGAAGTCGCGCCCCGCCGCGTGCAGCTCGGCGAGCGCCCGGCCGAGAGCCGCGCAATGGTCGACACCCGGCGCCTTGACGGAGACGCCCTCCAGGAAGGTCACGATCACGGCCGGCCGGCCGCAGAGGCGGCCGAGCGCCTCCCCCGAGCGGTTGCGCACCGGCTGCGGGCAGGCGAGCCCGCGCCGGGCGAGGTGCTCCATCAGGTTCAGGAAGAAGGGCAGGTCGCCCTCGTTCACCCGCTTCTCGTAGAGGGTGAGGATGAAGTTGCCGGCCGTGGTGTGCAGGAAGAAGTTGGTGTTCTCCACCCCCTCGGCGATGCCCTTGTAGGAGAGCAGGGTGCCGATCTCGTAGGCGGCAAGGAACGCGCTCAGCTCCGCGTCGGGTACCTCGGTGTAGACGGCCACGCGCTGCGCTCGTTCGGTTGGGATGCGTCCATACGGAAGAGGGGCGCCGGTCGGGCGCCCCTCGAAATACCGTGCCCCGTGGGTCTCTGACGAACTGGCCGGCCTATTCGGCGGCCGCCGCCTCGCTGCGCAGCTCACGCGGCAGCGGGAACACCATGTCCTCGACCACCGTCGAGACGGTGTCGACCGTGACCTCGTAGCGGGCCGCGAAGGCGTCGATGATCTCCTCGACCAGCACCTCGGGCGCCGAGGCGCCGGCGGTGAGGCCGAGCTTCTTCACGCCCTCGAAGGCCGGCCAGTCGATCTCCTCGGCGCGCAGCATCAGGCGGGTGATCGGGCAGCCGACCCGCTCGGCGACCTCGCGCAGGCGCTGCGAGTTCGAGGAGTTGGACGAGCCCACCACAATCAGCGCATCGACCAGCGGCGCGATCTGCTTCACCGCCTCCTGGCGGTTGGTGGTGGCGTAGCAGATGTCGTCCTTGTGCGGCCCGGTGATGTTCGGGAACTTCTGCTTGAGCGCGTCCACGATGTGGCGGGTGTCGTCCACCGAGAGCGTGGTCTGCGTCACCCAGGCGAGGTTGTCCGGGTTCTCGGGTTCCAGGGCCGCGATCTGGTCGAGGTCCTCGACCAGCGTGATCGAGCCCTTGGGCAGCTGGCCCATGGTGCCGACGACCTCGGGGTGGCCCGAATGGCCGACGAGCAGGACGTGACGCCCGCGCTTGTGATGGATCTCGGCCTCGCGGTGGACCTTGGTCACCAGCGGGCAGGTCGCGTCGATGGTGGTGAGCCCGCGCTCGACGGCGTTGGCCGGCACGGTCTTGGCCACGCCGTGGGCGGAGAAGATCACCGGCGCGCCGCTGTCGGGCACCTCGTCGAGCTCGCGCACGAAGACGGCGCCCTTCCGCTTCAGGCTCTCGACCACGTACTTGTTGTGGACGATCTCGTGCCGGACGTAGACGGGCGGCCCGTAGATCGCGAGAGCGCGCTCCACCACGTCGATGGCGCGCACCACGCCGGCGCAGAAGCCGCGCGGTGCCGCGAGCAGGATCTCCAGCGGGGGCTTGGTACCGGCCGCAGCCGCGTCGGGATTCGTGATGTCGGCGCTCATGGCCCGGATGTGGCGAGGGCAGGCCCGTTCTGTCAACAGGCGGGCCCCGCGAAAGCGCGCGCGCGCGGGCGGCGCAGGGCACGATTGCGCGGGCGGCGTGGTGCTCCGGCGACAGATCGGGCGCGGCCCGGGCCGATCCTCAGGCCACTCCCCCGACCGGTGTCCTTAATGCATCCGCAAGGTTGTACCGTCTAGCTTGTGCACGCGGCCATCCAGGCCGGCAGACGGACTTCCATGGTGCCGACCGGAGCAGAGCGGACCGCAGCGACGGAGCGGGGCGGCAGGGAGCCGAACCGGATCGGCGCCTTCGCGCGCGACAGGCGCGGCAGCACGGCCATGGAATACGCGATGATCGGTGCGCTGATCTTCGCGGTCGCCGCCGGGACGATCAAGCTCTACGGCACGAAGATGAACGACGTCTACGGCCGCATCGGGGCGACCGCCGCCCAGGTCCAGTGACGCCGCCGGCAGGCGGTCTCAAGCGCTCCCGGTCCTCGGCGGGGTTCGGCCGGCGGGCTTCGGCGGGGTCGAACCGGCCGCCTCGGGCTTCGCGGCGGCCTGCTGCGCGGCGGTTGCGCGCGCGCCCTCGCTCCAGAAGGCGTCGAACAGGCTTTGCATCGCCCGCACGTTCTGCTGCTGCACCTCCGCGCCCGTCTGGAGCAGCTGCTGCAGGAGATCCTGCCCGGCAGCCTTCGGATCCGCAGGTCCGGTATGCCCGGCCCGCGCGCCCTGCGGGCGCGCCTCCGTCCGGGTCCCGCGGGTCGCGGGTCGCGCCGGTTGCGCGGCCGGCGCCTCGGCGGGCGGCAGGAAGGCCTTCATCATCTCGATCCAGGCCTGGTTGATCGGGAAGCCGGCGGCCGCCTGCGGCGGCTGGGCCGGCTCCCGAGCGGGCGAGGGGGCGGCCGGCGGGTTCAGCAGCATGTGGACGATGCTCGCCACCACGGCGCCCGCCATCATCGGCAGCATCTGGCGCAGCACCTGCGCGCCCACGCCGCTCGCCATCGAGGCCTGCTGGAGTACCGCCTGGGTCAGCATCGGCTGGCCGAAGAGGTTGGCGAAGCCGGTGGGATCGTTCGACCCCATGCGCTGCAGCCCGATCGCGAAGGCCGGCAGCAGGGCTTCGAGGGCGCGGCGGGTCTGCTCGGGGCTGAGGCCGAACTGCTGGGCGACGCCCTGCATCCCGGCAGCACCAGGACCCTGCAGCATGTCGAGCGGGTTGAACATGGCCTGGGGCCTCGCTGATACCGACGCGGAGCCGGGCCGATCCCGCGCTGCGGGCCGTCCCGTCCAAAGCGCAAGTCTGCCCTGTCGGGCACCCGATGACCAGAACGCGTCGGGCCGGAACGGAGGCGGACGGCTACGGGGGCTGAGCCCATCCTCACCTATTCGCGCCGATCCTCCGCGCGCGCCAGCAGCACCTCCTCCTCCGGCGCCGCCTCGGGGTCCCGGGGAGGGCGCTCCAGCAGGCGCTCGGCGGCCTCGCGCCGGTCGTGGCCGATGATGTCGCGGGTCTCCGCGTTCAGCGCACGGGCCGGGCGCTGCGGGGCGGTCAGCGGCTCGGGCTTCAGTTCGGCGGGTGCCGTACCGCGCAGCCAGCCGCTGCCATCCGGCAGCGCGCCGGCCTGCTGCAGAACGAGGCGGGCGACGTCGCGCTTGCGCACGTCCTCGACGCGGGCGGCCGCGGCCTCCGCCGGCAGGCCCAGCCCCTCCAGGGTGGCGCGCCCGAACTGAAGCGCCGACTCGAAGGTCTCGCGCAGCTGGAAGTCGACGTCCCGGTTCATCAGCTCGACGGCGTGCATGCGGTCGTAGGCGCGCACGTAGGTGCGCACGTTCGCGAACTCCTCGTGCACGATGTCGACGATCTTCAGCGCGGCCTCCGCGTCGTCCACGCAGATGCAGACGAGTTCGGCCCGGCCGATACCGGCCGCGCGCAGCACGTCGAGGCGGGTGCCGTCGCCGTAGTAGATCCGGAAGCCGAAGCGCGAGGCCGAGCGGATCTGCTCCACGTCCTTGTCGATCACCGTGACGGCGATGCCCTCGGCGAGCAGCACCTGGGTCAGGATCTGGCCGAAGCGGCCGAAGCCGATCACCAGCACCCGCGTCTCGGCGCTCTCGATCACGTCGGTGGTGGGAAGGTCCGGACCGCCCGACCGGGCGCGCAGGGCGTCGAGCGCCTTGTCGAGACCCTTCGCCGCCACCGGCCCAACCAGCATGGTGAGGGCGGCCAGCGCCACGGCGAAGCGGGTGCTCGTGGCGTCGGTCAGCCCCAGCCCCTCCGCCTGCGGCAGGAGCACGAAGGCGAACTCGCCCGCCGGCGCCAGCACGGCGGCGCCCCGCACCGCGTCGAGCGGGCCGGAGCCGAACAGGCGGAAGAGGGCCGCCACCAGCGCGACCTTCACCAGGATCGCGGCCGCGGTCGCGCCGAACAGAGCCGGCCAGACCGCCCGCACCAGCGCACCGTCGATCGACATGCCCACGCTCATGAAGAACAGGCCGAGCAGCATGCCGCGGAAGGGCTCGATATCGGCCTCCAGCTGGTGGCGGAAGTTCGACTCGGCGAGCAGGATGCCGGCGAGGAACGCCCCCATCGCCATCGAGAGGCCGACCTCCTGCATCACGAGCGCGGTGCCGAGCACGACGAGGAGGGCGGCGGCGGTCATCACCTCGCGGGCGCCGGACGCTGCGAGCAGGCGGAAGAACGGGTTGAGGCCGTAGCGGCCGACCAGCACCACGGCGACGATCGCCCCGAGCGCCTTGGCGGTCGAGAGCGCGGCGTCGCCGAGCCAGGGCGCGTCGCCGCCCCCGCCCGCCGAGGCCATCAGCGGCATCAGCGCCAGGATGCCGACGACGGCGAGATCCTGGAACAGCAGCACCGCGAAGGCGCGGCTGCCGTAGGCGGTGCCGAGGTCGCCCCGCTCCTCCAGGAGCTGCAGGGCGACGGCCGTCGCCGAGAGGGCGAGCGCGATGCCGATGACGGCGCTGGCGCCGAGGCCGATCCCTGCGAGCATCCCGGCGCTCCCCAGCACCAGGGCGCAGAGGGCAAGTTGGAGTGTGCCGAGGCCGAAGATGTCCCGCCGCATCGAGACGAGCTGCGAGAGGTGCAGCTCCAGCCCGACGATGAACAGGAGCAGCACCACGCCGATCTCCGCGACGCTCGCGGCGGTGCCGGGCTCGGCGATCAGCGAGAGGCCGGAGGGGCCGATCAGCACGCCGGCCACGAGGTAGCCCAGCACCGCGCTCTGCCCGGCGAGGCGGAACAGGGGCACGCCGATCACTGCCGCCGACAGGAAGGTGAGGACGGGCGGCAGGAAGCTCGCGTGTTCGGCGGGACTTGCCATGGCGGGCGCAAAAACCTCGGGGTCGGCTGCGGAGGCGCCCAACCCTTAGCCCGGCCGCCGTCCCGGCGCGAGCGCCCGACGGGTGCCGTACGTCACGCCAGGGCCTCAGGGGAGCCGGAAGGCCACCAGGGTCATGTCGTCCCGCCGGGGCTGGCTGCCGCGGTAGGCCGCCAGGTCCTGCTCCAGCCCGGCGAGTTGCGCGTCCAGATCGTCGTCGGCGCGGGCGAGAAGGCGCTCGGCCACGCCGCGCTGGCCCATGAGCCTCGGGCGCTCGCCGGGCGCGCCGCCCATCTGGTCGGTGACGCCGTCGGTCATCAGGTAGAAGGTCGTGCCGGGCTCGACGGCCACGGGCGTGTCGGCCTCGGGCAGCGCCTCTCGCCCGGTGCGCGGATAGCCGAGGCCGCGCCGGCCGCCGCGAACCTGCGCGACGGCGCCGTCCCGGATCGCCGTGAGCGAGAGCCCCGCGCCGGCAAAGAGCAGGCTGCGCCCGGCCGGATCCCAGACGCAGATGCCGCAATCGAGGCCGTCGTCGGACTCGGCGCCGCGCCCGTCCTGGCGGAGCTGGGCGCGCACCATCGCGTCGAGGCCGGCCAGGATCGCGGCGGGCGAGCGCAGGCCCCGCTCGTGCAGCAGCCGGTCGAGGGCGGTGGCGACGATCAGGGTCAGGAAGGCGCCGGGCACACCGTGGCCGGTGCAGTCCGCCACCACGATCACCGAGAGGCCGTCGATCTCCTCCAGCCAGTAATAGTCGCCGCCCACGAGGTGCAGCGGCTGGTACAGCACGGCGAGCGCGACGCTTCCGCCGAGGGCCGTGCGCTCCGGCAGGACCGAGGCCTGGATGCGGCGGGCGTAACCGATGCTCTCGATCACCTGGCGGTTGGCCGTCTCGAGCTGGGCGTGCGCCTGCTCCAGCGCCTGGAGCAGGCGCTTGGCCTCGTCGCCGCTCTGCAGGCCCTCGACCATGCTGTTGAAGGCCTGGGAGATCGCGTCGATCTCGTTGCTCGGCCGGTAGGCGCCGCCGAGATCGACCGTGGTCCAGCGCTTGTGCTCGACCTTGCGCATCGCCACGAGCAGGCGCTTCAGCGGCGCGACGACGTGGCGGCGCACGGTACGGTTGAGCGTCGCCACGAAGGCCAGCATCAGCACCAGGCTGGTGCCGAGCGCGAGCAGCGCCTGCCGCTCGGCGTTGTCGCGCAACGCCTCGGCGGAGAGCACCAGCGTGAGGTTGCCGGACCGGTCACCGGCCGCGTCGAGCGTCGCGCTCACTTGAACGCGGTTCCAGTCCCGCCCCTGCGGCCGCTCGCCCGCGCTGCCGAGGAGCGTGCCGGCCCCGTCGCGCAGGGCAGCGTAGCGGAAGGCGGGATCGCGGGCGAGCGCCTGGAGCTGCGGCCCGAAGATCTCGGGCGCCCGCTCCCAGCCGGGCCGGGCGATGGCCGAGGCGGTGAGCGAGGCCAGGATGTTCGCCCGGTCGGTGTAGAGGCGGATCTGGTCGGTGTAGTTGACCCAGGCGATCCCGGCCTGGGTCAGCAGCACCACCGCGGCGATGACGGGGTAGATCCGCAGGAACAGCGTGCGGGTCAGGCTGTCGAGATCGTGACCGCGCGCGGCCCCGCGCAGGGCGCCCGGGGCCATGATCGCGGTCGCGTCCGCCACGTCGGCCGGGACGTCGGCGAAGCCGAGATTGTCCAGCAGGTCCTCGCGCCGCATCGGCCCGGCACCGCGCAGGCCGCCGCGCCGGGCCGCCGGGGAGGGGATCTCGGCGCTGCTCTCGGCGCTGCTCATGGGATCTTCCCTGACCGTCTCGGAGGGTTCTCGAACGGGGTCGCGCGGGAGCCTCAGTCCGTCCCGCGGCTCTCGGCGCACCGGACCCGGTCGCGGCCGCCGTCCTTGGCCCCGTAGAGCGCTTCGTCGGCCCGCTTCAGGGCCTCGGTCAGCGGCTCGCCCACAGCGGAGGCGGCGAGACCGACGCTGACCGAGATCGCGAGCATGCCGCCCTCGGTGGGCACGGGCGTGTCCGCCACGGCGCGGCGCAGGCCCTCGGCGAGGGCGAGGCCTTCGGCCGGGCCGGTCTCCGGCAGCAGGACCGCGAACTCCTCGCCGCCCATGCGGCCGAAGGCGTCGCCCGCGCGCAGCGCCCCCCGGCAGGTCGCCGCGAAGGCGACGAGCGCGGCATCGCCCGCCGCATGGCCGTGGCCGTCGTTGATGCGCTTGAACCGGTCGAGGTCGAGCACCAGCAGGCAGGCGTCGCCGGCCGTGCGCGGCCAGGCCCGCTCGGCGATCTCGAGGAAGCGGCGGCGCGTCAGCGCGCCGGTAAGGTGGTCGGTGTCGACGAGGCGGCGCAGCTCCGCCTCGAGGCGCCCACGGTGCTCGATCTCGGCGGAGAGCGCCGCGTTGAGGGCCTGGAGTTCGCGCTGCTGCTCGGCCATGCGCTGGTTGGCCCGCTGCAGGTCGAGCTGCATGCGGTCGCTCATCCGCACGAGCCGGCGCTGCTCGCGCGTCCCACGCCGATAGGCGCCGGCGAGTTCCTGGACCCCCTCGGCCATCTCGGAGAGGCGCGCTAGCATCACGTCGGCGCGGCCGATAATGGCCTCTTCGGCGTCGAACAGGCTGAAGCCGTCCTCATGCCCGGCCGAATGTCCGGTGGAGCGCGGCGGATCCCCCGCGGGACGCAGGACGGCCTCCTGGGCGCGCTTGAGCGCGGCGGCGCGGCTACCGGGCATCAGACCTGCGCCTCCATCACCAGTTCGAAGGCCGCGTGCTCGAAATCGGCGGCGAAATCCTCGCCGGCCTCCGCGATCGTGTCGTCGCCCTCGGCGTAGAGCCAGCGGATCGTGACCGGCCGGCCCGCGGCGGCGGCGTCCTCCAGCGGCATGAACAGGTTCATCAGCGCCTTGGCACTCGACGAGTTGAAATAGGCGAGGCCGACCTCGAAGGTGAGGGGGGCTCGGCCCCCCTCGGCCAGATCGGCGCGCAGGGCTTGGAGCAGCGGCCCGTAGAAGGCGGCGGCATCCTCCGGATAGGATTCGCCGCGCAGCGACAGGCGGCCGGCGGCGAGGTCGAAATCGACCTCGGGCGAGCGGTCGGTCGCGGCGATCTGGATGCGCGTCATCGGGCGGGCCTCAGATATAGGCCTTGAGGCAGAACAGGCTGCGGTCGGCGCCGGTCGCCTGGAAGTCGTACTCGACCGGGGCGCTGGAGCGTCGGGCAATCTCGATCAGGCCGATGCTGCCGCCGAGGCTGCCCTCGTCCGGCGCCTGCCGCAGCTTCTCCCGGTAGAACTGCTTCAGCGCGTCCCCCGAGAGGCCCGACAGGTGGTCGAGCCGCTCGCGCAGGCGTGGTACCTCGGCGTTGCCGACCTCGTTGCCGCAGACCACGAAGAAGCGCTCACCCTCGGTGCCGACCACGATCATGCCGCTGCTGACCCGGCCGGGACGCGGCTCGGCCTCGGGCTGGATGCGGTCGGCGGAGTAGCGGATCACGTTCTGGGCCTGCTCGACGAAGATCGCGAAGACGCGCTTGGCCACGCCCGCATCGGTCTCCTCCTGGCGCATGCGCAGCTTCAGCACCTCGCCGAGCGAGAACAGCACGCTTTCGGAGAGGTCGCCGCCGAAGGACAGGATCACCCCGTTCCGCTTGGCGGCCTCGTGGAACGACAGGAAATCGTGTGCGAGCACGGGAACCTCCGAGAGCGGGACGCGCGATGGCGCGCGGCCCTCGACCGGGCATGCTCCCATCCATAGCCCGGATCTCTCAACGAATTCTTACTCCCAGTCCCTGAGGTTGTAACGCGCAAGTCTAGGCCAAGATTTCGATTGCAACGTGCAAGCCCATGATCAGAGCAGAGTGCACAAAGATTGTGCTTCAAGCGGGAAGGAGCGGGAAGGCGCACCCGCGCTGGCCGACGCGCGTCCGGCCGGCGCGCGAGCGCCGGATGGTCTCAGGCGCGGCCGGCTTCCTTACGCAGGGCGTCGATGCGCTTCGAGGCTTCCGCCTTGTCGAGCTCAGGGTCGAAGGCTTCCGGCTCCTTGGCCTCCTCCGACAAGGTCTTGAGATAGGAGGCTTGCGCACCGGTCATCGGCTCGCCGCCGGTCGTCCACTGGTCCGGATCCTTGATCTGGTTCGAGACATCCTTCGGGTCGGTCTTGGGGTTGGCGTCGTGCGTGTCGGCGGCTTTCTTCGCGGCGGCCTTGGCCATGAGGGAACCTTTCGTTCTTGAAATGTTCCTATCAACGCGACCGGCGTTTGGGGGTTCCCGGCGGCCGCGAGACGGCGGGGGATGGCTGCGAGCCGCCCCTCACCAGGGCGAGGTCGACCATGCCCGACGCGCTCCCTACCCCGCGGAGGGGGGAGGAAGATCGCGCGGGGCCGGCGGGAGTGAAGGGATCGGCCCCTCAGGCGGCCTCGGCCTTCGGCTGCACCTCGGCGAGGTAGTCGTCCATCAGCGTCTTGGTGAGGGCGGCCGGGGTGAAGCGGTAGGGCCCGATCTCGGAGACCGGCGTGACCTCGGCGGCCGAGCCCGTGATGAAGCACTCGGAGAAGTCCGCCATCTCCTCGGGCGCGATGCGGCGCTCGACCACCTCGACGCCGCGGCGGCGGGCCAGCTCGATCACGGTCTGGCGCGTGATGCCGTTGAGGAAGCGGTCGGCGGTGGGCGTGTGGATCACGCCGTCCTTCACGAAGAAGACGTTGGCGCCCGTGCACTCGGCGACGTTGCCCTCGAAGTCGAGCATCAGCGCATCGGCGTAGCCCCGGTTCTCGGCCCGGTGCTTCGAGATCGTGCAGATCATGTAGAGGCCCGCCGCCTTCGAGGCGCAGGGCGCCGTGCGGGGATCGGGGCGGCGGTACTCCGCCATGTCGAGGCGGATGCCCTTCATCTTGGTGGCGGCGTCGAAGTAGCTCGGCCATTCCCAGGCCGCGATGGCGAGATGGATCGTGTTGCCCTGGGCCGAGACGCCCATCATCTCCGAGCCACGCCACGCGACGGGGCGCAGATAGGCGTCCTTGAGGCCGCTGGTCTTGAGGACGAGCTGCTTGGCCGCCTCGATCTCCTCGACCGAGAACGGGATCTTGAAGTCGAGGAGTTCGGCCGAGCGGTGCAGGCGCTTGGTGTGCTCCAGGCTCTTGAAGATCCGCCCGCCGTAGGCCCGCTCGCCCTCGAACACCGAGGAACCGTAGTGGAGACCGTGGCTCAGCACATGGATCTTCGCCTCCCGCCACGGCACCATGGCGCCGTCGAACCAGATGGTGCCTTCACGCTGGTCGAACGGGATGACGGACATCGGCAGGGTCTTCCTGGTGGCGGCCCTCCGGAGGGCCGGGCATGTCTGGCGGAACGCGGGGTGCGCCGGGTGGGGCGGATCCGTCAAGCGCCGAATCCGCGAGGCTGGCTCGCGCCGGCCGGATCGCCCGGCCGGGCAGGGTTGACGGGTACCAACCGGGCTGAAATATGTCAACGAGACTGACTTATATCGGGATCGACAGAGACGTGACACGCGAGCCGCCGCGCGCAGACCGGACCGTGGACGCCGCCGGGGAGCTGGCCGGCGCCGCGGCGAGCCCGCGCGAGACGGCCTGCAGCAGCGACGACCTGATCGAACTCCTGTTCTTCGCCTACCGCGACTTCGTCGGCGACCCCGACCGGATCCTGGCCGAGTACGGCTTCGGCCGTGCGCATCACCGGGTGCTGCACTTCGTCGATCGCTACCCGGGCCTGACGATCGCCGAACTCCTCGACATCCTGCGCATCACCAAGCAGAGCCTCAACCGCGTCCTCAAGGACCTGATCGAGCAGGGCTACATCGTGCAGCGCACCGGCACGAGCGACCGGCGCCAGCGCCTGCTGTTCTGCTCCGGCTCCGGGGCGACGCTCGCCGCCGAGCTGACCCGGGTGCAGGCCCGGCGCCTCGCCCGGGCGCTCGCCATGCCGGGCGGCGCCGGCGGGTCGCCCGAAGCCTTCCTGCTCGCGATGATCGAGCCCGACGAGCGCGCGGCGGTGCGCCGCCTGATGGCCCGGCGCGGCCAAGGCGTCGGCGAGCAAAGCATCGGCGAGGGCATCGGCGAGGGCATCGGCGAGGGCATCGGCGAGACCGGCGACCCGATGGACGAGAAGATCCTCGGGCAGGACGCCGCCTGATGGGAGCCGCGCGCGCCGAGCTGCCCGAATCCGCCCCGCACGTGCTCGTCGTCGACGACGACCGGCGCCTGCGCGAGCTTCTCTCCCGCTATCTTGCCGACCAGGGTTTTCGCGTGACGAGCGCGGCGAGCGCGGCCGAGGCCCGGGCCAAGGCCCAGAGCCTGCTGTTCGACGCGATGGTGCTCGACGTGATGATGCCGGGCGAGAACGGCTTCGACTACGCCCGCAGCGTGCGCGAGACCTCGCGGGTCCCGATCCTGATGCTGACCGCCCGCTCCAACACCAACGACCGGGTCATGGGGCTGGAGATCGGCGCCGACGACTACCTGCCGAAGCCCTTCGAGCCGCGCGAGCTGACGCTGCGACTGAGCAACATCATCAACCGCTCGCAGGCGGCGCGCCCCGCGAACGGCACCGAGCCCGTGACCTTCGGCCCCTTCGTCTTCCGGCCCGACCGGGGCGAGCTGCGGCGCGGCGAGGAGGTGATCCGCATCACCGAGCGCGAGCGGGAACTCCTGACGATCCTGGCCGCGGCGGCCGGCGGCAACGTCGAGCGCGAGCAGCTCTCCGGCGGCGTGGGCGCCGTGGCCGAGCGGGCGGTCGACGTGCAGATCAACCGCCTGCGCCGGAAGATCGAGGTCGATCCGGCCAACCCCCTGCTGCTGCAGACGGTGCGGGGCGTCGGCTACAGGCTGGCCGTCGATTAGCCGGCTCTGTCGGTTCTGCGCTCCCGCGTATCCACCCGCAGCATCAGTGCCACCGGGATCAATCCCACCAGCACGATCAGCAGCGCGGCGACCGTGCCGTCCTCGTAGGTGCCCCGGGCCGCCTCGCCGTAGAGGTGGGTTGCCAGGGTCTCGACGTTGAGCGGGCGCAGCAGCAGGGTCGCGGGCAATTCCTTGGCGCAATCGACGAAGACGAGGAGCGCCCCGCTGAGGAGCGCCGGCCAAGCGAGCGGCAGCTGGATCCGCCGGAGCGTGCCGAGCGGGCCCCGCCCGAGGAGCCGGCTCGCGTCCGGCAGGGTGCCGGGCAGCCGCGCCAGACCCGCCTCGCTGGTGCCGACCGCGATGCCGAGGAAGCGCACCAGATAGGCGGTGACCAGGGCACCCCCCGTGCCGAGCCCGACGAGGGCCGGGGCGGCGCCGAACAGCGCCTGTCCCGCATCCGCGAGGGCGCCGTCCGCCAGCGCCAGTGGCCCGAGCAGCCCGATCGCCAGGATGGTGCCGGGCAGCGCGTAGCCGAGCCCGGCGATCCGGATCAGGCCCGGCCCCCAGCTCTTGCGGGCCAGCAGCCGGGGGCTCGCCGCCACCAGGAAGCCGATGGCTGCGGCGATCAGCGTCGCGACGCCCGCGTAGAGCACCGTGCTGGCGATCTCGCCGGCCAGCCGCGCGGGGATCCCGGTGCGCAGGACGCGCGCGGCGGCACCGTAGCCGAG
Organism: Methylobacterium radiodurans; assembly: GCF_003173735.1. NCBI lineage: Bacteria > Pseudomonadati > Pseudomonadota > Alphaproteobacteria > Hyphomicrobiales > Methylobacteriaceae > Methylobacterium > Methylobacterium radiodurans. The sequence continues at coordinate 745,534 of NZ_CP029551.1, read as the reverse complement.
GAAGCCCGCCGGGATCAGGAAGCCGCAGGCCACCGGCAGGAGGCCGAGCCCGAGTGCGGCCAGACCCGCGCGCCGCGAGAGCGGCAGGCGGGCCATCCGGCGGGGCCGCTGCGCCGCGGTCGCGAAGCTCCGGCCCCGGCGGGCGCGCCGCTCGGCCGCGACCAGCACCAGCACCAGGGCCAGCATCACCAGCGCGATCTGCGCCGCGCCCGCGAGGTCCGAGCGGTTGATCCAGGTGGCGTAGACCTGCACGGTGAGCGTCCGCACGCCCAGGAACTCGGCCGCGCCGATGTCGTTCAGCGCCTCCATCAGGGCGAGGCTCGTGCCCAGCGCGATCGCCGGCCGGGCGAGCGGCAGGGCGACCCGGCGGAACGTGGTGGCGGGGCGCCCGCCGAGCGTGCGCGCCGCCTCCATGAGATTGGCCGCCTGCATCCGGAACAGCGCGCGGGTCGGCAGGTAGACGTAGGGGTAGAGCACGAAGCCCAGGAGCAGGATGCAGCCCGGCAACGAGCGGATCTCCGGGAAGGGCAGGTCGCGCGGGCGCGTCAGGCCCAGCAGATCGCGCAGGGTGGATTGCACCGGCCCCAGCGGGTGCAGGAGGTCGAGATAGGCGTAGGCCACGATGTAGGTCGGCACCGCGAGCGGCAGCAGCAGGCCGATCTCGAGGAGGCGCCGGCCCGGGAACTCGTAGGCCGCAACCAGCCAGGCGGCGCCGGTGCCGACCACCGTCACCACGAGCCCGACGCCGAGGAGGAGGGCGCCCGTCTGCCACAGGGCCTGGGGCAGCACGTAGGCCCAGAGATGCGGCCACAGCTCGCCCGTGCCCTGGAGCGCGGCGTGGGCCAGCGAGACGACCGGGCTCAGCACCAGGGTCGCGACCGCTAGGGCGGCCAGGCCGAGGAGCAGGGCGGAGGCGCGTGCCCGGAGGGTGCCGGGGCGCCGGGGCAGGGGGCGGACGACGGGCTCGGCTGCGATCATCCCAGCATTCGACGGCACCGCCATCCTTCCTCCCGGGCCCCGGCGCGACGGCTCGACATGATCGCTCGCCTTGGCAGCCCGGGAGCGAGCCTGTAACCCGGCTCCGGTTCTGAGGGAAACGACATGCGGCTCGTTGTGGTCGGCGCCGGCGGGCGCATGGGGCGGATGCTGGTGCGGGCCGTGGCCCAGGCAGAGGGCTGCACCCTCTCGGGCGCGATCGAGCGCGAGGGCGCCGACGTGCTGGGCCAGGATGCGGGCACGCTCGCCGGCCTGCCGCCGCTCGGCGTCCCGGTCACCGACGATCCGCTGGCCGCCTTCGCAGCCACCGACGGCGTCCTCGACTTCACGGCGCCCGCCGCCACCGTGTTCTACGCCGAGCTCGCCGCGCAGGCCCGCATCGTCCACGTGGTGGGCACCACGGGGCTCTCCGAGGAGGATCTGGCGGCCCTGCGGGCGGCCGCCTTCCACGCCCGCATCGTGCGCTCGGGCAACATGTCGCTCGGCGTCAACCTCGTGGCCGAGCTGGTGCGCCGGGTCGCGGCCTCGCTCGGCGAGGAATTCGACATCGAGATCGCCGAGATGCACCACCGCCACAAGGTCGATGCGCCCTCGGGCACCGCGCTTCTGCTCGGCGAGGCGGCGGCCGCGGGCCGCGGCGTGGACCTCGCGGAGGTGCGCGTCTCGACCCGCGACGGCCATACCGGCCCGCGCCGGCCGGGCGACATCGGCTTCGCGACGCTTCGCGGCGGCAGCGTGGTGGGCGACCACAGCGTGGTCTTCGCCGGCCCCTCCGAGCGCATCACCATCAGCCACCACGCGGAGGACCGGGCGCTATTCGCCAGCGGCGCCGTGAAGGCGGCGCTCTGGGCCCATCCGAAGCCGCCGGGCCTCTACACGATGACAGACGTGCTGGGGCTGTAAGCCGGGCCGTGGCCGCACCCCGCCTCCGCTTGGGTCGGCGGCCCCGGCTCTGCTAGGAGCGCCGCAGCGAAGCCGGACGGACCGGCGGCACGAAGGATACGGATCGATGGAGCGCCTGCTCGTCCTCGCTCGGCACGGCCAGAGCGAGTGGAACCTCAAGAACCTGTTCACGGGCTGGCGCAACCCGGACCTCACCGCCCTCGGCGTCGAGGAGGCCCGCAAGGCCGGCCGCTGGCTGAAGAGCGAGGGCTACGGCTTCGACGTCGCCTTCACCTCCGACCTCGGCCGGGCGCAGCGCACCTGCGCGCTGATGCTGGAGGAGATGGGCGTCAGCGACATCGAGGTGATCCGCTCGCAGGCGCTGAACGAGCGCGACTACGGCGAGTTGTCGGGCCTCAACAAGGACGACGCGCGCGAGCGCTGGGGGGCCGAGCAGGTCCATCTCTGGCGCCGCTCCTACGACGTGCCGCCGCCCGGCGGCGAGAGCCTGAAGGACACGGCCGCCCGCGTGCTGCCCTTCTACATCGAACGCATCCTGCCCCGCGTGATGGCGGGCGACCGGGTGCTGGTGGCCGCCCACGGCAACTCGCTGCGCGCCCTCGTGATGGTGCTCGACCATATGACGACCCAGACCATCGCGGGGCTCGAGATCGCTACCGGCGTGCCGCTGGTCTACCGGCTGGCCTCGGACACCACGGTCGCCGCCAAGTCGGTGCTGGAGCGGGACATCGACGTCTGAGCGGGCACCCGGGCAGAGGGATGGAGCCGGGGATCGCGCTGGCGCCGGGGCTGGTCCACCACCCCGGCTGGCTCGACGCGGCTTCGCGCGCGGCGCTGCAGGCGGAGGTCGCGGCGGTGCTCGCCGCGGCGCCCGCCTACACGCCCCGGATGCCGCGCACCGGCAAGCCCTTCTCGGTGCGCATGACGAATGCCGGGCCGCTCGGCTGGGTCTCGGACGCGGCCGGCTACCGCTACCAGCCGCAGCACCCGGAGACCGGGGCACCCTGGCCGCCGCTGCCGCCCACCGTGCTGCGGGCCTGGGCGGCGCTCGCCGGCTACGCGGCACCGCCCGAGGCCTGCCTGATCAACCTCTACGGTCCGGAGGCCCGGATGGGCCTGCACCAGGACCGGGACGAGCGGGACCTCACGGCACCCGTGCTCTCGCTCTCGCTCGGTGCGCCCGCCCTGTTCCGCTACGGCGGCCTGAAGCGCACGGATCCGTCCCGCTCGATCCGGCTGCGAGCCGGCGACGCGCTCGTGATCGGCGGCCCCTCGCGGCTGATCTTCCACGGGATCGACCGCGTCCTCGCCGCGGGCGACCTGCTCGACCCCGGCGAGCCGGCCCTACCGGAACTGCCGGCGGGCTGGCGCCTCAACCTCACCGCCCGGCGGGTGAGCCCGCCTGTTGCCGGTCCGGTAGCCGCGAAGCCGTGACCGTAGCGCTGCCGAGAACCGGCGGGATCATCGCGCCCGTCTCCCCGGACGCGCCATCGCCCGGGATCTTGCGGTCTTCTCCACCGGCGCCGGTGTCGGACCGGGCGCACCGCGGCTCGTCGGCGCCATCATGGTCGCAGCCCGGGGGCCGCCGCTTGACAGCGGCCGGCCAGGGACCGACGCACTACGACGAGGGCGCTCGTTCAGCGAGGCCCGATCCGAAGAGTCAGGTTCCGATGCGCTTGCGGCATATCACGCAGAATCTGGGGGTCGTCGGGCTCGTTCTGGCGCTGTCGGCGCCGCCGGGGAGCCTTCCGGCCCGCGCGGCCGACGTCGTCTACCCGGCGGGCTCCCGCTTCGGCTTCCAGCCGCCCGCCGACATGGTGCCCTCGCGCCGCTTCACCGGGTTCGAGCGGCGCGAGGGCGGCGCCACGCTCACGGTGGTGGAGCTGCCCCCGAGCGCCTTCGCGGAACTCGTCACGAACTTCACCGACGCCAACCTCCTCGCGCAGGGCTTCGCCGTGGAGAAGCGCGAGCCGATGAAGATCGGCGAGGCGGAAGGGATGCTGTTCACCGGCGAGCAGCCGAGCACCCCGGGCACGGAGGGCCCCACCGTCCGCAAGCTCCTGCTCCTCGTCGGCGATCCGAGCGTGACGGGCATGATCGTCGCCCAGGCGCTGCCGGACGCGGAGACCGAGGCGAGCCTGCGGGCGCTGATCACCAACGTGACGATCCGCCCAGCCCTGACGCTCGCCCAGCAGGTCGACGCGCTGCCCTTCCGCATCAACGATCCCGCCGGGTTCCGCCCGGTGCGCGTGCTGGCCGGCAACTCGGTGCTGCTGACCGAGGGCCCGAAGGACCAGATGACGAGCATGGAGCAGCCGATCCTGGTGCTCGCCCAGGCGGTCCAGCAGCCGCCGACGGCGGAGCAGCGCGACGGCTTCGCCCGCAGCGCGCTCTACGCGAACCAGACCATGAAGGACTTCGTCATCGAGCGCGCCCAGAGCTACCGCCGCAACGGCGTGGACTGGCACGAGATCGTGGCCCGCGCCGTCGATGTCCCCTCGAACAAGCCCATCGTGGTGGCCCAGACCATCCGCTTCGCTCCGGACGGGTACCTGCGCGCGGTCGGCATCGTGCGGGACGACCAGCGGGACGACACGCTGGCGAAGTTCCGCCAAGTCGTCGACAGCGTGCAGATCAAGTAGCGGGACGCGTCGAGGGGACATCCGCGGCGCGTGCCGGCGACCTCCGGTTTGCCGTCACCTGCCCCGGGCATCCGGAGCAACGGCCCTCTCCTATCCGCCGAGGGCTTGGCAGCCGTCACGGTGTCCGGCGGGTCGTCCGGCGCGGCCACGACCTCCAGAACGCGGTCGCTGCGATCGCCGCGAGGGCGAGTGCGGCCAGCGCGAGGCCGAGGCCGAGGCCACGCGGCCGATAGCGGAGCACCAGGTCGCCGCTCCCTGCCGGAATCACCACGGACGGCAGGATCGCGTTGACGATCTCGACGGTGAGCGGCTGCCCGTTCCACACGGCCTCGTAGCCCGGGTACCAGGCCCGCGCCCATACGATGCGGCCGCCCGAGCCGGCCAGCCCGTAGCGCGCCTCCCGCACATCCTCCGCCGCCGTCCTGATCTCCGACCCTTCGGGCAGGCGCGACAGCGTGCCGGGCAGGCCTGGCAGCATCCGCTCGAACAGGATCCCGCTCTCGACGGATCGGTGGGTCCAGCCCGGGCCGGCCACGGCCGCGAAGGCCTCGGCACGCGCACCCGCCTGCGCCGTGACCCGCGTCACACGGGCGAGATCGAGGGTGCTCGCACCGGTCACGGGATCCGGGCGCGTCCAGCGCTCGGCCGCGTCGAGGCAGGACCCCCCGATATAATCCATACAGAGGGCCCCGAAGCCCAGGCCGCGCATCGGCGAGTAGCCGGCGATCGCGGCGTTGCCGGTGTAGAGCGCGGTGTTGCCCTGCGGGAAGGCGAGATACAGGCCGGCCGGGGCATCGCGGATGTCCAGCCTCCTGAACAGGGCCCGCTCGAACAGGAGCAGCGCCGTGTCGCCCTGCCGCGGACCGGGCTCGCCGCGGTAGGCCGCCCGCTCCATCGGCGGCCGCCAGTCCGGGAACTGGCTGTTGCCCGGAAAGACCTTGGTCAATGCTGCGAAGATGGCGATGTGGCTCACCCCGATGGCGATCAGCCCCATCCGGGTTCGGGGCCCCCCGTGGCGGAGGACGATCAGCACGACCAGGACCACCGGCAGGAGAAGCAGGAGGTTCACGCCGATCGCATCGATGAGCGGGAGGCCAGCGAGGACGCCGGTGCCGAGGATCAGCGCCGACGTTCGGCGGGCGGACCAGACGTGCCCCGGCTGGCCGAGGAACCACGCCCCCAGAACCGCGCAGCCGATCTGGAAGTAGGGCAGGAAACGGAAGGGCCAGCGCAGCTGCGACACGCCCGGCGCCGCGGCGAGGAGGCCGAGCACGAGGATCGCGGCGAGGAGGAGAGCGGCACCGGTGCCGGCCGGCCCGCGCAGCCGCGGCCACGCGCCGTGCAGCATGGCGACCGGGATCCACCAGCCCACGTACTGCATCGGCGGCGAGACGACGAGCGAGAGGCCGCCGAAGCTGATCCAGGCCTGCGGGAAGACCGGCGCGCCGATCGCGACGAGCGTCGGGAGCGGTGTCTGCCACTGGTGCGGGTCGAACGATTCCGCCAGCCGCGCGGAGCTGCCGATCGCGGCCGCGAGCGGCATCCAGGCGGGCGCCGCGAGCGCGAAGCCGAGGCCCGCCGCCAGCACGGCCCGGAGGCCGGCACGCCGGTCCGCGCCGGCGAACGCCCCCGCGGCCACGCCCGCCGCCAGACCCGCCAGCAGGGCCGCGTCCGCGAAGGGCCAGCCGCTCGCCACCACGAGGAAGACCGCCAGGGCCGCGGGCGGGACGAGGCGGCTGTCCCGCCCGGCCCAGATCAGGAAGGCGGCAGCCCACGCGAGCCAGGCCGCGCTGACGAGGCCCGGCACCCAGCTCACCGCGCCCCAGGCGATGAGGCCGAGGCAGGTGGCGCCGGCGAGGCCGCCGAGCACGGCGAAGGGCCGACCGGTGCCGATGCTGCGCCCGAGCGCGTAGGTGCCCGCGCCGAGAAGGCCGATATGGAAGACGGCGTAGAAGGCGGCCGCTCTGTCGAGGCGTTCGAAGCCGTCGAGCACGCGGTAGAGCGCGAGGCAGACCGGGTTGAACACGCCGTACTGGTACTCGGCGAGGAACGCGCCGCCCTGGAACAGGCGCGGCGTGAGGAACGGCCACTCCCCCGACCGGATCAGCCGCGCGATCTCGAGGAAGCCGGGCAGGAAGTAGGACTGGGCATCGTCCCTGAAGTAGAAGCTCGGCTCGTGCAGGAGGGGAATCGCCGCCGTCGCGGCGGCGAGGCAGGCGGCCAGGAGAGCGTGACCGATCTCAGCGCCGGCCCGTGACCGACGGCTCCTCGACGGAGCTCCGCCGGAGATCGCCGCCCGCCCGGCGAGCGGGCCGGTGCCGGCCGTCATCGCGTCCACACCGCCAGGACCGACTTGCCCGCCCGGTAGCCGATGAGCGGATCGACACGGCGCGAGAGGGGCACCATCAGCCGGTCCCAGACGGCGATCTGCCGGGACGTCGGCATCGCCTGACGCAGGAGCGCGGCGTTGGCGAAGGATGCGGCCAGGCCGACGCTGTCGAGATAGCGCAGCCGCACGAGCCTCAGACCCCCGGGCGCGATCGCCCGAAGGCTGGCGCGGGTGTAGCGCCGCTCGTGCCCGATCGCCGCGTCGAAGGGCGAGTAGAGGCGGGGATGGGCGGGTGCGAGCACCACGAGGGTGCCGCCCGGGGCGAGAGCCGCCGCCGCCCGCGCGAGTTCCGCCAGGTCCTCCCGGATGTGTTCGAGGACGTCGATGTAGAGGATCGCGTCGTAGGGCCCCGCGGCGGCGCAGGCGGCGCCCAAGGACGCGAGCGTGCCCTGGCAGGCGCGGACATGCGCCGGCAGCGTCCCCTCCGCCACCTTCGCGTCGACGGCTGCGGCGAAGCGGCGGTCCGGTTCGAGGCAGGTCCAGTGCGTCACGCCGGGCCGGCGAGCCAGGACCTCCGCGGTCGCGCCGAGCCCGGCCCCGACATCGAGCACCCGGCCGCGCAGGAACGGCGCGATCTCGCGCGACCAATAGGCCTTCCAGGATCGGGCCGCGGCGAAGAGGTCGAGTTCGGTGCCGACGTAGCCGTCCGCGGTCAGGAGGCCGCTTTCCATGTCGTCCGTTCCCATGCCGCGTCTTGCCATGCCATCCCTTGCCCAGCTGCCTCGTCCGGCGGCGCCCCCTGGGCGGGCGGGGAGGGCCGCTGCACCGGATCCGCGCGGGAAACCAGGAAGCGCTCCGCCTCACGGGCCGGCACCACCTCGGACAGGGACCGCCGGTTGAGGTGCGAGGCCGCGGAGGCGAGCGCGAGGAGGATCGCCTGAAGCAGCGCGACGAGGAGCAGGCCGGCCGCGCTCGTGGCCCAGCCCGGCACGGCCATATCCGTGCCGAAACGGATCGCGACCACCGCGACCAGCGCGGCGACGAGGCCGCCGGAGAAGAGCCCGAGAGCGATCAGGAGCCGGACGAGGCAGACGTCCTCGAAGACCGCGATCGCGTTGAGCCCGTGCCGGATCAGGCTGGTCAGGTTCATGCTGGAGCGGCCCGCGTAGCGCGTGCCCCGGTCCAGGCGCACGCGGTGCAGGGGCAGGCCGGATCGCAGCAGCGTCGCGGCGAAGTGGCTCCACAGCGCCGGGCTGTGGACGAGGCGGGCCAGCGCCCGCGGCGGGATCACGCAGTAATGGCCGAAATCGATCGTCTTGCCGGTCCCGATCACGAAGAAGGCCTTGAACACGGCGTAGCCGAGGGCGAAGCGCGCGCCCTCGAAGCGGCGGCCGCGCCGCACGCAGATGATCGCGTCCGGATGGGCCGCACTCGTGTCCAGGAGGTACGGTATGTGTTCCGGACGATCCTCGCCGTCCCCGTCCATCACGATCACGGCGCGGTAGGAGGCTGCGCGGGCGCTCGCGACGGTGAGGCCGACTGCGATCGCGCGCTGGTGGCCCAGATTGGCGACCAGGGTCGCCCGCCGGAGGCGGATGCGGAGGCCCGCGTCGGCGACGGCGCGCAGCGTCTCGTCCCCGCACTGCCACGAGCCGTCGTCCACCACGATGAGGTCGGCCGTCAGGTTCCGCGCCTCGCAGACGGTCCCGATCGCCTGGGCGAGATGCCGGAAGGCCGCCCAGTCATTGTAGACCGGAACGACGATGCCGATCGGCAGCGCCTCCTCCCCGGCGGCCGCGCGCAGGCCCGCCAGTTCCCGTGCGGCGCGGGCGAGACGGTCCCCGGGCGGCTCCGGTGGAGCGTCGACCACATCCCTCATCATCCCCCCGGGCGCCGACGGTTCCGGTCGCGCTGGTCCGGGCAGCGGACGCCCCGAGCCGGCTCGAAGGGCAGGATGGCCAAACACGGTTAAGGACGGATGTAGGCGCCGGGCGGGCCGCGCCGAAACGAAACGGGGCGCGGCTCGCGCCGCGCCCCCATCTCGTCCGTGCAGGTCTCGTGAGAGCCGGATCAGTGCCCGGCGGAGACCGGGTTCATCACACCGTTGCGGGCATGGTGGGCCTTCAGCATCGGGCGCAGCGCCGTGATGGCGAGCACCGCCGCGGTCAGGTCCATGATGGCGACCGTGTAGAGCACGGTCGACCACGTTCCGGTGGCCTGCATCAGGAGGTTGCCGACCGGGACGAACAGGGCGGCCAAGCCCTTGGCGCAGTAGAGCACGCCGTAGATCTTGCCGATGTGCTTCGAGCCGAAGGTGTCCGCGGCGGTGGCCGAGAACAGGGAGTACACCTCGCCCCAGGCCAGGAACACGATGCCCGAGAGGATCACGAAGGCCCAGGGGTTCGAGCCGAAGTAGCCCAGCGCCACGATGCCGATACCCTCCATCGCGAAGGCGATGAACATCGTCTTCTCGCGGCCGATCTTGTCCGAGACCCAGCCGAAGAGCGGGCGCGACACGCCGTTCATGATGCGGTCGAGCATCAGCGCGAAGGGCAGGGCGGCCATGGCGAAGAAGTACAGGTTCACCTGGAAGTTCTTCACCCCGAGGTCCTGCGCGATCACGCCGAGCTGGGCCACCGCCATCAGGCCGCCGGTCACCGTGCAGGTGAACATCAGCAGCATCACCCAGAAGACCTTCGTGTTGAGGGCCTCCTTCAGGGTGTAGTCGCGCCGGGTCTGGAGCACGTGCGAGGAGAACTTGACCTCACCGCCGGCCGGGCCGCGCACGAAGATCGCCGCCAGGATGATCACCGAGCCCTGGATCAGGCCGAAGGTGAAGAAGGCCTGGGCGTAGCTGCCCGCATCGATCATCTTGGCGATGGGCAGGATGGTGAGCGCCGAGCCCGCACCGTAGCCGCCCGCCGTGAGGCCGACCGCGAGGCCGCGCCGGTCCGGGAACCACTTCAGGGCGTTGTTGATGCAGGTGGCGTAGACGCATCCGACGCCGATGCCGCCGACGATGGAGCCCATGTAGAAGCCGGTGAGCGAGGTCGCGTAGGAGTTCACGATCCAGGCCAGGCCCGTCATCAGGCCGCCGAACATCAGCACCTTGCTGGGGCCGTACTTGTCGATGAAGTAGCCCTCGATGGGGGTGAGCCAGGTCTGAACCACCACGAAGATGGTGAAGGCGACCTGGATCGCGGCGCGGTCCCAGCCGAAGGTCTTCTGAATCTCGGGGACGAACAGGGTCCAGGCGTACTGGATGTTGGCGGCTGCCACCATGCAGAGTACACCGAGCCCGAGCTGCAGCCAGCGTCCCGCCATGGGTCTCGCCTCAGCGCGTATTGCGGCGGAGGATGTCATGGGCGTCTCCTTCTCCCTCGCCGGCAATAGGTTCGCGAACGGACAATAATCCGGGCGCGCCTCCGGTCGATGCTTTCCCAGCGTCCGCGATCATTTGCTAAGATCCTGCGGCATCGCTGGTATGCAGTATTTGTAATGATGCGAGCGTTGGCAACCGGAATTTTCTTGCCGGAGGCTCGGAAAATTTTTCGTGCGGACGCGTGTTTTTGCGGATTAAAGATCTGACCCGAACGTGCAGCGAGTCGATCCTGGACGGAAAAGGTCCCGGGATCTCGGCGGGGGAGGGGTCCCTAGCCGGCCTCCTCGGGCTCGGGCCCCCGGGTGACGTCGAGGCCCGACCCGGCGCCCGCGGGCGGCCCGACCTTGACCGGCGCGCCGGTGCGGGCCGCCTCGTAGATCGCCTCCATGAGCACGTGGTCCTGCAGGCCCTCCTCGCCCGGGGTGCGGGGCCGGCGGCCCTCCTGGATGCAGCGGGCGAAGTGGTCCATCTCCAGGGCGAACTGATTCTTGTGGACGAGCATCCGCTCGTCTTTCGCAACGATCTTCCCGCTGCGGCGGGTCACGAACAGGCGCTGGCCCGTGTAGGCAAAGGCGTTGTCCAGATCGATCTCGGCGCCCGCGCTGTGCACCGTGAGGCGACGGGCTTCGTGCACGCCGTAGCTCGTCAGGCACTGGGCGATCACGCCCGAGGGGAAGCTCAGGGTGAAGCTCACGCTCTCCTCGACCTCGGCGAACTTGCCGTCGCCGGACGGCGAGTAGACCTGGGCGGTGATTCGGTCCGGCTCCTCGCCGAGGAGCGCGCGCACGCCGTTGAGGCAGTAGATGCCGATATCGGGCAGCGCGCCGCCGCCCGAGAGCGCCCGGCGCAGGCGCCACTGCTCGGGCAGGCCGGACGTCTGGCCGTTGAAGGCCTGGATCAGGCGCGGGCGACCGAACTCGCCCGCGCGGCTGATCCGCACAACCTCGCGGTTGAAGGGCTCGTACTGGCAGCGATAGGCGATCATCAGCCGGACGTTCGCCCGCTCGCAGGCCGCGATCATCGCGCGCGCCTCCGCGGAATTGGCCGCCATCGGCTTCTCGCAGAGCACGTGCTTGCCGGCATTCGCCGCCGCCAGCACGTTGTCCTTATGCACCGCGTTCGGCGTGACGATGTAGACGGCCTGGACGTCCGGATTGGCCTTCAGCCTGTCCCAGTCGCCGTAGCCGTAGACCGCGTCTTCCGGCACGCCGTACTGCTGCGCCACGAGCCGGGCCTTCTCGGGCGAGCCCGACATCACGGCGGCGAGCCGCGCGTGCTTGGTTTGGCCGAGCGCGGGCAGGATCTCGTCGAGGCTGAGCCGCCCGAGCCCGACGACGCAGTAGCCGGTGCGCCTGGCGACCGGCTGGGGGGCCGGGGTCGGAGCCGGCGGCTTGTCGCCCTCGCCGCGCCAGTTCGGGAACATCACCCGGTTTCCCTGCACCGCGCCCGTATCTGCCGGCACGGAGGGAGCGGGCGGTGCGGCGCTCGCGCGGCCGGCCAGGCCGACGGCGCCCGTGAGCGCGCCCGTTATCGCGGCGCCCGCCGCCAAGAGGTTGCGCCGGGAGAGCGCGCCGTCGTCCGTCATCAGGAATGTGTCCGCTGTGCGAGGGATCTCGCCCCGCCAATCAGGGCGCTCGCGCGGGGGTTCCGGACCAGCGGCGACCTGCCGGGCGGGGGCGCTACTCCCGCGATGTCACACCGCGGCAAAAACCGGTGGGGTTAGCGCCCGCCACCTTGCCGGCCCGGCGGCCCTCGGCGACAACGTGAGCGCGTTCCGGACCGGCCGAACTCGACCGGTCCTCGCACCGCGTATCTCGTGCAGGTGTCACCCAAGCGATGCTCCGGTTCCTCGGCCGGCATGCGAGCCTGTTGGCCTTCGGGGTGGTGGCCGCCGTCGTCCTCGGGCCCCTCACGGTGTTCTGGCCGGGAGCCGGGGCGCTGGCCGTCGCCCTCGTCGGTGCAGTCGGAGCGCTCGCCGCCCACGCCCGCGCCACCGCCCTGCGGGCGCGCTGCGACGTGCTCTCCCGCGAGGTCGACGGGCTCTCCAAGCGCCTGCTGCGCGCCGAGGCGCTCGCCGCCGCGCGGCCCGAGCCGGAGCAGGCGGGGCTGGCCGCCGAGATCTCGGAACTCGGCGTCGAGATCGGCCTGCTCAGCGGCATCGTGCGCGACCTCACTGCAGTCGTCGGCGTCCAGGACGCGGAGGTCGCCCGCCTGAAGGCCGCGGCTGCCCGTCCGCCGGCCGTACCCGCCGCGCCGCGCCCGGCGCCCGCCGTCCCGCAGCCGATCGTCCCACCCCCGGTCCGGCCCGTGCCCGCGGAGCCCGCGACGCGGCGTCCCGCACCCGAGCCGGCCCCCGTGCCTGCGCCCCTGCCAGCCCCTGCGCCCGCGCCGGCCAGGCCTCTTCCGCCCCGCACGGTCCTGCCGCGTCCCGAGCCGCTGCCCGAGGCCGCGCTGATCGCCGCCTTCGAGGAGGACGGGCTGGAGGTGCATCTCCAGCCCGTCGTCACCCTGCCGCAGCGCAAGGTCGTCGCCTACGAGGCGCTGGCGCGGTTGCGCGCGGGCACCGACCTCCTCGCGCCCGAGGATTTCCTGCCGGTCCTGGAGCGGCACGGGCGCACGACCGAACTCGATCGCCGCATGCTCCAGCGCGCCGCCACCGTCGCGCGCCATCTCGGCAGTCGCGGCAGCGAGGCGAGCGTGACCTACGGCCTCTCGCCGCTCTCGCTCTACGAGCCCGGCTTCCTGCGCTGGCTCGCCCGGCTCGTCGCCGACGATGCCGGGCTCGCCGGCCGCCTCGTGCTCGCCCTGCCGCAGGCGAGCTGGCGCAGCCTCGACGCCGAGCAGGCGGGCGCGCTCGGCGCCTTGCGCGGCAAGGTCGGCTTCGTCCTCGACCGGCCGCAGGACCTGCGCTTCGACGGGGCAGCCCTCGCGCGCGCCGGCGTCGGGCAGGTCAAGATCCCGGCCGGGATGCTGCTGCGGCCGGAGCGGCCGGACCTCGCCGACATCGCCGTCGAGGATCTGGTGACGGCGCTCGCCAGGGCCGGGATCCGCCTCGTGGCGCAGTCGGTCGAGGCGGAGGGCGACGTGCCCGACCTGATCGACCTCGACGTGGCGCTGGCCCAGGGCTCGGTCTTCGCAGCGCCCCGCCCAGTGCGGGCCGACGTGCTCGCCGCCCCCCCGGCCGAGGCCGGACCGCCGGAGCCGCCCGAGCCGCCGCAGCGGCGGCCCTTCCGCTCCTTCCTGCGCCGGGCGAGCTGAGGTCCCCGGGCGTTGCCTTCCGTGCCCCGTCCGCCTAACCGGACGCCGCGACCGCCGCAGGACCAGGCATGACCGAGCACGCTTCTATCCCGACGCTCTCCGGTTTCCGGGAGATCGCGGATTCCTACGACCTGATCCTCTGCGACGTCTGGGGCGTGCTGCACGACGGCCGCCGGGCGCATACGGGCGCGGGCGAGGCGCTGATCCGCTTCCGCCACCTGCCCGGCTCCGAGCGCCCGCGCCGGGTGGTGCTGGTCTCGAACGCGCCGCGGCCCGGCGAGGGCGTCGGGCGCATCCTCGACGGGTTCGGCGTGCCGCGCGAGGCCTACGACGCGATCGTCACCTCGGGCGACCTCACCCGGGCGCTGATCGCCGACCGGCCCGGCACCCGCCTCTACCATCTCGGTCCCGAGCGGGATGCGGGCATCTTCCGCGGTCTCGACGTGGACCTCGTCTCCGCCGAGGCCGCCGACCTCGTGCTCTGCACCGGCCTGTTCGACGACCGCACCGAGACGGCCGACGATTACCGCGACACCCTCGCGGCGCTCCGCGCCCGGGACGTCCCGATGATCTGCGCCAACCCCGATCTCGTGGTCGAGGCGGACGGGCGGCTGATCCCCTGCGCGGGGCTGCTGGCCGCGGCCTACGCGGATCTCGGCGGCACGGTCGTCTACGCGGGCAAGCCGCACCGGCCGGTCTACGAGGCGGCGCTGGCGCGGGCCGGCGAACTCGACGGGCAGGAGCCGCCCGATCCCGCCCGGGTGATCGCGGTGGGCGACGCGATCCGCACGGATGTCGCGGGCGCGCGCGGCTTCGGCATCGCGAGCCTCCTCGTTGCCCGGGGCATCCACGCGGAGGAACTCGGGGTCACGGCCGAGCACCATCGCCTCGGCGAGATCGCAGACTGGCTCGCCGCCCAGACGGTGCGGCCGGACGCGGTGATCGAGCGCCTGGTCTGGTAGGATTCGGCCGCAAGGCGCGGGATGCCGAGGCCTAACGCGACCCGCAGGATGGGACGATCGGCCCCGCGGGGCCTCCAGACCGGAACTGGCGCGATGCCTGTTGCTTCGATCCTGCCCACGCCCTCTGAAACCCCCGTCCCCCTCGACGAGGCGGGGATGTGGGCGGCGCTCGCGGCCCGCGACGCCGCGGCGGACGGCCGCTTCGTCTTCGCGGTGCGTACCACCGGCGTCTATTGTCGCCCGAGCTGCCCGTCCCGGGCGGCCAAGCGCGAGAACGTCCGCTTCTATGCCGGACCGCCGGAGGCCGAGGCCGCGGGCTTTCGCGCCTGCCGGCGCTGCCGGCCGGACGCGGCGGGGCCGGAGGCGCGGCGGCGCGCGATGGTCGCGCGGGCCTGCCGCCGGATCGAGACCGCCGAGACCGAGCCGGCGCTCGCCGCCCTGGCGACGGAGGCGGGCCTCAGCCCCTTCCACTTCCACCGGGTCTTCCGCGCGGTCACCGGCGTGACGCCGCGGGCCTACGCGCGGGCGCGCCGGGCCGAGCGCGTCGCCGCCACCCTGCAGGAGGCCGGCACTGTGACGGCGGCGCTCTACGAGGCCGGCTACAACGCCCCGAGCCGCTTCTACGCGGAGGCGCCCGCGCGGCTCGGCATGAGCCCGACCGCCTATCGCCGGGGCGGGGCGGGCGCCCGCATCCGCTTCGGCGTCGGGGCCTGCACGCTCGGCGCCATCCTGGTGGCGGCGAGCGAGCGGGGCGTCTGCGCGATCCTGCTCGGCGACGACCCCGACGCGCTGGTGCGCGACCTGCAGGACCGCTTCGCCGCGGCGGAGCTCGTCGGGGGCGATGCGACCTTCGAGGCCTGGATGGCGCGGGTGATCGGCCTCGTCGAGGCGCCGGGGCGGAGCCTCGACCTGCCTCTCGACATCGGCGGGACCGCCTTCCAGCAGCGGGTCTGGGAGGCGCTGCGCCGGATCCCGGTGGGCGCGACCGCGAGCTACGCCGAGATCGCCCGGGTGATCGGCATGCCGGCGGCGGTCCGGGCGGTGGCGATGGCCTGCGGCGCGAACGCGCTCGCAGTGGCGATCCCCTGCCACCGGGTGGTGCGCTCGGACGGCGCGCTCTCCGGGTACCGCTGGGGCGTGGAGCGCAAGCGGGCGCTTCTCGCGCGGGAGGCGGGGGAGTGCGGGGAGGCGTGATGCGGTTTTGACGTCCGCGACTTTCCCCCCTCCTCTGCGGGGGAGGGTGGCACCCGAAGGGTGACGGTCGGGACGTAGTCCCGCAGAGAGGGGAACCACGCGAACGGAAGAGGTGCAGCCGTCATGCAGGGCACGGCCCGATCCTGACGCTGGGATCCCCTCACCCGACCCGGCCTGACGGCCGGCCCACCCTCCCCCGCAGAGGGGGGAGGGAGAGTCGCGAGGGCGTTCGCCGGATGCGCGACACGCGCGCTTGCAGAGCCCCTCGGATGAGAGCCGTCCCGGGCCCGAAGTCCCGGGACGGCCGACGCTTCACTCGGTCTCGGGCGCGATCTGCTCCAGCCCGCCGATGTGGCGCTGGGCGTAGAGCGGCAGGCCGATCTGGTTGATCAGCTCCAGCTGCGTCTCCAGGAAGTCGATATGGCCCTCCTCGTCCTCGGCCAGGTCCTCGAACAGGCGCTTCGAGACGCGGTCGTTGATCGAGTCGCAGTACTTGGCCGCCTCGAGGTAGAGCGCCCGGGCCTCGTTCTCGGCCGCGAGGTCGCACTCGATGATCTCCTGCACGGTCTGGCCGATCCGCAGCGGGTCGAGTTCCTGCAGGTTCGGGAAGCCGTCGAGGAAGAGGATCCGGTCGATGAACCGGTCGGCGTGGTTCATCTCCTCGATCGATTCCTTGCGCCAGAACTTGGCGAGGTCGACGTAGCCCCAGTCGTTCAGCAGGCGGAAGTGGAGCCAGTACTGGTTGACCGCCGTCAGCTCGCTGCGCAGGCCTCGGTTGAGGTACTCGATGACCTTGGTGTCGCCCTTCATGCCCCAGTCTCTCTCCGTTGTCGGAACGCGAGGAGATGGGCGCCCGGTTCGAGAACCGTCGGGCACCTGTCAGGCGGCCAGCTCCTCGTCCGCTGTTTGGAACTGTTTCAGACTGCACGCGCTCGCGCAAGACGCCGAGCAGGCATGGGCGTCCGCTTCGGCCGCCTCCGCGAGCGCGGTGCGCAGGATCGACCGGATGGTGCGGGCGCAGCGCCCGCATTTCGGGCTGCAGCCGAGGCAGGCATAGACCTGGGCCGGCGTGCGCGGGCAGGCCGGACCCGGGTCGAGGCAGCCGCGCACGGCGCCGTCGGACAGGACGTTGCAGGAACAGACGATCATGCGATCCGCGAACCCTGGCTTGGTTCTCGGCCGGCCGGAAGCCGTTCGGCCGTCCTTCGATCCGGAGCCCTCCGGCGGGCCCCTGCATAGCGCGACAGATTAGAACTCTTGAAAACTAGAGCGATTTCAACGCTTTAGCGCGGCGACACATGGCACCGCCCCGGGCGGCGGTCAAGGGTGCTCGTTTCACCCTCGCGCAATCGAATCGGCCGTCCCTGAAGCAACCGCCCTCGATCCGGCGCCTTTCCGGAGGGTGCGACGGACACGGTGACGCAGGCTCACCGCGCTGCCTCCGGCCGCCACGATCCCGTGGGAGAGGAAGGCCCGCGCTCCGTCCGGACAATGTCCGAGAGGCCGGCCGGTGCTCCCGGCATCCGGATGCGGACGGGTCCGATCGGCGCCCGTGGAGCGCGTCCGGTGGTCGGGTGCGGACAGGGACCGCCCTTCGTCATCCCGCAACGCAGCGAGAACGGGACGTGAGACTCCTGTTTCGACAAGGACTTAAAGCCGGCAACGGGTTTCGCCTCTCCCCGAATCCCTCTAGCCTTGCGCCATCCCCGCCTGTAAGGCCGCCCGGCGCGCTCACGCGCCGCCTCCTCGCGACCGCGCGGGGCAAATTCGGCGCAAGCCCGGACTGAAGGAGATTCCCAGGGATGGCAAAGACCGCAGCGGATGTCCTGAGGGAGATCAAGGACAACGACGTCAAGTACGTGGACTTCCGGTTCACGGATCCGCGGGGCAAGTGGCAGCACGTCACCTTCGACGTCTCGCTCGTCGACGACGAGATCTTCCAGGACGGCACCATGTTCGACGGCTCGTCGATCGCCGGCTGGAAGGCGATCAACGAATCCGACATGCTGCTGATGCCGGATCCGGCGACCGCCTGCATGGACCCGTTCTTCTCCGCCTCCACCATGTCGATCGTCTGCGACGTGCTGGAGCCGTCCAGCGGCCAGCCCTATTCCCGCGACCCGCGCTCGACCGCCAAGCTCGCCGAGGCGTATCTGCGCTCCACCGGCATCGGCGACACGATCTATGTCGGCCCCGAGGCCGAGTTCTTCGTCTTCGACGACGTGAAGTTCGGCGCCGACCCCTACCATACCGGCTTCCAGCTCGACTCGACCGAGCTTCCGACCAACGGCTTCACCGACTACGAGGGCGGCAACCTCGGCCACCGGGTGCAGACCAAGGGCGGCTACTTCCCGGTACCGCCTCAGGATTCGGCCCAGGACATGCGCGGCGAGATGCTGGCCGCCATGCAGTCGATGGGCGTGAAGGTCGAGAAGCACCACCACGAGGTGGCGAGCGCCCAGCACGAACTCGGCATGAAGTTCGACACGCTGACGCTGCTCGCCGACCACATGCAGATCTACAAGTACTGCATCCACAACGTGGCGCAGAGCTACGGCAAGACCGCGACCTTCATGCCCAAGCCCGTCTACGGCGACAACGGCTCCGGCATGCACGTGCACCAGTCGATCTGGAAGAACGGCAAGCCGCTCTTCGCGGGCGACAAGTACGCCGATCTCTCCCAGGAATGCCTCTGGTACATCGGCGGCATCATCAAGCACGCCAAGGCCTTGAACGCCTTCACCAACCCCTCGACCAACTCCTACAAGCGCCTTGTCCCGGGCTACGAGGCCCCGGTGCTGCTGGCCTACTCGGCCCGCAACCGCTCGGCCTCCTGCCGCATCCCGTGGACGACGAACCCGAAGGCCAAGCGCGTCGAGGTCCGCTTCCCCGACCCGATGGCGAACCCCTACCTCGCCTTCTCGGCGCTGCTGATGGCCGGCCTCGACGGCATCCTCAACAAGATCGATCCGGGTCCGGCGATGGACAAGGATCTGTACGACCTGCCCCCGCGCGAGCTGAAGCAGATCCCGACCGTGTGCGGCTCGCTCCGTGAGGCCCTCCAGAGCCTCGACAAGGACCGGGACTTCCTCAAGGCCGGCGGCGTGTTCTCGGACGACCAGATCGACTCGTTCATCGAGCTGAAGATGACCGAGGTGCTGCGCTACGAGATGACCCCCCACCCGATCGAGTTCGTGCAGTACTACTCGCTCTGAGCGGACGGGCCGGGCGGCGACGCCCGGCCTGTCAGGACGGAACGCGGCGCCGGGGCCCTGGAAGGGGCTCCGGCGTTTCGCGTTCCAAGGTCGGCATCGCGGCTTGGGCCGGCGGAAAGTCCTCGCCTAGGATCGGTGGCGCAGGCGCGGATCGGGCTGATCGCTGTGGGCCAGAGGACGAAGAAGCGGAACCGGACGAAGAAGCGGCTCGGCCGCCTGCCGCCGACCCCGGAATTCCGGTCTTTCGGCATGCGGTTCCATCAGGACACCGACCTTGAACACGACGGCCTGAGGGACGCCGCCCACTCTGCCCTGCGGAACTTCAAAGGTGAGGAACGCCGACGCCTGCGCGATTTCATCGGACAGGTCCTGCAGAGCGACCTGTCGCCGGACGAGCTGCGCAAGCTCTGGGGCCTGACCGGATCCGACGTGATCTTCTTCGAAGCGAAGGAGTTTCTCGCTTTCCTGGCCTTCGTGCACGATCAGCTGCGCAAGGGGCTGTAACCGCGAAGGACCCGCATGCTCACCCTCGACCACCTCGCTGTCGTCGCCCCCACCCTCGCGGAAGGAATCGCCCATGTCCGCGAGAGCCTCGAGCTCGACATTCCCGAGGGCGGGCGCCACCGCGAGATGGGCACGCGCAACCACCTGCTGCGCCTCGGCGAGGCGCTCTTCCTCGAAGTGATCGCGGTCGATCCCAAGGCGCCCCATCCCGGCCGCCCGCGCTGGTTCGGCCTCGACGATGCGGGCGGGGTGCGGGCCGATTGGGAGGCCGGACGGCGCCTGCGGGCCTTCGTGGCGCGCACGGACGACCTCGACGGCGCGGTGGCTCAGCGGCCCGGCCTGTTCGGCCGCCCGGCCCGCATGACGCGCGGCGCGCTCGCTTGGCGTTTCGGCGTGCGCGACGACGGCGCGCTGCCGCTCGACGGCCTCGCGCCCTGCCTGATGGCGTGGGGTCCGGAGGGCAATCCGGCCCGCGCCATGCCGAATCTCGGCGCGCGGCTCCTCGCCTTCCGGCTCGACCATCCCGACCCGGAGGCGGCTGCCGCCCTCTACCGGGAGATCGGCCTCATCGACTCGCCGGAGATTCGCGAAGGTCCCGTATTCCGCTACACGGCGGAGATCGAGACGCCGTCGGGCCCGCGCACGCTGGCCTGAGCCGCCCGCGAGGAGACACGGTTTGAACGCCACCCAACTCACGCATCACGACCTCGACGGCTACGGCGCCTCGACGGTCGTCGGCCGGTTCCGCGACGTGCGGCGGGTGGTGCACATCCCGCGCTACTCGGATGTTGGGCCGGTGGTCGAGACCGAGCTGAAGCGGCTGGAGCGCACGAAGGCGCCCGAGCTGCTGATCCTCACCGATCTGGGCCTGGAGGAGGTCGCCGTCACCTTCATCCGCCGCTTCGCGCAGATGAACCTGAAGCGCGAGGCCGAGCGGCGCCATCGCCTCGTGGTGCTCGACCACCACGCCTCCTCGATCGACCAGCTGCGCGCCCAGAAGCTGGAGCCGCAGGACGATCCCGAGCGGCCCGCCCTGAAGCGCTTCGATGCCGGCGACCCGGACACCGTCGTGCTGATCGACACGGAGCGCTGCGCCACCCGGATGGCCTACGAGCAGCGCGCGCTCTACGCGCCGGAGGCCGGCGAGGGCGACGCCGACCTCGCGAGCCTCGTCGCGGCGGTCGACGCCCTCGATCTCTGGCGCAAGGACCGACCGGAGTTTCTGGGCGGCCTCGCCCTCGACGAGGCCTTCTGGGACAACGTCTCGACCCTGATCCCGGTGGGCCATCCCTGGCACGACCGCTTCCTGAGCGGCCTGCTCCTGGCGCTCGCCGCGCTGCTGCGCGAGGGTCTCAGCCCGGCCGAGATCGAGGCCCGGCTGGGTGCCGTGCGCCTCCGCCTCGTCGACGACCTGATGGCGGGCGATCCCGACGACGACGCGGCCCTCACCACCCGCATGCGCGTCGCCCGCGCGCTCGCCCGCTCGGAGGAGCTGTTCCGGCCGCTCTCGGACGGCACGCTGCTCTCCTTCGGGCTCGATTCGGGCGCCTTCCAGCGCATCTCCGACCTGATCATGGAGGCCGGCCGGGCCCGCCGCGTCGTCAACGTGCAGCGGGTCGGCACGCTCTCCTTCCGCTCGAACAACGAGACGGCGCTCGACGGCGCGCGCAAGTTCCGCGGCGGCGGCCACCGGGACGCGGCCGGCGGCCGGCTCCAGAGCGGGGCGGCCTTCTCGCTCGCCGACGCGCTGGCGCAGGTCGAGCCTGTGCTGAACCCGCCCGCGCCCGATCCCGATGCCAGCCCCTTCGCGGCGCTTCGCGCCCTGAAGGGCTGACACGGCCTTGCGGAGCGGGTCGGGTCGAGGCGCCCCTAGCGCCGCGGCGCGCCCACGACGCCGCTCGGCGGGGCCGGCGGCTGTGCCGTCTGGCTCCGCTGCATCTCCATGCGGGCGGCGTTGTTCTGGCTCGTGGTGCCGATCTGGTTGGACCGGCTGTTGCTCTGGTTGGTCAGCGCCTGGTTGGTCGAAGTCGGGTTCGACAGGACCTGGGCTGAGGCCGGTCCGGCGGCGAGCGCCAGGATGGCGGCGAGGGTGACGTGTGCGAGGCGCATGGCGATCCTCCTGTTGCCGTGATCGTATGCAGGAACGACGTGCGAGCACCCGCCGGGTTCCTGCGCAGGGCCCGCGACACGAGCCGGCACGGCCTGTCCGGGCCGGGCGCCGGCCCTCGACGCCGTTCGCGTTTTGGTCCAGGGAGGATCCCATGCAGAACCCTCCGCACGCCGCTTCCAGTGCCGCCGGGGCCGCCGGGTCCCAGGGTGCCGGCAGCTCGATCTCCGCCCGCGCAATGGGCGGGCTGCGCCCGGACGCGGCCGCCTACCTCGACGGGCTGAACCCGGAGCAGCGCCGCGCGGTCGAGACCACGGAGGGGCCGGTCCTGGTGCTGGCGGGCGCCGGTACCGGCAAGACCCGGGTTCTCACCACCCGCATCGCTCACCTGATCGCGACGGGGCGCGCCCGGCCCTACGACATCCTGGCGGTGACCTTCACCAACAAGGCCGCCCGGGAGATGAAGCACCGCATCGGCACCCTGATCGGGCCGGCGGGCGAGGGCATGCCCTGGCTCGGCACCTTCCATGCCATCGGCACCAAGATCCTGCGCCGCCACGCCGAGCTCGTCGGGCTGAAATCCGACTTCACCATCCTCGGCACCGACGACCAGCTCCGCCTGATGAAGCAGGTCATCCTCGACCAGAACGTGGACGAGAAGCGCTGGCCCGCCCGCGCCTTGAGCCACGCCATCGACGGCTGGAAGAACCGGGGCCTCGGGCCCGAGCAGGTCCCGGCGGGGGAGGGGCAGGCCTTCGCCTTCGGCAAGGGGGCCGCGCTCTACACCGCCTACCAGGCCCGGCTCGCGACGCTCAACGCCGTCGACTTCGGCGACCTGCTGCTGCTCTGCCTCAAGCTCTGGCGCGAGAATCCGGACATCCTGCAGAACTACCAGAGCCGCTTCCGCTACATCCTGGTGGACGAGTACCAGGACACCAACGTCGCCCAGTACCTCTGGCTGCGCCTGCTGGCGCAGGGACACCGCAACGTCGCCTGCGTGGGCGACGACGACCAGTCGATCTACGGCTGGCGCGGGGCCGAGGTCGACAACATCCTGCGCTTCGAGCACGACTTCCCGGGCGCCGTCGTGGTGCGGCTGGAGCGCAACTACCGCTCGACCGGGCACATCCTGGCCGCCGCCTCCGGGCTGATCGCCCGGAACGAGGGGCGGCTCGGCAAGACGCTGCGCACCGACGACGAGCCGGGCGAGCGCGTCACCGTGACGGGCGCCTGGGATTCGGAGGAGGAGGCGCGCCAGATCGCCGAGGCGATCGAGCGGCTGCAGGGGAAGAAGCACCCCCTCTCCGAGATCGCCGTGCTGGTGCGCATCTCCGCCCAGATGCGCGAGATCGAGGACCGCTTCGTCCAGCTCGGCCTGCCCTACCGGGTGGTCGGCGGCCCGCGCTTCTACGAGCGGGCCGAGATCCGCGACGCGCTGGCCTACCTGCGCGTCACCGCAAACTCGGCCGACGACCTCGCCTTCGAGCGCATCGTCAATACGCCCAAGCGCGGCCTGGGCGATGCCACGCTCCAGCAACTCCACGCCTATGCCCGCGCCGAGCGCGTGCCCTTGCTGCTCGCCGCCCGGCGCCTCTGCGAGACCGACGAACTGAAGCCCCGCGTGCGCTCGACCCTGCGCGCGTTGACCGAAAGCTTCTCCCGCTGGGCCCGCTCGGTCGAGAGCCAGCCCCATTCCGAGGTGGCGCAGACCATCCTGGAGGAATCCGGCTACACCGAGATGTGGCAGAAGGACCGCTCGGCGGACGCGGCCGGGCGCCTGGAGAACCTCAAGGAGTTCGTCCGCTCCATGGAGGAGTTCCCGGATCTCGCGGGCTTCCTGGAACACGTCTCGCTGGTGATGGAGGCCTCCGAGGCGGAAGGGGCCGAGCGCGTCTCGCTGATGACGCTCCACGCCGCCAAGGGCCTAGAGTTCGACACCGTGTTCCTGCCCGGCTGGGAGGACGGCCTGTTCCCGAATCAGCGGGCGCTCGACGAGAGCGGGCGGGCGGGGCTCGAGGAGGAGCGCCGCCTCGCCCATGTCGGCCTGACCCGGGCGCGCAAGCGCGCCAAGCTGTCATTCGCGGTCAACCGCCGCATCCACGGGCTGTGGTCCTCGACCATCCCCTCGCGCTTCATCGACGAGCTGCCCGAGGCCTCCGTCGACGTGGTCGAGGCTCCGGCGCATTTCTCGGCGGGCGCCTCCCGCTTCGACCGCAACCCGGCGCCCTTCGGCTCCTCCTACGGCACGCCCGGCTGGCAGCGGGCGCAGGCCGCGACCAACGGGCGCGGCTTCGGCGCCTCGTCCGGCCGAGGTTCCGGCGGTCCCCGCCAGATCGAGGGCGAACTGGTGGCGAAATCCACCGGCAGCGCCTCGGCCTTCCAGGGCGGCCAGCGGGTCTTCCACACCAAGTTCGGGCCCGGCACCGTCGCGGGGGTCGACGGCAACAAGCTGACCGTTGACTTCGACAAGGCCGGCCGGAAGATGGTGCTCGACAGCTTCCTCCAGCCGGGGTGAGCTGTCCCGCCGGCTCAAGCCCGGACTTTTCAGGGCGGCAGGACCGGCCGGAATCGCCTCGCGGCGAGTCAGGATCGAGGGCGTGACGGATGCCGTGTCATCCTGTGTCCACCCCGCGGCGCGGCAGCGCCTGATCCGGCACCGCCCTCAAGATCGTCTCCGAATTGCAACAGCTACTCCCAAGCTCGCGCACGCGCGCTGGCTTGGTGCGGCCGTTGCTTGCCTGAGACGTGCCGGTTTGCACAGGCATCTGCGGCCGCGATGGAACCCGTGAACACGGTCCACCATTGAGGTGCAAAGGGCGAAACAGGTCTGAATAAAAGGTTTTCGACGACGGCGCAGTGACAGTTCCAGATTGGCAAGTCCAGGTGGAGTGTTGATCGATGAAAAGACGGCGCGCACGACTTGAGCTGGTGGAAGATCGCGGTGCCCGGGTGCACCGGACCCGGTTCGACGAGGAACGTTGTTTAAGCCCGATTCAACCCCTGACCGACAGACAAGGCGAATATCTCGACGCCCTCGCCAGGCACGCGCAAGTCATCGTCCTGGGGCCCGCCGGAACGGGCAAGACCTTCATCGCCGGCACCCGCGCTGCCGACCAGCTCCGTCAGCGCCGCATCGCCAAGGTCGTGATCACGCGGCCGAACGTCCCCTCGGGCCGCTCGCTCGGCTTCTTTCCCGGAACCCTGGAAGACAAGATCGCCCCCTGGGTGGCGCCCCTCACCGAGGCCATGAAGGAGCGCATGGGCCAGGCCGCCTTCGAGATCGCGCTGAAGACCGGCGACATCGAGATCGTGCCCTTCGAGGTGATGCGCGGGCGCACCTTCAAGAACTGCCTCGTGATCCTCGACGAGGCGCAGAACACCACCACCGCCGAGATCAAGATGTTCCTCACCCGCATCGGCGACGATTGCCAGGTGATCATCAACGGCGACGTCTCGCAGACGGACCTGCGCGAGACATCCGGCCTGCGCACCGTGATCCACCTCGTGAAGAGCCGGATGATGCCGATCCCGGTGGTGGAGTTCACCCGCG
This sequence comes from Methylobacterium radiodurans, assembly GCF_003173735.1. Lineage (NCBI taxonomy): Bacteria > Pseudomonadati > Pseudomonadota > Alphaproteobacteria > Hyphomicrobiales > Methylobacteriaceae > Methylobacterium > Methylobacterium radiodurans. The sequence continues at coordinate 720,492 of NZ_CP029551.1, read as the reverse complement.
ACGACATCGTCCGCTCGGGCATCTGCGCCGAGTGGGTGAAGGCTTTTGAAGAAACCAATCTCTGATTGAAGGGTTGGGCACGGCGGGCTCCTGCGGTGGTCCGTCGTGCCCGCTGGGCACGAGAATCTGCTCCGAACCTCCCGCACGGGAGGATGAACCGGGTGCCGCGCCCGGATATTCGAGACCAGGAAACTCTCGTGAGGAAACTGACCTTCGCCGTCGCCGTCGCCGCCGCGATGGGGGCCGCCGCCCTCGCCGGTCCGGCCTCCGCGGCCCCCGGCATCCCCGCGGGCGTCACCGCGCCCGACGCCGTCACGCACGTGCAGATGACCCCGATGGAGCGCCGCATGGAGCGCCGCGCGATGCGCCGGCACATGGAGCGCCGCATGGAGCGCCGGGCAGTGCGCCGGCACATGGAGCGCCGGATGATGCGCCGGCACATGATGCGCAACATGTGAGCAGCGCGCTCGCGCGACGGATCGGGGTCCTTCG